>CAYQAC010000322.1:0-2563 GCA_964415255.1 uncultured Polyangiaceae bacterium | reverse complement strand
CCCACCACACCCGCGAAGGGATCCTCAGGCGCCTCCTCTGACGGCGGCGGAGCGGGCTCCTCAGCAGGCGCCTGGGAGGGCACGCCCCCCAGCTCCCTCGATGAGGACGCCCCGAGGGGCCCTCGCTCACCAGGGTCGAGGGGCTCAGCGTTGACGTGGTGCGGCGGCTTGAGGTCGGCGGCGCCGCCCTCACGGGTTGGTTCAGACATCGGACAAAAAGGCGGGTAGACGAGTGACTGAGACTTCGCTACGCGCAGCGAAGAGCGGAGCGGACCCGCTCGAAAGAACCACACGCGTGTGCCGCTCCAGGCTCCGCGGTGCCTCGAATGGTGGGCGCAGCAGGATTTGAACCTGCGACTTCAACCGTGTGAAGGTTGCACTCTACCGCTGAGTTATGCGCCCTATCCGCTCTCCATCGGCGCGAACCTGAGCTCGAGCGCGACGGAGGTAGCCCTCCACCCGAGACCCCGCGTGTCCAGCACGCCGGGCTCGGGCCGACCCCGGGATCTACCCGGAGCCGAACGAGGACGGTTTTCATACCCCCAAAATCCTGAGCCCGCAACTCCCCAGTAAAAAATCACAGCCGCATGCCCAAGTCGCACCCCCCTCGCCGCGCCTGCTCCATACCTCCGAGCACCCGCACCGTACCTCTGGGCAGCCGCACCGATCGGCGCGCACCCCAAGCGCACCCTCCCCGCGTCGATCACCGCGCTGATCCGCGCGCTGCGTGATAGACCCCGCGGATGGACGGACCCGACCGCTCGATTGAGCCCGCCGAGCCCACGCCCCCTGAGACGGCTCAAGCCGCCAAGCCGATCGCCGGCGAGGTCCGGCCACGAGGCGACAAGGTCACGGGCATGTCCATCTTGCTCGTCACCTTCCTGGCCACGCTCAGCCTCGCGTGGTGGGCTAAGTGGAAGAACACGCCGTCGCCCCCCGAGCCACCAGGGCCACCTGACACGAGCCAGGTCAAGGGCTTCCCACAAGCGATCGACGCCGTCGCCACGCTCCCCGCCGCTCGCGAGCGCACGCCGCGCGAGGTGCTCCGCGGCATCGTGCTCCGCGGCGTCACCTCGGAGGGCGTGGTCGACATCAACGCCTCAGGCTCTGAGGTGCGCTACGTGTTCCAGAGCCGCGCCGGCGATGGCCCGCAGCCCCCACGCGATCCTGAGGGGCGCGCGCTCAGGCCCACCTGCGGCAAGCAGGTGGTGCGCATCACGCCGCAGGGCCTGCAAGAGGACGAAGACGAGACGAAGACGAGCTGCGGCGTCACCGGCTTCGAGCCCCTGCCCGAGCCCCGCTGCGGCCCCCGAGAGGTGTGGGCCCACGCCATCGCGAAAGACATCCCCACTGACAAGCCCGCGGAGCTTGAGTACTACCGCGCCAAGGCCGGCCCCGCCTGGCGCTTCCGGGTGCCCGGCACACGCCACCGCTTCAGCCTGTACGGCGACTGCGAGCGCGAGCTGAAGGGCATGGAAGAGGTCGGCTCGGTACCGTAGCCTGACCGGCTTCAAACATTTCCTCACGGATATTTAGCCGGCTGACCGGGTGCTCCGCGCAGGCCAGCGCCGCAGCATCGCGACCGCATGGAGCGGCAGCCTCACACGTCCTGGTGTGAAGACATCACGCCTGATCCACGGCTGTTTTTGGGGGTTCGGGTGCGCTCCCTGGCGCCTCGTCTGCCACGAAGGCGCCTGCCTCTGGCGTGGCGAGCACGCCCGCGTGGCGCCGCAGCTGACGCCACAGCCCCGCGCGCGCCGCGGCGTCTTGCACTGAGAACGGCAGCACCTTGAAGCCCGCTTGCTGCTCCACCCGCGCCAGCGCCGGCTTGCGCTGCGCCATCGACACCTTGTCGAGCTTGGTCGCCACCACCAAGAGCGCGAGCGGCGGGCGCGACACGCGCGCGGGCTGGCGCAACAGCTCGAGCAGGTCGCGCTCCTCTTCCTCCACGCCGCGGCGAAAGTCGACCAGCACGCACACCACGCGCAGCGTGGGCCGCTCAAGCAAATAGGCCTCGATCAAGCCGGCCCACTGCCGGCGCTCCGTCTTGGAGCGCTTGGCGTAACCGTAGCCTGGCAGATCGACCAAGGTCACCCGTGAGCCGTCAGTCCCCCCCACCTCAAAACAGGCGACCTGACGAGTGCAGCCTGGGGTGGAGCTGGTGCGCACCAGGTTCTTACGCTCCATCAGCGCGTTCATGAGGCTGCTCTTGCCCACGTTGGAGCGCCCAGCGAAGGCTATTTCCACCCCAACGGGAGGCGGCAGCTGGCTGATGTCGGTGGCGCCGGCGGTGAAGCGCGCGTGGGTGATGCGGGGCAGGTCAGTCACAAGGCATGGGCTCTACCCCAGAGGCGCTCGGCACGCGACCAGCGCCGAACGTTTGTCGCCCTAGAGCAGCGATCAGTTCGCCACCAGACGGACTAGGAAAACCGCGCCCATGCAGGGCGAGGGCACGGTTTCCCTAGTCCTCCGCTTGGTGCTGCTTCCCCCTTCGCCGCTCTAGTTGTCAGATTTGAGGGCGACAAACGGTAACCCGTTTGTCGCCCTGCACACAGCTCTAGCG
>CAYQAC010000321.1:0-2570 GCA_964415255.1 uncultured Polyangiaceae bacterium | reverse complement strand
GCCCGAGGCTGAGCGCGCTGAGCGAGCCGCGCGGGGCGGAGCGCGACCCGCGCAGCAGCCTGTCAGGTCGCGGGGCGCGCCAGGTGCAGCGCTGGCAGGGACGAGGGGGGCAGGGACGGGGCGAGGTGGGGGACGACATGGCGAGGGCTCGGCTCATGGACGGCGCGCTGAAGGGGGGCAGCGGCGCAGACCAACCCCCAAAAACCCCAGCGCTCAGGTGGGGTGGGGATAGGACACCGGCGGCCTTTCTGCCATGGTGCGCGCCATGGGTAAACTGCCCCAGCCGATCGTGATCGGGGTCGCCGGCGGCTCGGGCTCCGGCAAGACGACGGTGGTCCGCGAGATCCAGCGGCTGCACGGCGACGACTCGGTGATCGTGCTGCAGCACGACTGGTACTACCGTGACCGCAGCCAGACCTCACCCGAGGAGCGCGAGGCGATCAACTACGATCACCCCGACGCGCTTGAGACGGAGCTGATGGTCGAGCACCTGACGACGCTGCGCGGGGGGCAGGCGGTGGACGCGCCGATCTACGACTTCCGCAGCCACACGCGCGCCATCGAGCGGCGGCGCGTGGAGCCGCACGCGGTGATCGTGGTGGACGGCATCTTAATCCTCGCGGATAAAGCGCTGCGCGAGCTGATGGACATCCGCGTGTTCGTGGACACGGACGCTGACCTCCGGCTGGTGCGGCGCATCAACCGCGACATCGTGGAGCGGGGGCGCACGCTGGAGTCGGTGGTGAGGCAGTACCTCGGCACGGTGCGCCCGATGCACCTTGAGTTCGTGGAGCCGAGCAAGCGCTACGCCCACGTCATCTTCCCAGAGGGGGGTCTGAATCGGGTGGCGGTGGACATGCTGGCGACCAAGGTGAGCTCCATCTTGCGCGAGCGCGCCGGGGGCACCGAGCGTCGCCGGTGATGGACTCGAAGCGGCGCGATACGGTGGAGCGCCGCATGCCGTGGAGCGCCGCCCGTTGGGCGTTGACGGAGCGGGGCTTTGGGCTGCGCACCGGATCCGTCGCTCCGTCGGGCGCAGCCAGGGTTTTGGGGGTTGGCTTGCACCGCGAAGCGCCGCGCGTCACTCGCGGCCGTCGCGGGCCGGCCCTGCGCGGGAGGTGATGAGCGGCCACGTCGACGACGTCGTCCGAGGTCTCCGTGATTTCACGCACGAAAAGGTCGTGATAGGGGGCGTCGGCGTCGCGGTCGGCGCGGTGGACACAGCGAACGGGAGGCAAGGTGGCTGAAGTGCAGGCGAAGGTCGGTGTGGTGATGGGCTCCAAGAACGACTGGGAGGTGATGCGGCACGCGGCGCTCACCCTGCAGACGCTGGGGATCGCCTTCGAGGCGCGCGCGATCTCCGCGCACCGGAGCCCGGAGCTCGCCTTCGAGTACGCGACCACCGCCGAGGAGCGCGGGCTCGAGGTGATCATCGCCGCGGCGGGCGGCGCCGCGCACCTCGCGGGGGTGATGGCGGGCAAGACGCTGCTCCCGGTGCTGGGGGTGCCGATGACAGGCTGGGCGCTGTCTGGCTTGGACGCGCTGCTCAGCACCGTGCAAATGCCGGCGGGTGTGCCGGTCGGCACCCTAGCGATTGGCAAGCCAGGTGCCATCAACGCCGCCCTGCTCGCGGCCGCGCAGCTCGCCCGAAAGTACCCCGAGGTGCGCACGGCGCTTGCTCAGTTCCGCGCGGAACAAACCGCGGCCGTCGCGGCCTCGTCGCAGCTGTCCCTGTGAGCCGTGTCTCCTGATGAGTCAGCTTAGCTGACTGGTGGCCGCGGTCAGCGCGGGGAGCGCGGCTCAGCGGCGCGCGAGCGCCAGCACGCGGATCGAGCCGCGGTTGTCCTCGAGCTGGGTGTCGTTGATGCGGCAGAGCAGCTCGCCCGCCTCGTGCGCCGTGAGGTCGCTCACCGTGATGGACCCAGCGCCGCTGCCGGCCCAGCGCTTATTGACGGGCGCTGGCGCGCCAGCGCCGACGCGGCAGATGAGCGAGGCGAACGGCAGCGAGGCGTCCAGCGCCTCACCGTGGCGCTCCGGCCGGTGCACCCCGCGGCTCTCAGCGCGGGTGCGCCACGGGTGGTAGCTCCAGTCGCCGTCGGCGAGCAGGCTGACTCGGGCGCCGCGCTCAAGCCACACCCCCACGGGCTGCCAGTCTTGAGCGGCGTCGACTTGAGCGGCGGCGACCCGCAGCCGCGAGAGGTACTGGCTGAGGTCGAGCGCCACCGCGCGTTCGTGTTGGGTGCCGGGCATGAAGAGGTAGGTCGTTACCCCGACGACCTTCCCGGCGGAGTCGAACACCGGGCCGCCCGAGGAGCCGCGCTCGGCGACGCAGTCATGCTTGAAGGCGGCGCCCTGAGCGGCCTCGCGCACGTAGCCGCTTGAGAGCACGAACTCCTCCCCCAGCGGGAAGCCAGAGCAGGTCAGGTACTGACCTTGGGTGGTGAGCGAGCCGACCACGGCTGGCTGACCCAGCTCACGCCGCGCGTCCACCACCGCGAGCAGCGCGATGTCCACCTGACCGGGCTGCTCCTCAAGCCACACGGGGTAGGCAGCTGGCAAGCTGCCTACCC
>CAYQAC010000320.1:1077-2585 GCA_964415255.1 uncultured Polyangiaceae bacterium | reverse complement strand
GCGTGCTGCTGCTTCCCTTCGCGCTGCTCTAGTTGCTGATTTGAGGACGACAAACGGTAAACCGTTTGTCGTCCCAATCTGCTCAGCCGCCGCAGGCCTCTGAGACGTAGCCGTCCACGAACGGGGTCGGATCCTGGCAACCGAAGTTGGGACCGGTGGCGCCCACCACCTCCCCGAGCGCGGTGACATCGACCGCGACGCCGCACATGCCGTTCGCCATGCAGCAGCCAGGCAGGATGACCTCGTTGCCGATGACGTCCACCGGCACGTCCACGCAGCTTGAGTCGGCCGTGCCCGCCTTGTTGAGCTCCATGCAGCCGGTCACGCCGAGGATCGACTCCGCTTCGTCGACGTCGGAGCCGCAGGCCTCCGCCACGCAACAGGGCGGGAAGGTCATCATCGGATTGCCGTCCAGGGTGATGGCGGTGGTCTCGCAGGTGTTGCCACCGCAGGTCACCGGGCCGCCGCCCGAACCGCCCGTCGCACCAGAGCCACCCGTCGCGCCAGAGCCGGCCGTGCCGCCGGTTGCGCCCGAGCCACCGCTCGCGCCAGAGCCGCCGCTCGCGCCAGAGCCACCGCTCGCACCAGAGCCCGACGAGCCGCCCGAGCCATCCTTCTTGTCGTCGTCGTCACCGCAGCCCACGAGCGCGAGGGACAGAGAAATTGCAACCAACCCAACTGACTTAAATGACACCATGACTGACCTCCTATAAGACACCCGGACCGCTCCGGCGATCCTGTGATCGTGACATGCCGAGCCCACCGCGGGGACACGGCGGCGCAACCTTTTCGCGTAGCGCGGGATACTCACACGTCACGGCTTGGCCAACAATGCTCACACGCATCACCGCGAAGATGCTGGACGCCGAAGGCGAGCTGCCCCCCGCTGAGACAGCCGGAGGCCGCGCCGCTGGCTTGCAGCGCCCAGGAACGGGCGAGGCTACTGAGCGGGGTCGAGGTTCAAAATCTGCGCGTCGAGCCGAGCGCGCAGCATGCTGCGCCCCGACCGTGCTGACGCTCGCGGCTCAAATGTCGAGGTTTCGGACGTTGAGCGCGTTGTCCTCGATGAAGCGCCGCCGCGGCTCCACCTGGTCGCCCATGAGCACGGTGAACAGCTCATCGGCGCGCACCGGGTCGTCCACCCGCACCTGGAGCAGCGTGCGCGCGTCGGGGTTCATGGTCGTCTCCCACAGCTCATCGGCGTTCATTTCACCGAGACCTTTGTAGCGGGAGATCATCACGCCCTTCCTGCCGCGCTCGTCGATGAAGGCCTCCAGCTGCTCAGAGCTGTCTACCTGCACCGGGAGACCCTCCTTCACCTGCACGCTGTACGGCGCCGGGCCGATTGAGGCGATGTCCGCCTGGTGCCCTAGTAGCTCCCCGTACTCGGCGCTCTCCACCAAGGTGCGATCGATCACCGCCGCGCGGGTCGCCGCGCCGGGGCGGAAGTTCACGATGATGCGCCCCGCCTCGCTCCGCTCGTCCCAGTCTGTGCGGACCTGGATAGG
>CAYQAC010000320.1:0-1067 GCA_964415255.1 uncultured Polyangiaceae bacterium | reverse complement strand
GATCCACCTTGCTCAAGGTGGCGCGATAGGCGCGGAGCCCCTCCGTCAGGTGATGCAGCGGCTTGCCGCTCACCGTCACCCCGCTGGAGGTGGTCACCGTGAGGCCGTCTACACCATTTTCTACAAGGAATTGATCCAGCGCGCCCTGATTCTTGAGGTAGAGATCCTTCTTGCCCTTGCGCGCGCGAAACAGCGGCGGCTGCGCGATGTACAGGAAGCCCTTCTCGAAGATGTCCGGGATTTGCCGGTAGAAAAAGGTGAGGAGCAGGGTGCGGATGTGGGAGCCGTCCACGTCGGCGTCCGTCATCAGGATGATCTTGTGGTAGCGGAGCCGGCTCAGGTCGAACACGCCATCTTCACCGATGGTGCAGCCGAGCGCGCTGATCAAGGTGGCCACCTCTTGTGAGCTCAGCATGCGATCTAGCCGCGCCCGCTCCACGTTCAAGATCTTCCCCTTCAGCGGGAGGATGGCCTGAAAATGCCGGTCACGCCCCTGCTTGGCGCTGCCCCCGGCGCTCTCGCCCTCCACGATGTAGAGCTCGCTGATGCTTGGATCTTTAGACTGACAGTCAGCTAGCTTGCCGGACAAGCTGGTGTTGTCCAGCACGCCCTTGCGCACCACCTCGCGCGCCTTGCGCGCCGCCTCGCGCGCCTTGGCGGCCATCACGCCCTTCTCCAAGATCTTCCGGGCGGTGCCCGGGTTCTCCTCGAAGTAGCGCCCCAGCGCCTCAGCCACGGCGCTCTCCACCAGGCCCTTCACCTCGCTGGAGACCAGCTTGCTCTTGGTCTGGGAGTCGAACGAAGCGTCCGGGTGCTTCACGTGCACCACGGCGATCACGCCTTCACGAGCGTCCTCACCGCTGAGGCCGCCCTTCACGTCCTTGAACAGGTTGGCGCTGGTGCCGTAGGCGTTGAGCGAACGGGTGAGCGCAGCGCGGAGCCCGGTGAGGTGGGTGCCGCCGTCCCGGTTGTGGATGTTGTTCGTGTAGCAAAGTAGCTGATCCACGTAACTGCCGGTCCACTGCAGCGCGACGTCGATGTGGATTGGCGCGCCGCTGCCCTCGGGA
>CAYQAC010000319.1:0-2644 GCA_964415255.1 uncultured Polyangiaceae bacterium | reverse complement strand
ACCCCCTGTGGCACCCGTCGCGCCGGTCGCTCCAGTGGCACCCGTCGCGCCCGTGCCCCCAGCGCCGCCGTCCCCACCGCTCCCGGCTTGCCCTCCGTTCTCTCCAAAGAGCCCGGCATCCCCTGAACCCCCACAGGCCCCCAGCAAGCCGCACGAAACCAAGATGAGCCAACGAGCTGACATGAGTCCTCCTGCCACGAGCCCCACAGTCTACCAGAAATCCGCCGTCTTACCCAGGCCTGCTAGCCGGATTAACGACGCTCCGCCGTCCTGAGTCGTTTCAGCACACCCATCGCTGATCGGTCGCTGCAGCCCACCACGTCTCACGCCGCGCCACGTGGCAGGTGTCCATGTGCTCCGCTGTGCTCCCCACCACGCTCTGTTGACTCCTCCGCTGACTCCTCCGCCGTCTACTCCGAGCGCCGCTCTGCGACGCGTTGCCACGCACCGCCACGCGCCGCCGCACACCTGCTCACCTGTGCATGACGCCACGCGGCACCCACCGCAGAACTGTCCAACCGGCTCTTCAAATCCCCTGAAGCGCCGCGAGGTGCTCTTCAAGGACGCGTGGAGCCCCCCGTGAGGTCGACGACCGTGACCCAAGAGTGGGCCTGGCGCATCGCCTGCGCCAAGCAAGGGCGTGTGTTGCTCACCAAGCGGGAGTGCACCCCAAAAGAACCCGCGACCGATGTGGCTCGCATTTCACGGGCGATCACCACGCATCCTGACGGAATCATGACAAACGCCAGACGGAAGCCTTGCGAGCGCCCTGTAGGGAAGGGGGGTCATGGAACTCCCCCTCGCGATCGCGCTGTTCTTTGCCCTGCACTGGCTGTCGAGCATCTTCTTTCAGACGTTCTTCCTCCACCGCTACGGCGCTCACCGCATGTTCACCATGAGCCACGGCTGGGAGCGCTTCTTCCACCTGTGCACCTTCATCACCCAGGGGTCCTCGTATTTGAATCCGCGCGGATACGCGATCTTGCATCGCATGCACCACGCCTATTCCGACACGGAAAAAGATCCGCACTCCCCGGTGTTCTTCACCAACCCCTTCTCGATGATGAACCACACGCGGGACATCTACCGCGGCGTGAACCTCGGCACCTTCCCGGTGGAGCCCCGCTTCGAGGGTGGGTACCCCAGCTGGCCGCTGCTCGATCGCATCGCGGGGCGTTGGCTCACGAGCCTGCTCTGGGGCGCGTCCTACGTCGCCTTCTACGTGGTGTTCGCGACCCAGTGGTGGCACTTCCTGCTGCTGCCGGTGCACTTCCTGATGGGCCCGGTGCACGGCGCCATCGTCAACTGGTTCGGACACTGGGCGGGGTACCGCAACTTCAATAGCAAGGATGAGTCCCGCAACACCCTGGTGGTGGATTTTGTCACCTTGGGGGAGCTGTTCCAGAACAACCACCACAAGTACGGCATGCGTCCTAACTTCGCCGTGCGCTGGTTTGAGATCGACCCCACCTGGGCGGTGATCCGGGTGTTCGCGAAGCTCGGCATCCTGAAGCTGCGCGACGATCGCCTGCTGAGCTCCAAGGAGGAGCGCGAGGCGACCCACGTGGAAGAAGATTTGGCGTACCCCGCGCAGGCTGAGCCCGCGGAGTAGCTGACGCAGGGTAACCGAGCTGCAGGTAGCGCCTCGCGCGCACAGCCCGCAGAGTGGCTGATCCGCAGGTAGCGCCTCGCGCGCGTTGGCGTGCTACACCGCCCCCATGAGGCCGGCTCAGGTAGCACAGCTCGCGTTCATCGCCGTCGCGGCGCTGGGGGTGTACTCCTTCGGCGCCACAGCGCGTGATGGTGAGCAGCGGCGCCTGTGCACGCCGCTCTGCGCCTTGGGGCCAAACTACGCCACGCAGAACCGGCTCGCGCCAGATTTCGAGCTGCCGCTGGTGACCGGCGGCAAGGGCAAGCTGAGCGACTACCGTGGTCAGGTCGTCATCCTGAATTTCTGGTCCAAGACCTGCCGGCCCTGCCTCGAGGAGATGCCCGCCCTAGCGGAGCTCTCCACCATGCTGCGCCAGAAGAAGAGCGGCGTGGTGTTGCTCTCGCTGTGCACCGACGAGAGCGTGGAGGACGCCCGCGCCACCCTGAGCTCGGTGCTGCCCGGGGGCACGCCCTTCCCGGTGTTCGTCGACCCCGGCGCGGATCTGGTGCTGGAGAAGTACGGCACCAAGCTCTACCCAGAGACGTGGTTCATCGATAAAAGTGGCGTGATCCGCGCGCGGGTAGACGGCGCTCGCGACTGGACGCAGCCGTTCGCGATGGATTTTGCGCAGAGCCTCGCGCGCCCGCAGAGCTGCCAGCTCTCATTCGAGCGCGGCGAGCCGCAGGGCGCCCTAGCGCGGATCTGTCACGACCTAGGGCTCGGCCTCGATTAGCGCCAACAGCGCTGCGGCTCCGCGCGGCGTTGCCTGTGGGTGCGGCGCTGTCGGCGCTGGTTGAGTAGCCGCTGGTTGTTCTTGAGCAACTGCCAGCGCTTGGCCGTCGAAGGGGCCAGGTCAGGTGCGGCGTGCGCTTGGAGCTCGTGCCAACACACCGCCCTCCCGCCCGTCGCGGACGGCGCGCACGCCCACCTGGCGACTACTAGGACGACAAACGGTTTACCGGTTGTCGTCCTCAAATCAGCAACTAGAGCGGT
>CAYQAC010000318.1:0-2687 GCA_964415255.1 uncultured Polyangiaceae bacterium | reverse complement strand
ACCACCCGGCGCAGCGCCGCCTGGCTTCGCGCCTCCCGGTGCACCACCGGACGCGCCGCCTCCCGGCTTCGGACAACCCCCCGCGCCGGCGGCCGCTGCGGACTATGCCCCGCCGCCAGCTCCGGCGGAGGACGGCCCGCGAGTGCTCACGGGGTTCTTGGTGAGCTACGAGGGCAACGAGCTAGGCACCTTCTGGCCGCTCTACACAGGGCGCAACGTGATCGGCCGCAAGGACTCAATGGACGGGCTCGACATCGCCATCGATCACCCCACCACCTCGAGTCGCCACGCACACATCCACGCGAGCGCGCGGCCAAGCCGCGTCACCTTAGAAGACCCAGGCAGCACGAACGGGACCTACCTGGCGGGAGAGCGGCTCGGCAACAATCAGCCCCGTGAGATCAAGGACGGCGACGCCCTCCGCTTCGGCGGTTACTCCGTCACCGTCAAGATCATCTGAGCACCGCGCCCACACCAACGCCCTGAGCTTGCCGGTCTAAGCGGCTTGGGGCGGCCGGCTTCAGTCAAGGACTCGACATGGTTCATTCTTCAGCGACGCGTCACGCCGCAACACGGCTCCACTTCGGGTGGCTCCTCCTCACCCTGTGCCTCTGGTGGCTGCCTAGCCCCGCGGCCGCCGCCCCTGAGGCGCGCATCCTGCGGATCGATCCGCGGGCCAGCACCGAGAGCGGCGACCCGCTCATCACCATGGTCGCGGAGATCGTGCAGACGAAGCGCGTCGGAGACGCGACGAGCTCTTGCGCGGCGCTCACGGGCAACAGCCTCTACGACTGCATGAGCGGGGCGCTCGAGAAGCCAGGCGCGCTGTACGAGGTGTTCCCCTTCCCCAAGGACAACGCCATCTTCTCCGTGAAGATCGACGGCAACGATAACGTAGCGAAGTTGGTGAGCGTGGACCGCTGGGGTGAGCAGCTCAACCAACCCGGCGTCGGCACCGCGTGGCTCATCATGATCGACGCCGACGCGCGCATGCGCGGCGGCTTCGAGGAGGCCAAGCAGGTCGCTGAGCGCTTCGTCGCCAGCATGGGCCGCAACGACATCGTCAACGTGATGATGTTCAACGACCGCGCGGTGTTCAAAGACTCCAAGTGGGTCACCGCGGCCGACAAAGCCAAGGCCAGCACCATGATCCGCTCGCAGGGCGCGGTGATGCCCTCCTCTGGCCGCAACCGCTCGCTGCTCACCATCTTGAAGACGGGCGTGACCGATGCATTCAAGAACCTCGGCAACGTGGGCGAGAACACCAACGTCCCCATGCACCAGGCCCTGGTGGTGCTCTCGAGCGGCTTCGGCGGCACCGACCCGAGCACCACGGGCCCCGGCGCCATCCAGTTGTCACAGTACCTGACGGGTGGGCGTTTCCCTGAGGATAATACCGCGCTGCCGAAGAGCCCGCTCCCCGTCATCAGCGTCTGGTTCCCGCACACGACCTACGACGAGTTCAAGCAGAACTCGATGGAGTTCATGCAGAACCTGGCGAACCCTGAGATCGGCGGGCTCTACACCATCATGCGCGGCGGTCAAGGGCACCGCGCGGACACCATCGTCAAGAGCGTCCGCACGCGCTTCTCCAAAATGTACCTGGTGAAGTGGCGCGTCTCCTGCGTCGCCACCAGCGTCACGCAGACGTTCGGCCTCGCCTTCAACAACGTGAAGCCGCCCATCTTCGGCGACAACACCTTCAAAGATGTCCCCGTGGGCATCGACCCCACCACCTGGCCCTTGGACGTCAACCACAAGCTGACCCAGGACGAGATCACCAGCGCGGGCGGCGTTTATCCAGGCGGGAAATTTAAGGTGTTCGGAAACTTCTGCTGGGGTGGCGACACCAGCCGAGCAGAGGTCTACTTCCTGCCCGCTGGGCAGGCGCCGCCCGCTGCCATCGCCGGCGCCAACATCGAGCAAGCGAAGAAGGCGCAGCAGCAGCTCGTGCAGCAGGGGATGAAGGGCAAGGCGATCGAGGCGAACGACACCTACGCCGAGTTCGAGGCCCCTGATAACGACAAGATGGTGCACGGCTCGGGCAGCCAAGGCGTCGCCCGCATCGTGCTGTTCGATAACAAGGCGAAGCGTACGAGCGGCGTGACCGCGGACACCATCCTCCAGGTCAAGGCCACTCAGAGCGGCCCCTTCCCAATCCTGTATGTGCTCGTGGGGTTGTTTGGGTTCACGGTGCTCTTGCTCTTGGTCGTCGTCATTGTCCGTAGCGGTGGGCGCGGGCGCCGCCCGCCGCCCCCCGCACCCATGCCCCCCGGTGGCGGCTACGGACCGCCGGGTGGCTATGGCGGGGGCGGCTACCCACCCGCGGGCGGCGGTTACCCACCCGCGGGCGGTGGCTATGGGGGCGGTGGTTATGGGGGCGGCGGTGGTCCCTACGGCGCGGCGGCGCCCGGCCTCGCTCCCTCAGGCGCCGCCCCAGGGTCACCTGCAGCCCCAGCGTACGGCGCTGAGGCGGCCGGCATGGGCGGCGCGGCGATGGCAGGCATGGGCGGCGCGGCGATGGCAGGCATGGGCGGCGCGGCGATGGCAGGCGGAGCGGCCTTCGGGTCCCCCGCCGCCGGGGTGGGGGGAGTTGTTCACGCTCCCCCGACCCCGGCGGTGGGGGACCCGAAGGCCGTTCCGCCTGCCATCGTCGCGCCGCCCATGCCTGCCATCGCCGCGCCGCC
>CAYQAC010000317.1:0-2706 GCA_964415255.1 uncultured Polyangiaceae bacterium | reverse complement strand
CCGCATGGGGGCGCTCTTCCGGGCTCCCGTGGTGGCAAACTGATCGCCGCTCTGGGAGCGATCTGCGGCGGCGCTTGAGGTGCCTGCGCCGCGTCGCTAGCGTGCCGCCATGACGCTCGCTGCGATGGTCCTGTGCGCTGGCTTCGGCACCCGCTTGCGCCCGCTCACCGAGGAGCGGCCGAAGCCGCTCGTGCCGCTCGGAGATCGCCCGCTGCTTGCCCACATCACCCGCCGACTGGCGGCCGCGGGCGTCACGGAGCTGAGCCTTAACCTACACCATTTGAAGGATGAATTTCACAGTATAATCAATACTTTAGAAATAATTCCTCGAGTGATACATGAGCCAGAAATCCGCGGTACGGCGGGTGGCGTCGCGGGTGCCCGCTTGGGGGCCAGGGCGGCGCTGGTGTGGAACGGTGACATCTGGTGCGATCCGCCGATCGGCGCGCTGAGCGCAAGCGGCGCGGCGCTCACCCTGCTGTGCGCGCCGCGCGCGCCAGGGGAGGGCTCCGTCGGGGTAGGGCGCTCAGGGGAGGTGGTGCGGCTGCGCGGTGAGCGCTTCGGGGAGGAGCACCAGGGCGCTGATTTCGTTGGGATCTCCAAGCTCTCGGCGGAGGTGGTGGAGGCGTTACCTGAGGTCGGCTGCCTGATTGGAGAGGTGGCGCTGCCGCGGCTGCGCAGCGGGCAGCCGGTGATGACGCTGCCGCTCACCGGGGAGTGGAGCGATCTCGGCACCTTAGCGAGCTACTTGGAGGTGAACTCGAGGTGGCTCGGTGAGCGCTCCAGCTGGGTGGGGGAGCAGGCTCTCGTCGCTCCAGGCATCACGCTGATCAAGAGCATCGTGGGGGCGGGGGCTCAGGTGGTCGGCAACGGGGCGCTTGAGGGTTGTGTGGTGTGGCCCGGGGCGGTGGCGCAGGCGTTCGCGCGCGGTGTTGTGTTTGGGCTGCGGGTGCGGGCGAGCCTGGAGTGAGCGCGCGGGTCAATGGTTAGCTTGGCTGACTGATGGCTGGGCACGCAGTGCGATGGGGTGACTACCTGTCCAACCCCCCGATCCCCTAAAGTCCCCGGCGCCTCAGGAGTAGCGCTCGACCTCGTGACGTCTGCGGGAGAAATGAGGGCGCGTGCCCTAAAATCCCCGGCGCCTCAGAAGTAGAGCTCGAGCTGCTCATCACCGCCGAGGCGAGCGACTTGGCCGGTGGGGAGCTTGAGCAGCTGGGTGCCGCGGCGCTCGAGGCCTGGGACAGCGCGCCAGGTGGGTGGGGCATGGCTGAGATCGAGCTCAATCACCTGTTCGCCCGGAGGATCCTGACCGTCTGGGCTGGTCTTGACCCGCGCGAGCGTGTCGCCTTCGTCGTCGAGCAGCTGAAGCACCTCAAGCGTCAGCTCGTGGTCGTAGGGCTCAAGCGGGCAGACGCTGGCGCAGCCGAGCGTGATGAGCCTCGTCGGTGCGGGGGCGCCCGCGAGCTGCCCTCCGACGCGCAACAGCTTCGTGTAGTCGAGCCGCAGCAAGGTCGCGCCCTCAGTGGGGTCGGGCTCAAGCAGCAGCGGGCGAAAGCTCGCCGCGCCTGGCTCAAGCAGCTCGCCACCAGCGGCCTCGGAGCTGCCGCCGTAGATCAGCAACCCATGGCTCGCGAGGAAGCTCACCTGAGCGCCCTTTCGTGGCGCGCTCAGGTGAAGGAAGCTGAGCTTTCCATCCTTCGCGATGTGCAGCACCCGAGGGCTCGCGGCGCTGCGCGTGGCGCCCACCAGCCACTGGTCATCGTTAGCTCCACGGACCAGTCGGCCACCGCTCACGTCGCCGAAGCTGCCGCCCTCAGGCGCCGTCACCGAGCCGCGCGCTCCCGTGTCGAAGTCGAGGTAGCTGGCGCCGTCGGGTCCGATGAAGACGCCGATCCACCCGCCGACCATCACCACGTTCTCGATCTGGCAGCTTGAGCCGGGGCAAGGCAGGTCGAAGGGCGGTGATTGGTCGAGCAGCGCTAGATCATAGAGGCGCCCTTCAGCGCCGCTCAGGGTGAGCAGGTAGCGCTCAGCGACCACCGCGGCGTGCTCTGGTGCTTCGCCTTGGAGCGTGGCAGCCAGCCCGAACTCATGCGCTGGGCCGACGAGCAGCGGGACGCGATGCCCGGCGAGGCCCGCCGGATTGAGCCACACGCTGCTGCCACGGATCCCAGGGCCGCTCAGCTCAAACCGGCTGATCTCACCGCGACCCAGCGTGAACGAGCCGATGGGCGCGTCCCACTCCCTGAACAGAGCGCGCTCCCCGTCGCGGGTGACGGTGTGGACAGTGACTCTGTCGAGTTCGCCAAAGCCCTCCGCCCAGCGCTCGGAGCCAGCTACGGGGCGCAGGACGAGCTCGCCCTCGTCGATCAAGGACTCGCCGCAGCTCAGGGTGAGCAGGGCGACCCCAGCGATGAACGAGCGGCGTGGGCCGCGCTGCTTGAAGCTGGGTCGCATGGGCGGGAATCTAGACTGTTGACTGGCGCGCGGCCACGACGTGTCGTCGGGTGGAGCCGGGCGCTGAGCCGCGTGAAGCGGTCGCGGCCCCGGGCTAGCGCCGGTGGATTTCTAACCGAGGCTCGTGGCAGGGTGCGCCGCGCCTCCACCATGCGTGCTCTGCCCCCGCCCGGTGCCCCCTTGATCGCGCGGCGGCTCGCCGTTTGCCCCGAGGTGCCGCAGCTGATGGCTGCGCTCGAAGGCGCGCCG
>CAYQAC010000316.1:0-2768 GCA_964415255.1 uncultured Polyangiaceae bacterium | reverse complement strand
TCTCGAGCTCCCGGTGCTCCTGCTCCAACGTCTCCAGATTTGCCGCCCCGCTCTGCATCCGATTCATGGCATTGACCTCCTGGTCCTGGTTGAGTGACGCACCGTCACCCTACGGGGGGCCCAAGGGGAGATCAAGGGTGGCCGCTTGTCCCAGCTTGGCGCCGCGGCTGGCGAGGGCAGGGGGGTGCACCTCACGCATTGCGTCACGGACGTGGCCGCTAGGTTCCTCTAGACTTTGCCTGTGACGACCCACCCTCGAGGCAAGAGAGCGCAACCTTCGCGAGCCGGGGTGAGCGCGCTGCTCATGCTCATCGGCGCGTCGGCGTTGCCCGCTTGTGGCGCGGCGAGCGAGCCGGCCAAGCCTCCCACTTCCATCGAGGTGGAGCGCCAGGTGATCACCGCTGAAGACGGCTCGCTGGAACAGCTATTTGAGCGTGGAAAATGGCACTTCGATCGCGCTGAGTTCCGTGAGTCGGCGGAGCTCTACGCGCGGGTGTACCAGCTGTCACCCAAGGGCGAGCTCGCGCCGCACGCGCTGCTCAACGCGGGGCATGCTCACGACCAAGCGGGGGAGCTCGCGCTCGCGGCGAAGAGCTACCAGCGGCTGCTGAGCGAGTTCCCGGAGTCGGAGCTGGTGCGCAGCGCCCTGTCGCGCTCGGTGCGGATCTTGGGTTACCTGGAGCAATGGGAGGAGGCGGGGCGGCTCGCGGACGTCGGCGTTCAACGCTTCACCGATCTCGGCCCCTTGGAGCTCATCAGCTTGCACGCGGCCCGCGCCTTGGCGGCGGTGTCCGCGGGGGATCTCACGCGCGCCACGCGTGAGGTGGAGCGCGGACGCAGCCTCGCCGAAGGCGCTGAGCTCGACCGCGCCGGCAGGCTCCCGACCGATCTAGCCATGCTCTATTTCGCACTCGGCGAGGTGCGGCGGCTGCGAGGCGAGGCGATCCAGTTCTCCCCAACCCCGCCTAACTTCGGGGAGGTGCTGGAGGAGCGCTGCCAGCTGCTGCTCGACGCGCAGAGCGCCTACTCCGACACGATGCGCGCCTACGACGCGCACTGGTCCGCGATGGCGGGTTTCCGTGTGGGAGAGCTGTACCAGCGGCTGCACCAGGACTTGATGCGCGTGCCCCCGCCGAGCGGCGCCAAGACGGAAGCGGACCGGCAGCTGTTCGAGGGGGCGATGAGGCTCCGCTACTCCGTCTTGCTGCGCAAGGGGCAGCAAATGATGGAACACACCTTGAGCATGGCGGAGCGCACCGGCGAACAGAGCAGCTGGGTGGCCCGTGCGGCGCGAAGCAAGCAGGAGCTCGAGGCGGCCATCCGCGCTGAGGAGGCCGCCCTCGACAAGCTGCCCTACACCCGGGCCGCGCTTCGTGCGGCGCTCGATGACCTCGCGACGAAATATAAGGCAAACTGACTATCCCTGCGCTGCTCCACGCTGCTAGCCTGAGCCAGCACCTCCACCTCGCTGAGCGCGGCGATCACCTAGCGGGCGGAGCAGCTTGGGCCCTCGCTCTGCATGGGGTTGGTTCCCCGGGTGGCAAACGGATCGCCGCTCTAGCAGGACCGGCGCTCCGGCCGAACTGCGCGCAGGCGGCGAGCAACCTAGCCTAGAGCCAGCGAGGCTTCGAGGTCCGCATCATTCGTTCAAGCGAAACTACCTGAATTTACAGGAGAATATGCCGAGGCTGGGGGCGGTACGCAATGTGCTTGACAGCCCTCAGGCCCGGCGCTACCAAGCCCCCGCTCGCCCGGCCTACGTCTACCTGTCGCGCGTCACGCTGCTTCCTTGAGCCAAGCTTACCCTTGGTTCAGCCTCGGCCGTACCGTCTGAGGGTCCACTAGCTGGGGGGGCTGAGGTGTCGGTGGGGTTGGGCTTTCGGCAGATTGGGGATACTTGTCACCGTCTCTTACCTCCCTCCCTGCCGCTCCTCTCCAGCTTCTTCCCCGCCATCCCCACACTTCACCGCACGCTAGCACTATCCTGAGCCCTTGTTCAGCGGTTCGTGGAGCGTGAGGAGGATTCTTCTTCTCGTCACCGTCATCCAACTGGCTCATCCCCCGCCGGGATAGCTCAATGGTAGAGCACCTGTTTTGTAAACAGAAGGTTAGGGGTTCAAGTCCCCTCCCCGGCTCTAGTCCCCCGCCGCTCAAGGGCTCCTGGGGGCTCCCTTCTCCTGAGCCATCCCAGCCAACACGACGGTTCACTTAGTAAATTCTTAAAAATTTCGGAGGGTTGCCCGAGTGGCCAAAGGGAGCAGGCTGTAAACCTGCCGGTTAACGCCTACGTTGGTTCGAATCCATCACCCTCCACCGGCGCTGTTCACCCACGCTGCCAAGCGCGGGCCCAGAGCTGAACCAGCCGGCGCCGCCGGCCATCATCGCCGAGCCACCTCGGCAGGAGCACGAATCGAAAGAAGTGGGAGCCCCCCGGGGCGCTCATCCTGGCTCTGAGGAGCCAATGGCCCCGGCGGGCCACGCGGGAGTAGCTCAGTTGGTAGAGCGTCAGCCTTCCAAGCTGAACGTCGTGAGTTCGAACCTCATCTCCCGCTCCCGGTGACCTTGGTCACCTGTTCAGTCCGGACACCTTGCCCACCTAGCTCAGTAGGTAGAGCACGTCCTTGGTAAGGACGAGGTCACCAGTTCGAATCTGGTGGTGGGCTCCAGAGGTCGTCACAGACGAGCCAACCCCAACGTCGATCGAAGCAAGCAAGAGGAAGCCATGGGTAAGGAGAAGTTCGTACGTAAGAAGCCGCACGTGAACGTCG
>CAYQAC010000315.1:2591-2798 GCA_964415255.1 uncultured Polyangiaceae bacterium | reverse complement strand
CGTCGTTGGGCCGGGCCTGAAGCTGCACCAGTGTGGCCTCCCCAAGAAGATGGCGCTCGAGCTGTTCAAGCCGTTCATTTACAACAAGCTTGAGGAGCGCGGCTACGTCAACACCATCAAGAGCGCGAAGAAGATGGTGGAGAAGGAGCGCCCGGAGGTCTGGGACATCCTCGAAGAGGTCATCACAGAGCACCCAGTGCTCTTGAA
>CAYQAC010000315.1:0-2581 GCA_964415255.1 uncultured Polyangiaceae bacterium | reverse complement strand
AGGCGATCCAGCTGCACCCGCTCGTCTGCACGGCGTTCAACGCCGACTTCGACGGCGATCAGATGGCGGTGCACGTGCCGCTCAGCGTGGAGGCGCAGATGGAAGCGCGGGTGCTCATGATGAGCACCAACAACATCCTGAGCCCCGCCAATGGTCGCCCCATCATCAACCCGACGCAGGACATTGTGCTCGGGCTCTATTACGCGACGCGCGCCCGCAAGGCCGCCAAGGGTGCCTTCAAGGAGAACACCCTGAAGGTGGACCGCGATGGCAGTAAGGTCTCCGGACTATTGAGCGGTGTCTTCTCCTCACCTACTGAGGTGCGGATGGCGTTCGACAACGGCGTCGCCGAGCTGCACGCGCCGATCCGCGTCCGGATTCAGGACAAGGACGAAGAGGGCAACCCGCGGAGCCAGGTGGTGGAGACTACGGTGGGTCGCGTCCTCATCAGCGAGGTGCTGCCGCCGGACATCCCGTTCGACTACGCGAACAAGGTGCTGAACAAGAAGGCGCTGAGCCAGCTCATCGACGTCTGCTACCGCAAGCACCTGAACAAGGAGACGGTGCTGCTCGCCGACCGGCTGCGCACGTTGGGCTACCAGTTCGCGACCAAGGGCGGCGTATCGGTCTGTATGGATGACATGGTCATCCCCGACAAGAAGAAGGACCTCATCGAGTCCGCACAAGCGGAGCTCGAGCGGGTCGTCGATCAGTACCAAGAGGGGCTCATCACCGACGGTGAGCGCTACAACAAGGTGGTCGACATCTGGGCTGGGGTCGCCGACCGCGTCACCGAAGAGATGATGGCGGTGATCGCGAAGAGCAAGGACGGCGAGGCCAGCTTCAACCCGATCTACATCATGGCCGACTCGGGCGCTCGTGGCTCCACCCAGCAGATGCGCCAGCTCGCCGCCATGCGCGGCCTGATGGCGAAGCCCTCAGGCGAGATCATCGAGACGCCCATCACGGCGAACTTCCGTGAGGGGCTCACCGTGCTCCAGTACTTCACCTCGACCCACGGCGCTCGTAAGGGCCTCGCGGACACCGCGCTCAAGACGGCGAACTCGGGTTACCTGACCCGCAGGCTGGTGGACGTCGCGCAAGACGCGGTCGTGGCTGAGTACGACTGCGGCACCCTCGACGGCATCCGCGTGACGAAGCTCGAGGAGGCGGGTGAGGTGATCCAGCCTCTGGGGGATCGCATCCTCGGCCGCGTCGTCTTGGAGGACGTGGTCGATCCGCTGACTGGCGAGGTCTTGGTGCCAAACAACACCGAGCTCGACGAGCACCTGGTGCGCACCATCGAGGACGCTGGCATCGAAGAGGTGGTGATCCGTTCGGTGCTCACCTGTCAGACGCGCCGCGGTGTGTGCGCCATGTGCTACGGCCGTGACCTGGCGCGCGGCTACCGCGTGAACATCGGTGAGGCAGTGGGCATCATCGCGGCTCAGTCGATCGGCGAGCCAGGCACCCAGCTCACGATGCGCACGTTCCACATCGGTGGCGCGGCGGCGCGCGGCAAGATCGAGCAGAGCAGCCTCGAGACGCGCACCGAGGGCACGGTGCGGCTGCGCACCACGCAGACGGCGCAGAAGCAGGACGGCACGGTGGTGGTGATGAACCGCCACGGTGAGCTGGTGGTGATGGACGACACCGGCCGTGAGCGTGAGCATCACCGCCTGGTGTACGGCGCGCAGCTGAACGTGAAGGATGGGGATCGCGTGAAGGTGGGCACCATGGTGGCCGAGTGGGATCCATTCGCCACGCCGATCCTCACCGAGGTGCGCGGGCTGGTGCAGTTCGGTGATCTGGTGGAGGGCGTGACCTTCCACGAGCGCGTGGACGAGGTGACCGGCCTGAGCCGCAAGATCGTCACCGAGTCGCGCGCAGCGGATCTCCGTCCGCGCGTCACCATCATCGACCCAGAGACGGGTGAGCCAGAGAAGATCCCAGGGACCGACCTCGACGCGCGTTACCTGCTCCCAGTGGGTGCGAACATCGTGTGTCAAGACGGCGAGATGATCTACCCCGGCGACCCGCTGTCGAAGATGCCCCGCGACACCACCAAGGTGCAGGACATCACGGGCGGTCTGCCTCGGGTGGCTGAGCTGTTCGAGGCGCGCAAGCCGAAGGACCAGGCGATCCTGGCCGAGCGCAGCGGCACCGTGAGCTTCGGCAAGGAGACCAAGGGCAAGCGGCGTCTCGTGATCACCGGCGAGGACGGTGAGAAGTACGAGGAGCTGATCCCGAAGTGGCGCCAGCTGAACGTCTTCGAGGGTGAGCAGATCGAGCGCGGCGAGGTGATCGCCGACGGCGAGCCGAACCCGCACGACATCCTGCGCCTGCAGGGCGTGGAGTCGCTGGCCAACTACCTGGTGCGCGAGATCCAGGAGGTCTACCGCCTGCAGGGCGTGAAGATCAACGACAAGCACATCGAGGTGATCATCCGGCAGATGCTGCGCAAGGCCGAGGTGATGACGGCGGGCGAGACGGCGCTGCTGCGCGGCGAGCAGCTCGACCGGTCGCGCGCGCTGGACATCAACGACCAGGCGAAGACCGAAAACAAGCAGGGCGCAAGCCT
>CAYQAC010000314.1:0-2834 GCA_964415255.1 uncultured Polyangiaceae bacterium | reverse complement strand
GTTTCCGAACAGGGTGGAGGCGCCGGGAATCGCTCGTTCCTGTACGGAGTCCAGCTTGCTGGACGAAGTACAGGCTCGACAGATGACCGGCGGGGCGGGAGGAAACCCAACAGGTTTCCGAACAGGGTGGAGGCGCCGGGAATCGCTCGTTCCTGTACGGAGTCCAGCAAGCTGGACGAAGTACAGGCTCGACAGATGACCGGCGGGACGGGAGGAAACCCAATAGGTTTCCGAACAGGGTGGAGGCGCCGGGAATCGAACCCGGGTCCGCGAGGCATCCTGATGACCTTCGTTCACGTGCGTAGCCTCAGTACCGCTGAGACACGGCTCGTGAATTCGGTCACGACCTAGCCCTCACTGATCTCAGCACCCCTATCGAGAGCGCTCTCGGGGTACCCAGTCTTTGTGCTGACGCCCTTAGGTTACCAAGACAATCTCACCCTTGGACGGCTCCACGGCTTTCAGGCCGCGAGAGCGATCGCGTTGTCGTTCGCAATTAGTAACGGCCCGCTTAGAGATGGGGCGGGCGCCATCACACGCAGATCACCGATCAGTCCCCACGTCGAAGCCGATCGCCCCCGTGGAGTCTCCTGCAAGCAGGAGCGCACAAGGTAGACCTTACGAAGCACAAGTCAAGCCGAGCCCACACCGCGACGCGCCAGCACGCGTCATGAAGGTCGGCGCGAGGCGCTCAGATCGCGATGTGCCGCAGGGGGGTTTGGGGGTTGGTAGCTCCGTCAGGCAGCGCAAGTCGCCGCAGTCGCTGCAACCCTAACCGACGGAAACTACCTCTACCGACGTTTCAGCACCCTCGGTAGGATGAGCGTCGAGGGAGAGATAGCATGGCGAATTTTGGTTACGTTCAGCTGCCCTGCACGAAGTGCGGGACAACCGTGTGGATCAGCCCAGCCGCTGGCATCGGCGTGTGCCCGAGCTGCCACACTCAGGCCACCCTGCCAGGCGGCAGCCCGCACATGGCGTCCGGGGGAGCCAACGTCGCGGCTGCCATGTCAGCCGGGAGTGGCATGCCCGTGCTGCGCACCATCGGGATGATCCTGGTGGTGGTGGTGGTCGGCGGCGGCGGCGTCGGCTACGCGCTCTTGAAGGATCGCTTCATTGCGCCCAAGGGCAAGTCGACTTACGGCTCGCTCAGCCTCGACTCAAAGCGCCCCGATGGTGATCAGATGATGACCAGCGTCGCGAAGCCGGCGCAGAAGTGGAAGAAGGACGCCTACTGGTGGTCCACCAACTTCCAGGCGGTGCGCGCGGACGGCACGGTGGACGTCGGGAAGGGCGCGAGCGTCGAGTACATCTCACCGAGCCGGGTGACTCAGGCGTCGAAGTCGATGCGCGAGGACAGCATCAAGAAGTTCGTGTTCACCTCGAGCAACGTGGACCACTCTCAGAAGTGGAACGCGACCAATCAGTGGAAGAACGTATCGCCCCCGGCGCTCCCGCAGTGCACCATCAAGCAGCTCGCGAGCGCGCTCGCGGCGGAGGGCCTCACCGGCGACAAAACCGTGCGGATCTCCTTCGATCCTCAGTTTGATTGGCGCCAAGAGCAGGTGTGGCGCGTGATCGGGACGGACCCCAAGATCGACGCGCGCTTCTCAATGACGACCTGTGAGAAGCTCACGGGGGAGCCCAAGGGCCAAGCGAAGGTCGAGGGCACCAGCGCGGGCGAGTAGCCCCGAGGGACGTGAGCAGGCCCACTGACGGAGCCGCGCCGCATGGCCAGGGGCGGCGTGCTCGTCGCCGCGCGAAAGTCAGTGGACCTGTCAGGTGTTGGCGTGCGTCGCCTGGGGCTGGACGCTGATGGAGCGCGCTGAGCGCCGCTCAGCCGAGCCCCAGCGCCAAGACGTCAGCCGTGGGGACGAGCTGGGCGTACTCACCGGGCTCAGCCGAGGGAGGCGCCGCCGCCGGCGCCGCAGCCGGCGCCTCTGGGATGATCAAATCTTGATCGCGTGGCAACAGGTTCATCCCGGTGCAGCCTTGGCTGCTGCTACAACACTTACCGACGGTGGGATCACACGCGAAGTTCTGGGCACCAAAGCAAGACACCGTCCACGACGAGAACCACATGCCGTTGGCCAGGCAGGGGACCACCCCCGTGTCGCCATTGCCGAAGTCCGTGCACTTGAAGGTCCCCGGCGTGCACTGCACGCAGTTGCCACCTAGACACACGGGGTTAGTCCCCGTGCACACTGAACTCGCCCAGTTGCCCCCAGCCGAGCACACCTGCCGCACGTTGGCGCTGCACTGGGTGGGCGCTGGGCTCGGCACCGTGCACGTCAGCCCATTGATGCCCGAGCACTCCCAGACGCCGCAGTCGTTGCACGTCTGACCTGGTTCGCCCGCCAACACATCGCAGCCCCCGCAGCCGTTCTGTTGAAACGTGGAGTCCGCGTCGTCGCAGTCATCTCCCGGCGCGGCCGCGCACGCCATGCTCCCGTGACCGTCGTTGTCAGCGTCCGCCGCAACGATGTCGGTGCCGGAGCAGCGACAGTTGGGGTCCGTATTGCCGCATGCGTCCCCTCCGGTGCCGCCAGTGCCGCCCACACCACCCGTGGTGCCACCCACGCCACCAGAGCCTGCCGAGGTGCCAGCAGTGCCACCACTACCAGCAGTGCCACCGCTACCAGCAGCACCGCTACCAGCAGTGCCACCGCTACCAGCAGCGCCGCTACCGGCAGCGCCCGCGTCACCGCCGGTACCGCCTTGGCCCCCTGGGTCACGCGGGCGGTCCTCCGCGCTGCACGCCCCGACTAGCAGCGCCAGCGCCCCCAACACACACACGCCCGAGCCTCCCTTGGCCAGGTGCGCGCTCTTCGTCC
>CAYQAC010000313.1:0-2924 GCA_964415255.1 uncultured Polyangiaceae bacterium | reverse complement strand
CCGAGCGCGTCCAGCCTTTGGCAGAACACTGCGCCAAGCAGATCGGCCTTTCTCCCGAGGAACTCCTTTTTGAAGAGTCGGGATACAAGATTTTCGATGCAAGGGCCTACGATCTCGACATTGAGTCATCCTTCCGGGAATACATGGTTTCCGTTGTCGATGACCTGCGTTCGGAATGGTTTGACTTGGATCAGGAAGTCCGTTTCCGGTGCCACCCCTTTTTCAGCTTTGAACGCGAACCCGAAAGCATCGATGAATAGCAACCTGATCCGCCGCGTTCTCAAGTTCGCCGAATTCGCCGAGGCCATCGGCGTTAGCAAGCGCCAGCTTTATCGCTTGGTCGATGACGGTGTAAACGCCGCCCGAAAACCGGTACGGTAAAAGGGTCGGGCGAAAACCGGTACGCGCATGAAAACTGATGCGTGTACATGAACATTGAAACCTGGGCGAGAGTTCGCCGAAAAGTGCTGGTGGAGGGGCGGAGCAAGCGCTCCGTGATGGCCGAGGAGGGCCTTCATTGGGAAACCCTCCAGAAGATGCTCGCGCACGCGGCACCGCCGGGCTACCGGCAGAGCGTGAAGCGCGGTCGCAAGATCGACGTCTTTGCCGACTGGGTCCGCGGTGTGCTCGACGCGGACGGCTTGGTGCCGCGCAAGCAGCGCCACAGCGCCAAGCGGATCTTCGACCGGCTCCGGGCCGAGCGTGGTTACGAGGGCGGTTACACCGCGGTGAAGGAGTTGGTATCGGAGATCCAGACGCTCAAGCAGGAGGTCTTCGTTCCCTTGAGCCACCGTCCCGGGGAGGCGCAGGTGGACTTCGGTCACGCGCTGGTCAAGGTCGGCGGAAAGCTGCGCAAGTGCCCCTTTTTCGTGATGAGCCTGCCCTACAGCGACGCCTTCTTCATGCAGGTCTTCGAGCGGGAATGCACCGAGAGCTTCTGGGAGGGGCACGTGCGGGCCTTCCGCTTCTTCGGGGCGGTTCCCGTCCGCATCAGCTACGACAACTCGCGTGTGGCCGTCGCGCGGATGCTGGGAGGGCGGGAGCGGCGTCTCACCGAGGGGTTTTTGCAGTTGCAGAGCCACTATCTCTTCCGTGAGCACTTCTGCCTCGCCGCACGCGGCAACGAGAAGGGAGTGGTCGAGGGCATGGTGCGCTACAGCCGGGCGAACTTTTTGGTCCCCGTGCCCGAGGTGCGTGCCTTGGAGGAACTCAACGCCCGGCTCGAGCAATCCTGCCGCGAGGATCTCCGTCGCCGGCTGCGCGGCCAAGGGCGTCGCAAGGAGGAGCTCCTCCTCGAGGACCTCGCCGCGATGCGGGAGCTGCCCGTGGCCCCCTTCGAGGCGTGCCGGGTCGTGGCGACCCGGGCGAGCAACCTCTCCCTGGTGCGCTTCGACGGCAACGACTACTCCGTGCCGGTGCGTTGTGCCCACCGGGAGGTGGTCGCCAAGGGCGACTGCGAGAGCGTGCGGGTCTACCACGGGGAGGAGATCGTGGCCGAGCACCGCCGGATCTGGTCGAAGGAAGCCGTCTCCTTCGATCCGGTGCATTACCTGGCCCTGCTCGAGCGCAAGCCTGGGGCACTGGACTTTGCACGCCCCCTTGAGGGCTGGGAGTTGCCCGAATGCTTCGGCGTGCTGCGCCGCCGCCTCGAGGCCGCCCACGGCAGCGAGGGCACCCGGGAATACATCGCCGTGTTGCGCCTGCTCGAACGGCACCGTCTGGCGCGGCTGAAAGTGGCGGTGGAGCGGGCGCTGGACCTGGGATGCCCGCGCAAGGAACTCATCGAGCAATACCTCTACGGGGAGAACCGCGAGATGCCCCTCTTCCGCCTCGACGGGCGCGAGCACCTCAAGGTCGTGAAGGTGGCCTGCACCGATCCGGGCGACTACGGGAGCCTCCTGGGCACGCCCGCGAGAAGGGAGGAAGTGGCATGAGCACCGAGAGCAACCGCATCCTTCTCAAGCATCACCTCGAAAAGCTCCGCCTGCCGACCGTACGGCGCGAGTGGGAATCCGTCGCGGCCGCGTGCGCCAGCGAGGGAGTGGCCTACGGCGACTTCCTGCTGCGCCTGACCGAGCGTGAATTGATCGAACGCGAGCAGCGGGCCGCCCAGCGGCGGGTCAAGAGCGCGAAGTTCCCCGTCCTGAAGACCCTCGACGCCTTCGACTTCGGGGCCCAGCCCTCGATCAAGGAAGCGCTCGTGCGAGAGCTGGCCACCGGCGAATACCTCGAGGCCCGGGAGAACGTGCTGCTCATCGGCAACTCCGGCACCGGCAAGAGCCACCTTGCGGCCGCGTTGGGTTTTGCGGCCTGCGCCCAGGGAAAGCGGGTCCGGTTTTGGAGTGCCACGGCCCTGGTCACCCAGATGCTGGAGATGCGCGAGCAGCGCGACCTCAAGCGCTTCTTCAACCAGGTGGAGAAAAACGACCTGCTCATCCTCGACGAGCTGGGCTACGTGCCGTTCTCCAAGGCGGGGGCGGAGCTGCTCTTCGAGATCGTGAGCCGCGCCTACGAGCGTCTCAGCCTGATCATCACCACCAACCTGCCCTTCGAGCAATGGACCGAGGTGATGGGCAGCGAGCGGCTCACCGGGGCGATGCTCGATCGCCTCACCCACCGGGTCCACATCCTCGAAGCCAACGGAGAGAGCTATCGCCTCCAGGACGCGCGCAAGCGACACCGGAAATCCAAGGGGGGCTGAACGCGCCCCTCTCTCGGGACGCCTCGTCGCCCTACGGGCTCCTCACCGTCCCGAGAGAGGGCATCCCCCCGAAACAACCGTCTTGACTCAATCTCACTCCCTGATCAAACTAACCCCGAAGCGTACCGGAATGAACCCGACCCCCGTACCGAAATTAGAGCGGCGTTTACACCCGTCGTGAAGAGCGGCATCCTCAAGATCCTCCTCGAGCATTCGAAGTTGT
>CAYQAC010000312.1:0-2961 GCA_964415255.1 uncultured Polyangiaceae bacterium | reverse complement strand
CGACCACCGCCTTGGCGGCGGATCTTGGCTTCGCGATCGGCGCGCGCTATCGGGTGTTTCGCGATGGCAACAGACTGCGGCTGTACATCAACGGGGCCTACTCAGGGGAGCTCATCGGCTCACAGCTCACCGCCGGCGGCGGTGAGGGCGAGAAGGCGCGCGTGATCGATTTCGGCGCGTCGGATTTGTTCCACGGCCCGCAGATCACGCTGAGCGGGGCGTTCTAGAGAGGCGCTGAGCTCGTAGCAGGTTGGGCGGCGTCCGCGCGTGTGGGTTTTGGGGGTTTGGCGAGGCACCGCGCGCGCCGTGATGGCGCCACTCGGTGGAGGCTACGGGGCGGCAGGGGGAGGCGCCGGCTCGGGGCCGCCGCGCACCGACCAAGCGGAGCCGTAGGGCGCCGGCGGGCGGCAGCGCACGAACAGCTGCCCCCGCTCCCCGCTGTGGGTGCGCCCGACGTCGTAGCCCGCTGGGCAGCGCTCGCCGGCCAGCTGGTAGCAGCGCCCCTCGTCGGCGCCGCAGCTGATGTGGAGCAGCTGGCTGCCGTCGGGCCCCACGATGGGGCGCACCACGCCGCTCGTCTCCGCGCCGCGCGGCTGCTGAGCGCAGCCAAGCAGGCTGAGCGCTGACAGCGCCGCCGCACCCCAGAGCTGCCAAGCCTGAATCTTCAACGGGTCACTCGCCTGGCCCAACACCGCCGAAGCACAGCGCCGAACCGCGGCGCTGGCAAGCTCCTTGGTGCCCTGACGCTCCAGCGTCGCATGTTGAGCCGCGAAACGGCGCTGACTTTGCTTGGCGCGCTGAGCCGCGCCGCAGGGCGCCGTTTACTTCCCCTCGGGCGGCGGTCATCATCGCCGCGCATGACCGACTGGTGCTCACGCGCGGCAGCGGGGGAGGTGCTTGGAGCCGCTCAGGCGCACGCCCTGGCGCGCGCCGCCGCGTCCAGCGAGGCAGCGCACCGAGAGCTGCTGGCCGCGAGCCGCGAGCGGCGCGACCAGCGCTTGGCGGCGTACCCCGCCGCCGCGCCCTCAGCAGTCACCGCCGCGCCCTCAGCAGTCACCGTCGCGCCCTCACCAGGCGCGCCCTCAGCAGTCACCGCCGCGCCCTCACCAGGCGCCGTCGCGTCCACGCGCCAAGCCAAATACAACGGCACCCTGACCTTCTCCCCCAAGGTTTTCTTACCGCTCACCAACCTGTGCCGGAACCGCTGCGACTACTGCTCGTTTCGCCGCTCTTGGGGCCAGAAGGGCGCCGAGACGTTCCCGCCTGAGGTCACCTCCGGGTGGCTTGAGCGTGGCGCCGCGCAGGGCTGCATCGAGGCGCTGTTTTGCCTGGGTGACACCCCCGAGACGGAGTACCCAGCGTACGCTCAGCTGCTCGCAGGGTGGGGCTTCGACTCCACGGTGGATTACCTGGCGTACGCGGGGGAGCGGGCGCTTGAGTTGGGGCTGCTGCCCCACACCAACGCTGGGATCTTGAGCCGCACGGACATGGCGCGGCTCCGGCAGACGAACGTGAGCCTGGGGCTCATGCTGGAGAACGTCAGCCCGCGCCTGACGGAGCGCGGCGGGCCCCACCACCGCGCGCCCGACAAGCACCCCAAGCTGCGCCTCCAAATGCTGCGCGAGGCGGGCGCGCTCAAGATCCCGTTCACCACCGGGATCCTGCTCGGCATCGGGGAGACGCTCGCGGAGCAGGTGGACAGCCTGCTCGCCATCCGCGCGCTGCACGAGCAGCATGGCCACATCCAAGAGGTCATCATCCAGAACTTCCGCGCGCGCCCACAGATCCCGATGCGCCAGGCGCCTGAACCGGAAGATCACGCGATCGCCCTCGCGCTCGCGCTCGCGCGCCTCATCCTCCCGCTGGAGGTGAGCCTGCAGGCCCCGCCCAACCTCAACCCGGGCATCACCCAGCTCCTGATCGACGCCGGCCTCAACGACTTCGGCGGCATCAGCCCGGTCACCCCCGACTACATCAATCCACTCCACCCCTGGCCTGAGCTGACGGCGCTCCGCGCGCGCTGCGAGGCGGCTGGCTTCGCCCTGGCGCCGCGGCTGCCCGTGTACGACCGCTACCTGGAGGAGCCCGGCTGGGTGGATGAGCGCCTCGCGCCCCACGTCCACGCCGCAGCGCAGCGCCTGTCCGGTTGGTTCACCACTCACGGTGGCGACCCAGGAGGCGCCAGGCTCGCGCAGTCGCAGCTCAGCGCACCCGGGGCCCCATCATCAGCTACCCTGACGACACCCGGCGCCCCATCATCAGCCAACCTGACCGCTGTTCACGCAGCGCCTCACGCGGCGCCCCCTCCCCCAGCGCCGTCCAGCGCCCCCTCACCGTGCGCCATGCCCAACCCCCTAGAGATCCCATGCTGAGCCTCGCTTCGCCAGCCACCGCCAAGCTCTTGGAGGCCGCGCTCGAGGGTCAGGCGCTCGGCGCCGCCGCCCTCAGCCAGCTGCTCATGGTGAAGGGTCGTGATTTCCACGCCTTAGTGCTCACCGCGGATGCGCTGCGTGAACGTCAAGTAGGCGACCTTGTAGGCTACGTCGTCAATCGCAACCTGAACTTCACTAATGTCTGCGTAAAGTCTTGTAAATTCTGCGCTTTTTCACGCACGAACCGCTCCGAGGAGGGCTACTTCCTGCCGCTTGAGGAGATCGTCCAGCGCGCGCAGGAGGCGGCGGCGCTAGGCGCCACCGAGCTCTGCCTCCAAGCCGGCCTCGCGCCGGGGCTGGGGGGGCGCTTCTACATCGACCTCTGCCGCGCGGTGAAGCAGGCGCTGCCTGAGGTGCACCTGCACGCGTTCAGCCCGGAGGAGATCAAGTACGGCGCGGAGCTCAGCGCCGTGAGCGTACGTGACTACCTGGCAGAGCTGAAGGACGCCGGCCTCGGCTCGCTGCCGGGCACCAGCGCTGAGGTGCTCGACGACGCCGTGCACCGCCGCTTGGCGGACGGCCGCATCAC
>CAYQAC010000311.1:0-2984 GCA_964415255.1 uncultured Polyangiaceae bacterium | reverse complement strand
ATCGCGCTGCGCGTCCTTGTGCTGGGTGTCCTCGCGCTTCGCGCGCCGGCGCTGCGCGAGCCGCTCGCGCAGTGCGTGGAGCAAGGTCAAGGGATGTGGCTCGCGGCTCGCGACCTCGCTCGGCACCTGCTCACGGCACCACGTGAGCAGCAGCCGACTGAGCGCCTCACTCCCCTCATCACCGAGCCACAGCGCGCGGTAGCCCGCCGCCGCAAAACCACCGATCAAGCCAAGCAGCTCGGCGCGCCGCGCCTCGTTCATGCCCCGCGCGTCAACCCATGGCGTCAGGGCAGCTACCCAACAGGCCCGAGCGCGGGCAGCGGCGTAGCGCTGCCCTGCTGGCTCAAGCTCGCCCCGCTCCAGCTCACGCCGGAGCGGCAACAGATCGCGCTCCAAGGCGGCGCGCGCCGAGCGCTGTGCTTCAGTCAGCTCACCTGACTCAAGCGCCTCGGCCATCATGCGCTCGGGCGACGCCTGGTGGACGCTTGAGGGCGCCGGGGGCAGCGCTTCCAGCCCCCGCTCGAGATCCACCAAGAGGCGCGACAGGCGGAGCCACCCGGCGCGGCGGCGCAGCGCGGCCTCCAGCGCCAGCGCCTCGGCCCAATCGGAGCCCTGCGCGCGATCGCGCGAGGCTTGCCGTGCGGAGACGGCGATCAGCGGGTGAGCGAGCTCAAGCTTGGCCTCGCGCAGGCCCGCCTCCACGTGGGCGAGGCAGGCCGCGCGCGCCGCGTGGTCGAGGCGGTCCTGCTTGTTGACGACCACCACCAAGGCGAGCCCGCGCTCACCGAGCGCCTTGAGCCGCTCGACCTCACTCGCCGCGAGCGGCTGGGTGGCGTCGAGCAGCCACAAGGCCACGTGCGCGTCCTCCACCGCCTCGAGCACCGCGCGGGTGTGCTCCGCGTGGCCTGAGTTGAAGCCGGGGGTGTCCACCAGCTCCACCTCAGCGAGCACCTCATGGGGCGTGTAGCTCACCACCCGCGCGACCTCCGGCGCTGACACCAGCTGGCCCACGCCGCTCGTCAGCGGCAGCACGCGACGGCCACCGCCCACCAGCTCAAGCTCCAAGTACGGATCGCGCGCGAAGGCCAGCCGGTGGCTCTTGGCCGTCGTGGGCACCACCCCCACCTGGGTCAGCTCCTCCCCGAGCCAGGCGTTGATGAACGACGACTTGCCCGCGTTGAACTCCCCGACCACGCGGACCCTGAGCGGCCGCTCCAAATCAGCCTCCAGGGCCGCGATCCAATCGCCGCTGGGTGCGCTAGCTGGCATCGCCCCCACTTGAGCGTCGCCCCGTGGGTCGATCGCCACGTCCACCAGCGCGTGGACCCAGCGCAGCACCTCGACGACGCGCTCAGGCGTGAGGAGCGCGTCTAGCACCTCAAGGAGCAGCTCGTCAGCCCAGCGTCCTTCATGGGACGGGCTCGTGAGCAGCGCGGCGAGCCGCGCGATGCCCTCACCAGAAAGCGCGCGGTGGAGTCGCGCCTGCTGCTCGGACAGGGCCGCTCCTTGACTCGCGAGCGCGCTGGCGGCGCGCGCGAGATCGGTCGCGCTCTGGGTGCGCACCGCCAAGGCGGCGTAGCGCCGCAGCCAGGCCACGCTGCCGCCCTGAGCGGCGCCCTCAGCGAGCGCCGCGCGAGCCACGTCAAACCGCCCCTCCGCCTCGGCGAAGGCGGCGCGCCACCCGGAGTGCTCCGCCCACCCCAGCGCGGTGACCACGTCCCTCACCTGCGCGATGAACACGGCGTCATCCGCCGCGACCAGCTGCGCCGCCACCGCCGGACCGGCGCGCGGCGCCTCGAGCAGCAGCGCCCGCGTGAGCGCCCAGTTGGCGCGAGCGTCCCCGCGGGCAGCCCAAGTCCGGCCACGCATCAACCAGGCGTAGCCATCCAACACCTCAGGCGTCGGCTCTGAGTCAGCCAAACTGACTGACTCCGTGACGCGGCCGCTGTCGAGCAGCACCTCCACCCGCCGCCAACGCCACGCGGCGCTCTCCCGCCCCGTGAGCCCCACCCGCTCGAGCCAGCGCTCGGCGCGCGCCACGTCGCCGCGGTAAAGGTCCAAATCGCACAGCCAGATGCGAGCGGCGTCCGCCGCCCGACGCGGCTCATCAGCCTCATCGGCGCGCTCAAGAGCGGCTTGGGGTGAGCGCCCGAGCGCCGCCTCAGCCTCAGCCAGCCGATACCAAACGTCCGCGCGGTGAGGCAGCAGCGGCGCGAGGCGCCCGAGCGCCGCGGCCGCCTCTTCCAACAGACCACAGGCCCCGCACACGTCAGCCCACAGGAGCAAGGCGCTCGGAGACTCAGGCGCGAGCGCCAGCAGCTCCTCAGCGGCGGGCTGCGCCTCCCAAGGGCGGCCGGCGGCGAGCGCGGTGAGGCTGGTCTGGCGCAGCCGCTCACCACCGCGCGCCAACACCTCAACGCGGCTCAGCCAGGCCTGGAGCTGCCCCTTGAGCTGCCCCGCGCTAGGCACTCTCCCGGCGATGGTAGGTGGTTTGGGAGCGGCCAATCCTCACTTGCCTCTCGCGCTTGGCCGCCAAGGTCCACCGTTCGTCACTAAAACACAAGCCACTTGTCCCTCACCCGCCCACGGTTCCAAGCCGCGCTTGGCCATGGGTGCGAGCAGCGCGTTCGAGGACGCTCGGGGGCCACACGCCAGGGTGCGACGACGAGCCACCGTGCCCCGTTCATCGTGCTAGCTTGCCGGCGTGCACCGTAAGGAGGGAGGCGGCACCACCGCCACCGCGCGCATCAAGGCGCTGTTGATCCACACGCGCGCGCGTGGGGGCGCTGACGCCGAGGACTCCCTGCTGCTCGAGGCTGGGCTCGACCGCGACTACCTGGAGGACGAGACACGCTCCATCCCCTTTGAGCGCTGGCACGCCACGCTGCTCGCCTTCACCAAGCGCTGGGGCCGTGAGGCGCTGGCTGGGCTACCCCCGGCCCCAAGCGCCGAGCACCTCCTCGGCGATGAGCGCCGGGGGTAGC
>CAYQAC010000310.1:0-3057 GCA_964415255.1 uncultured Polyangiaceae bacterium | reverse complement strand
ATCGATCGTTACGACTCAGAGATCGCCGCGGCGGATCGCGCCGTGGGGCGCTTGGTGGAGGTGATGCGGCGCCGGAGGCCAGGCGCCGCGGTGGTCATCACAGCTGACCATGGGGAGGAGTTCGGCGAGCACGGCGGGCGCTACCACGGCACCACGGTGTACGAAGAGCAGGTGCGAGTGCCGCTCGTGCTGTCGCTGCCCGAGGCGAGCCTGCTCGCGGCGCAGGCCGAGCCCGCTGCCGGAGCCTCGGCGCGGCGCGTGAGCGAGGTGGTGCAGACGATCGATCTCTTGCCGACCACGTTGCGCGCCCTGGACATCCCCATCCCGCCCCGGGTGCGGGGGCGCGACTTGAGCCCAGTGTTCGGCGCTGGCTCGAGAGGGCTGGGCTTCGCGCTCGCGGAGACCGACTCACAGACGCTGATCGCTGAGGGCTCCGAGCGGCTGATCTGCGAGCGGCGCCTGGGCGCTTGTCAGCTCTACGATCTCAAGCAAGATCCTGGGCAGCGCGCCCCGGTGGATCGGCCCGCGCGCCGCCTCGCGCTCACGCAGCGGTTGCAGCGCCTGGGCGAGAGCCACGGGCGCTTTGAGCGCTCAGGTCGGCGGGAAGAGGGGCAGGGGTGGCCGCCGGCCTTGCTGCGGGGCATGAGCGGCGATGGTGAGGCGGCGGGGGAGATCGCTCAGCTGCTTGACGACGCGGACGTGGAGATCCGCCGCAAGGCGGCGGAGGTGCTGTTCGAGCTGCGGCGGCCGGAGGCCGCTCAGGCGCTGGAGCTGGCTCTGAGGCGCGATGAGGACGCGCTGGTGCGGCGCCGCGCGGCGCTCGCGCTCACGCGGCTCGGGCGCGGTGCGCCGCTCACGCTGGAGCTCTTGCGCGGCGACGATCGTGAGCTCTCACGGCTGGCGGCGCTGGCTTTGGCCGAGACGGGCGATAAAAGGGGGGAGGCTGTGCTGGTGGCGTGGTGGCGCACGGGGGACGCGGTGCCGCACGCCCGTCGCCTCGAGCTGCTGAGCGCGCTCGGCCTGATCAAGAGCCAAGACGCGGTGTGGCCGCTGGTGCTTGAGCTGAAGGATGTGCGGCTGAGGCCCCACATCGCCCAGGCGCTCGCGCAGATCGGCGAGGAGGTGGCGAAGGTGCCGCTCGCGAAGGCGCTCGCGGTGGAGCGCTACCACAGCATCCGAGTGCAGCTAGTGGAGGCGCTGGTGGCGCTTGGGGCCGACGTGGAGCTGGTGCCCGCGCTGACGCGCTTCCTCGGGGTCCCAGATCCTCTAGAGGGGGGGGTTGGGATCGCTCAGCGCGCCCGGATCTTGGATCGCCTGGGGGGCCCCAGCCCGCGTGATTTGGTCAAGCTGACTGCCCAATCGCACCTCGGCTTCAGTTACCTCAGCGTGATCCCCAAGGGGGGCAACGGGAAGGGGGTGCGGGTGCTGGTGCGTGCGCAGAGCCGTGAGGGTGGCCAGGTGTACATCGCGCGGGAGCAGCAGCTCGTGCGCTACGACCGCAAGGGGGAGCCCAAGGGGGTGCAGGACGTGCCGCGGCTCGATCGCGAGCGGATGACCACGCTGGAGGTGCCCGCGGGGCCTGAGCCGACGGAGGTCTGGGCGCGGTTGTCGGACGACCTGGGCGCGGCGCCAGACCGCCCGCTCCGGCTCGTGGTGTTCGCGGAGCGCCAAGTGCAGGTGCTGGGGTTGGCCCTGGTGCCGCTGGCGGATGAGCTCCCGCCCCCCCCGCCGGAGCCCTGGGAGCGGGGCTCAGACGCTGGCGCGCCGAGCCCTGACGCAGCAGGCGCCTTGGACGCCGCTAGTCCCTGACGCTGCCTCCTCGGCGGGGGAGGCGCTGGTGAGTTGGCGCTAGGCCCCTGGACCGCGCCAAAAGCGGGGGAATAGCTTTGCGGAGGGGAGGGGGATGCTATACGGGGCCGAAGTGGCTGAGCGAGTGCAAAAGAAGGCGGTCAAGACCTCCAAGCGGGCGCAGCGACGCGCCCAGGAGTCCTCTGAGGGCAAGCGTCAGGCGAAGCGCGTCGAGCGCGATGATGACGATGATGACGATCGCGACAGCGATGCTGGGCCGGACAGCGACGATCGCGACAGCGACGCTGGGCCAGACAGCGACGCTGGGCGCGGCGGTGACGATCTAGCTGCCGTCCAGGCTCAGGAAGAGGCGGAGGAGCAGGCGGAGATCCGCAAGATCCGCGATCGGAACCGCCGGCTGCGCGCGAAGATCGCCGCCCAGCGGAGCGCTGAGCGGCGCCCATCAGCGGGCGGTGGTGGTGCTGCCGTGAGCTTGTCTCAAGGCGCTGCGCGCGCGAGCAACTTCGCCAAGCGCTACGCGCGGGTCCTCCAGGTGGGCGCCGTGGTCGCGGTGCTCGGTGGCATCGGGTGGCTGGTGCACAGCTACCGAAGCCAGAAGGACGCCGAGCAGGCGACGCGCGCGCTGGTTGTCGGGATGCACGCGGAGCTAGGCCAAATCGAGAGCGACACGCCGCTCCCCAAGGAGATGGGGGTCGAGGTCTTCAAGGACCACACGGCGCGGCTGAAGGCGGCTGAGAAGGCCTATCGTGACGCGATCGAGGAGGTCTCCAACCCCACCTCGATCGCGCTCGCGCGGCTCGGTCTCGCCGGTGTCCTGTTGGACCAGCGTCAGTTCCCTGAGGCCAAGCATGAGTATCAGACGGTCTCGGAGCTGCCGCTCGCTGCGGTCGACACCGACGTGCGGGGGCGCTCCCTCGAGGGCGTGGGGCTCGCGACCGAGGCGGGCGGCGAGGCTCAGAATGCGCTTGAGGTCTACAAGCGCCTTGAGCAGGTGACGGGCTTCAAGCAGCTCGGGCAGTACCACCAGGCGCGGCTCGCGGTCGCGCGGGATGACAAGGAGGAGGCGAAGAAGCTGCTCGCCTCGATCCACGAGGCCACCAAGGACGACCGCTTCGCGCGCATGGGCTACGTGGCGCGGATGAGCCTGGAGCTGTGGGCCGGGGTGGATCCGGAGGCCGCCGCCAAGGCGCAGCAGTCGGTGCAGCAGAGCCCAGAGGAGCTGATCAAGCAGCTCCAGGACGTGCAGGA
>CAYQAC010000309.1:2720-3127 GCA_964415255.1 uncultured Polyangiaceae bacterium | reverse complement strand
TCCGAGGACAAGCACACGCAGATGGCGTTCTTCTTCGCCTCACGCGCCAAGGTGAGCACCCGCACACAGGCCTCAGCGAGCCCGGGGACGGCGTGATCCGTGATAGTCAGGTGTTCGAACGAAGACATCAATCTCCTCTCGTGGGCGCTGGCAGGAAGAGCAGGCGGCCGCTCGCTGGGCCGCCTAGAGCGGACCCTACGCGCGGGCCGCCCAACCGCAAGCGGTCATGCGCCACCTGGTGGGGCGCCGCTCGGCGCTGGGGACGGCGGCTGAGCGGAGGGCGCTGGCTTGGGCGCTGGCTCCGGCGCCGACGGGGGCGCCGCGCTCGGCTTGGGGGCTGGCTCTGGCGCCGCGGGGGGAGGGTCTTGCTGAAACGCGGGCTCGTCGAGCTCCACCCACTCGCGCGC
>CAYQAC010000309.1:0-2710 GCA_964415255.1 uncultured Polyangiaceae bacterium | reverse complement strand
CGCGGCTGGCGCCGCGGGCTTCGGGCGGGAAGACTCGCGCGCGCCGGCGTCCTCTCGCCAGATTGAGAGGCCGGCGTCTTCCAGCCGTGGGCCCGCCTCCGGCACTGGCACCTGGGGCTTCACCCCGGGCACGGGGGTGAGCTCGACGACCACCACCCGCCGCGCGCTGGTGAGCGTGAGCTTCCGGGTGTGAAACCCCTCACGGCGCACCTCGACCGCGACCGTGCGCCCCGGTGGGACGGACACCGTGACCGGCATCGCGCCGAGATCTTTCCCGCCCTGAAACACGTGAGCGTCAATGGGGCTGACTACCAAGGCCACCGGCACCGCCCCGACCTCTGGGCGAGCCGTCTGGCGCGCCGGGACCGAGGCGCTGGGCTCTGGGGTGGCGGAGGCGAGCGGCGGGCCGAGTGGATCCGCCCCAAGCTCAGGGACGGTGAGCACCACCGCGCCAGCGCCGACGAAGATGGCGGTCAGGCCCACCCCGATCAAGCGGCCGAGCCCGCGCCGCCGACCGAAGCGCTGCCGCGCCCACAGCGGGTCCACCTTGAAGCGCTCCGGGAGCTGCCGCAGCTCATCGAGGTAGGTCGGCGCGACCCCCTTCTCGACGAACTCGAGCTCCAGCGCAACGGCGGACATGCTGACGAAGCGGTGCTCGGGCTCCTTGGCCAGGCACTTCAAGATCACCGCCTCAAGCCCCGCGCTGATCTCCGGGTTGATGCTGCTCGGCGGCGGCGGCGCCGTGAACAGGTGCTGGGTGAGCAGCCCCATCGGGCTCTCGGCGTCGAACGGCACCTCGCGCGTCGCCATCTCGTAGAGCAAGATCCCGAAGGAGTAGATGTCGCTCTGGTGGCTCACCTCGGAGCCAGAGGCCTGCTCCGGTGACATGTAGTGCGGGGTGCCGAAGATGGTCCCCGCGCGGGTGATCTTGTTCTGACTGCGCGCCACCTTGGCGATGCCAAAGTCGAGCACCTTGACGTAGTCAGGCCCAAGCTCGCCGTTCAGGATGAAGATGTTGTCCGGCTTCAGATCGCGGTGGACAATTTGCACCGCGTGCGCCGCCGCCAGCGCCCGCGCGATCTGCTGCCCGATGCGCAGCACGCGCGCCTCATCGAGCGGCGCCTGCTCCCGCACCACGCGGCTGAGCGGCAGCCCCTCCAGGTACTCCATCACGAAGTAGGTGGAGCCGTCAGGCAGCTGACCAAAATCCGTGATGTCGACGATGTGCTGGTTGCCGATGGCGCTGGCCGAGCGCGCCTCGGTGACGAAGCGCTCGGTCACCTCTGGATCTGAGGCGAGGTTCGGCAGCAAGATCTTGATCGCAACCAGGCGATCGATGACCTGATGCCGGGCGCGATAGACGACGCCCATGCCCCCCTTGCCGAGCACCGCCTCCACGACGTAGCGCTCATCGATGACGCAGCCGATGTACGTCTGCGTGGGGTCGGCGCTCGACTCCGGCGCGGCGTCGGGGCGCAGCAGGGTGGCGCGCTTGAGGACCGCCTCGCTGCCATCTAAGACGGTTGGCTGACCATGGGGTCCCGCGGGCGTCGGCCGCGGACCGGTCAGGCTTGGGGGGTCTGCGCTGGCCGCGCCAGCGGTGGTTGGGTTCGGGAGGCTCAGGACGGTGGCCTCATAGCCGGACGCCGAGGCCTCGGGCTGCACCAGGGAGCCAGGCGCCGCCGTGGTCTGCGCAGCCTGTTCGGCAGACGCGTCAGGTGCCCAACCCCCAACCCTACTTGAGGCGGATGAAGGCGGCTCTGCGACCTTCGCGCTGCCTGAGTCAGCGCGGCCTGAGTCAGCGCTGCCTGAGTCAGCGGCCTGCGTGCGCACCTCCCCCGACTCCTCAGCCGATGTCGGCTGTGGCGTGCGCTGATCGGTGGGTGCGCCGCTCTTAGGCGCTCCCGTTGCTCGATCCCCGCTCATGTCGTTCGAGAGAATGTCCTGTGCTTGAGTGGCTGAGGGTGAGATCGCGCGCTCACGAGCGAGGCCCTCACGATACCTCGCAGACCGCAGCGCGTCAGGCGAGAAGCGACGCGCGCTCAGGCGGGCCTGTTAGGCGGGCTCAATCCGCCGCGCTCACGTCTGGCGCGCTCAGGTACGAAGGAGCCCGACGAAGGGGATGCGGCGGTGCGCTGGTTCGCCGGCAAACACCTACGAAAACGGAGCTAACGAGCGCCCCAACCGCCGTCCACCTCCAGCACCTGACCGCTCACGTACGCGGCCTCGCCGCCCAAGAAGAAGCCCACCACCCGCGCGACGTCCACGGCCTCCCCAACCCGGCCGAGCGGGGTCATCTGCGCGTAAGCCACCAGCTCAGCGGCGCTCCGCGCGGCGGTCATGTCGGTGTGGATGAGCCCTGGCGCCACCGCGTTGACACGCACACCGCGCGGGCCGAGTTCCACGCACAGCTGCCGCACCGCCGCCTCGAGCCCCGCCTTGGCGGCGGCATAAGCCACCCTCCCAAACACCGCGTGCCGCACCAGGTTGCTGCTCAGCATCACCACCGAGGCGCCGTCAGCGATGAGCTCTGCCTCTAACAGCCCACGCAGCAGGTGAAGCGGCGCCTCCAAGTTCGTCCGCAGCTGACTCACGAGCGGGTCGTACGCTGCTGGCTCTGCCGCGCCGGTGCGCTGCTCAGGCGGCGTGTGAGCTGTGTGGGGCACCGTGTGAGGCTCGGGCGCGTTGGGCGGCGCACCCTCGGGCGCCG
>CAYQAC010000308.1:1405-3179 GCA_964415255.1 uncultured Polyangiaceae bacterium | reverse complement strand
CGCGGCGCGAGCACAGCGCACCAGGCATTGGGTCGCGCCGACACACAACTTCATTCGGACGCCGCCCCAACGCGACCGTTTGAGCTCTCAGCGCCGCGCGCGGGCGCGTCGTTGCAGGTGAGTGAGCCTCACGTCGCTGAGGCGCGCGCGGGTGAGCCTCACGTCGCTGTGGCGCAGACGGGTGAGTCGCGCGCGGGTCAGGCGCTCACGCAGGAGTCGCACCACGATCTGCTCAGCGTACCGAGTGGGCCGCAGGCGCACCCAGCGTCAGCGCTCACATCGCCGCTGGCTGAGTCGCCGAGCGTGACCCCATCGAGCGGGGCCCTGACGAGTGGGGCCCTGTCGAATGCGGCCCTGTCGAGCGCGACCCTGTCGAGCGCGGCCACGGGAGCGCCGCTCACGCTGGCGAGCGTCGGTGCGCCGCCTCAGCGACGCGCTCAGCTGTGGTGGGCGGTGGGGGTTGGGGTGCTGCTGCTTGGGGGTGGTGTGTTGGCGGCGAGCCTCATCGGCGGGCGGCCCGTCGCGTCAGGCGAGCTGGCTGAGCCGAGCGGAGGGGCGCTGGTCGCGCCTGTCCCCCAAGACCTCGCCGCGCCGGACCTCGCCGCTCCAAACCTCGCCGCCGCAGACCCCGCGCCCGCCGCGACGGAGGATGCTTCCGCGCGGTCTCAAGTCGGCGCCCAGGCGGAGCCCTCGACCACGCCCGCCGCGTCAGGCGAGCGGCCGGAGCCGCGCGCCGCGCCGCCGACCTCCCCGCAGCTCAAGTCGCCGCGGCCTGCGACCCCGCGGCCGAAGCCGCAGTCAGAGCCCGGCGGCATCACCAAGACCAACCCCTACCGCTAGTTCATCGCGCGGCGCAAAGCAGGCAACCCCCTGATCGATCGCTGAGCGCTCCCCCAATAGTCCCCCATCGGCGGCCCCCAGAGGATGGGCGTGGGTTGGTAGGCTTGGGCCATGAAGCGAGTCTCATGGGGTCTGGTGTTGCTGTTGGGGACGGCTGCTTGCGGCGGGGATGATGACTCGAAGCCGGGGAGTGGCGGGACAGCGGGGAGCGCTGGGACGGCGGGGAGCGGAGGTAGCGCTGGGACAGCTGGTAGCGGTGGCACTGCTGGTAGCGGCGGGACCGCGGGGACGGCGGGGAGCGGTGGGAGCGGTGGCAGCACGGGCGGGGTAGCTGGCAGCGGTGGCAGCACGGGCGGGGTAGCGGGCACCGGTGGCGGCACGGGCGGGGCAGCGGGCAGCGGCGGGGCAGCGGGCACCGGTGGGCACCCGAGCCTTCCCGACATCGAGAAGACCGTGATCTACGAGATGGTGGAGAGCAGCAGCAGCTCGAGCGCGATCGCGTTGGACCCGAGCGGCGCGCCACACATCGCCCTCCGCAAGATCTCAGGCGTCGTGGCGCTGGCCAAGCGCGAGACGTCAGGTTGGGTGACGGAGGAGGTCCCTGGCTCCTTCCACAACGGCTCGCTCGTGGCGCTCGCGTTCGCCCTCGACGGCACGCCACACATCGCTTTCCAGGCCGACCGCAAGCTCTACCATGCCTCCAAGGGGCTGTCTGGCTGGGACATCACGGAGGTGAGCTCGGTGGAAGTCAACACGCGCATTGATGTCGCGGTGGACAGCGCTGGGGCGCCGCACCTGACGTTTCAAAACCTCTCGGGCCCGCAGCTCGGCTACGCGAAGTGGACGGGCGCGGCGTTCGCCGCGGAGGCCGTCGGTACGCTTGCTGATGGCGCGCTCACCGGCAACGGCCCCTCCCTCGCGCTCTCACCAGCGG
>CAYQAC010000308.1:0-1395 GCA_964415255.1 uncultured Polyangiaceae bacterium | reverse complement strand
AGCGGGCTTGGTGCACATCGCCGCGGGCCATGGCTCCGGCGCCAGCAGCGTCGGCAACATCGCCACGCCCAACGGGACGACGGGCTGGGACGTCACCTCGTTCGACACCACACCGCCCGCGAGCGGCGACTACGATGCGACCGACCTCGCCTTCGACGCGTCTGGCGCGCTGCACGTCATCTACCGACGGGATGGCGTCCTGCACTACAACCGGCGGACCGGCTCCACCTGGGGCACACCGATCCCAGCCGCCGGCCCAGTAAACAATGCGCGGCTGGGGGTCTCGGCTGATGGAGTCGCCTACGTGGTGGGTAGGCCAGCGGGCGGCGACTCCATCTACATCCAGCGGGTGGGGACCACTCAGGCGCATGCGATATACCCGTACAGCTACGATCCCAATTTTCCGGATCTGCCGACCGTGGTGGTGGACGCAGATGGCAAGCCGCACGTGGCGTTCAAGCGTGGCTCGCTGGTGTCCGTTAGCACTTGGTACGCCTCGTACTGAACGCCGCGCTCCCACGCGGAAGGCGCGCTGAGCTATAATTGCCGTATGGAAAATACTAGGGCGCTCACGGCGTCGGCGGCTCGGCGACGTGGAGCAGGGCGTCGCCGCGGTGGACCAGGGCATGCTCTGAACGCCCGATGATCACCCCCGCCACCTTGGTCTTCACGGAGTGCTCCAAGCGCCCGGTGGTGTCGAACACGGTGGCCACCACCTCACCGATGGACACGCGCCGGCCCAGCGTCGCGTGGATCTCGCACAGGCCGGCCTTGCCGGAGCGGATCCAGGTGCTGCGCGGCGACTCGAACGGCTCATCCTCTCCTCGCGGCGGCGGCCCCTCCAGCATCCCCAGCTTCACCAGCACGCGGAGCAGGCCGCGCGCGCCGATCTCGATGCTCATCGGGTCGAAGCGGTGCGCCTCGCCGCCCTCATAGAGCAGCGCGGGGATCCCCAGGTGGCGGGCGGCGGCGCGCAGTGAGCCGTCGCGGAGCGCCGCGTGGACGATCACGGGCGCGCCGAACGCGAGCGCCAGGGAGCGGGTCGCTGGGTCGCTGAGATCGCAGCGGATCTGCGGTAGGTTGTTGCGCCCGTCCGAGCCGGTATGAAGGTCGATGCCCACATCGGAGCGCCGCACCACCTCATCCAGGAACAGGTGAGCCAGCCGCGCGGCGAGCGGCCCGCGCGCTGAGCCAGGGAAGCTGCGGTTCAGATCGCGGCGGTCGGGCAGGTAGCGTGAGGTTTGGAGCAGCCCGAACACGTTCACCACGCTGACCGCTATCAAGGTGCCGGACAGCGCGCGGGGGTTCAGCTGCTTGAGCACGCGCCGGATGATGGCGACGCCGTTCAGCTCATCGCCATGGACAGTGGAGCTGACCCAGAGCGTGGGTCCGTCG
>CAYQAC010000307.1:0-3197 GCA_964415255.1 uncultured Polyangiaceae bacterium | reverse complement strand
TCGCTAGGACAGCATCCTCATGAATGGGGTAGACAACTCCATTGACACACACCGGCTCTGGCGGGGCCTGCAACGGCAAGTACCGTTGTTCTCTCGAGAGCCTGTGCTGCGCGGAGAACTGCGGGGCACCTACCTCACTCTTCGACGCAGATGGCTGCCCAAGGGACCACTGTTGGAGTGACGATGATTGCGGTCAGGGCAAAACCTGCTTGATCCAAAGCATGCTACGCGAGGGCTGCGTTCGCGGCCCACTCGACATGTGTGAAGTATTGGACGATGGCTCTTGCGGCTGCACGTTCGCTGCGATCTGTCATCAGGGAGGTCTGTGCATTACCGACCCGCCTGCAGAGCGCTGCCCCATCCCAAGTACCTGCGATGAGCTGAAATACAAGATCTCTGGGATGGAGTACTCCGCCCAAGACCTCACTGGAGACGCTCTGATGCAAGTCGAGAGCTGCCTCGCCGCGCACGAAGAGCGCGCTCGCGACCTCAACTGCGGCGGCTAGCGCCCCGGCTCTCGACAGTGGCACTGCCTTTCAGCTCGCGCGGGAGCTCGCGCTGCAAGCGGAGGACGCCCCGCGCGCCACCAAGTCGGTCGACGGCGCTGCGCCTCAGGGCGGGGCGAGCGCCGTGATGCCTTGGGCGGCGAGCTCGGCTTCTGCTACTTCGCCCCAGCCGCGGTTGGCCTTGGGGTTCGCGGGGCTGGGGTGCAGCACGCTGCCCACGCGGAGCGCCCCAGCGCTGAGCCGCTCCGCCAGGGCCAGCTCCGCGCGGCGACGCGCGAACGCTCCAACCCCCACCACCCAGTCCGGCTTGAGCGCCGCGACGCACTCCCGGAGCGCTTCATCACACACCGTGAACAGCGCCTCACGCTCCTGAACCGGGAGCTTGTCTGGCGTGAAGTTACGCCCGCTCTCCTCCATGAACACCAGCGGGCAATAGTTCACCACGAACGCGCGCTCGAAGAAGGCCTCCGGTGTGTGGAAGCGCGCTTCAATCCAGCCCCACAGGCGCGCACCGCTCACCTCCGAGCGCTCACAGGCAAAGCCTTGCACTGGGCGCTTGGGGTGCGGCGTGGACGGCTGCGCCACGCGCCCCTCAATCCCTAAGAAGTCGCGCACCCGCGCCACCTCACCGAAGGGCACACCCGTTTGAGCCATGCCGAACGGCCCCGGGTTCATCCCGAGCAGCAGCACCGGGCGCCGCTCACCGCGCCGCACCCTGCCAAAGCGCTCGAGGTAGCGCTCGTGCGGCTCGCGCGCGTACTCGAGCGGGTTGTACACGGTGGTGACCGGCGGCGCGAAGCGAAGCGCGCCGACGGCCCTCGACAGGCGACGACTGATCTCGACCAGCTGCATGCGCCTGAAGCTACCTCACACCGTCGCGAAGGCCGCGTCCGGAATATCCAGCGGGCTCCTGTCACCCAACTTGATGGTCTCTGCGGAGGCCACCACCTCCGGCAGCACGTTGAGCGCGAAGTAGCGCGCCGCGTGCTTCTTCCCTTCGTAAAACGACCAATCCGGGTGCTCCTGGTCCAGCGCCTCTTGGCGCTCACAGGCGATCATGGCGGCGTCTAGCAAGAGCCACCCAATCACCATCTCAGACATCATCTTGAGGAAGCGGTTGGCGACCAGCGGCACCCGCTCCATCTCCCCCGCCTGGAACCAGGTCATGAACTGCATCGCCGTGGAGGACACCGCGCCGTGCGCCTCCGAGAGCTTGCCGATGCTCTTGCGGAACACCTCGCTCGCCTGGTGCTTCTCCACGAATTTGCCGATGTCTTGCAGCAGCGCCATCGCGTACTGGCCGCCGCCCAGGTTCAGCTTGCGCGCCACGAGATCCAGCGCCTGAATGTGGTTCGTCCCCTCGTAGATACTGAAAATCTTCGAGTCGCGGCAATACTGCTCCACGGGGAAATCACGGGTGTACCCGGCGCCGCCGTGCACCTGAATCGCGGTCTCGCAAATGCGGAACGCCTGATCCGATGAATAAGCCTTGATGAGCGGGGTCATCAGCTCAAGCTGCCCCTCATGATAGCTTATCTCCGCCTCGCTGCCGCCGGTGTGCTTGAGCGCGTTGGCGCGGTCCAGGTGGCTCGCTCCCTTGGCGATCAGCGCGCGGATCCCCTCCACGCGCGCCTTCATGTCGAGCAGCATGCGCCGCACGTCCGGGTGCTCAATGATCGGCACCCGCGGCGCGTCCGCGCTCTTGAAGTTACGCACGCTCGGCCCCTGCTTGCGCTCCTTCGCGTACTCCAGCGCGTTCAAATACGCGGTGGAGGCCACGGCCAAGCCCTGCAAGCCCACCCCCACGCGCGCGTAGTTCATCATCTGGAACATCTGGCGCATGCCCCGCGTCTCCTCGTTACCGAGCAGGTAGCCGATGCACGCGTCGTTGTCGCCGAACGCCAATTGACAGGTTGACGAACCATTGATGCCCATCTTGTGCTCGATGGCGGAGACGCTGACGTCGTTCGGACCGGTGACGTTGCCCTCGGCGTCGAAGCGGTGCTTGGGCACGACGAACAGCGAGAGGCCCTTGGTGCCCTTGGGGGTGCCCGGCGTGCGCGCGAGCACCATGTGGATGATGTTCTCCGTGAGATCTTGATCCCCACCGCTGATGAAGATTTTGGAGCCCTTGATCGCGTAGCTGCCGTCCGCGTTCTTCACCGCCGTGGTGCTCGCCTCACCCACGTCGCTGCCGGCCTGGGCCTCCGTCAGGCACATGGTGCCGCCCCAGGTGCCGCCGAACATGCGACCACAGTAGAGCTCGCGCTGCTCCTCGGTGCCGAAGGCCTCAATCAGCTCCGCGGCGCCGATGGTCAGCCCAGGGTACATCTCGAAGGCGGTGTTCGGACCGCTGGAGAGCTCCGTGGTGATGGCGCTGAGGCCCATGGGCGCGCCCTGGCCACCAAACTCTGGCGAGATGCTGAGGCTCTTGAAGCCCGCCTCGTACATCTTCTGCCAGGCCTCCTTGAAGCCGTCCGGCGTGTACACCTGGCCATTTTCCAGGCGGCAACCCTGCTCGTCCCCCACCGCGTTCAGCGGGCCCAGCACCTCGGTGCCGAAGCGGTGCACCTCGTCGACCATCGCGACGGCGACCTCCTCACTCCAGTCGTCGAACGGCGCCTTCCCGAACAGCTCCTGGAGCCGAAACTGCTCGAACAGGACGAAATGAAACTCGCGGATGTCGGCCTT
>CAYQAC010000306.1:0-3267 GCA_964415255.1 uncultured Polyangiaceae bacterium | reverse complement strand
CCGCGCCTCAGCCGACGTTGCTCAAGCGACGGATGGTGAAGGCGCGGGCAGTGGGTACCCCTCACGTCAGCCCCCGTCAATTGCTGCCGCGTCATCCCCTAGCTGAGCGGGTGCGGCATCTTGGCCACCTTTGTAACATATTGAATTGATTATGTTTTTCTGGGGGTTGGGCCGGGCTCCCGGTTCAGACTGAGGGCCCAGCGAGGGCACGCTGGGCGCCACTGTGGAGTGTGACTCTACAGTGCGCGCGGCGCCGCTGGGGGAGCTGGCGTGCGGGGCGCGCGGTGCGGTGCCGTCCAACCCCCCTCCTAAACCCCGAGCTCGGCGTTGAGGTGCGCTTCGAGCGGCTGGTCCGGTGCGTCAATAGTCAGATAAGCGTACTGATGGCGTCTGCGGGTGACTGCGCCTAGCGTCGCGCGGCGGCGCCAGTGGCGAGGCGGCTATGGTAGGCGTAGGCAAACGTATGACGCTGAAGACAGACTTCTTGGTGCTGGGGAGCGGCGTGGCGGGCCTCAGCTTCGCGCTTGAGGCGGCTGGGCATGGTGAGGTGCTGGTGGTCACCAAGCGCGGCGCGAGTGACACCGCCACCAGCTGGGCTCAAGGCGGCGTCGCTGCGGTACTGTCCCCTGACGATTCGCTCGATCGTCACGTGCAGGACACGCTGGTCGCCGGCGCGGGGCTCTGCCACGACGTGGTGGTCGAGCTGTGCGTGAAGGAGGGGCCCGCGGCCATGGGTTGGCTGATCGAGCAAGGCGCTCGCTTCGACCAGGCGGAGGGCGGTGAGCTCGATCTGGGGCGCGAGGGAGGGCACACCGAGCGTCGGGTCGCGCACGCGGGGGACGCGACCGGTCGTGAGATCCAGCGCTCGCTCTATCAGCAGGCGAGTGAGCACCCGAACATCCGCTTCCTTGAGTGGCACATGGGGGTGGATTTAATCACCCTGACTGACTTTGGCGGGCCTGACCGCTGTGTTGGCGCCTACGTGTTCGATGAGCGCGCGGGGGAGATCCACACGGTGCTCGCGCGCGCCACGGTGCTCGCCACCGGCGGCGCGGGGAAGGTGTACCTCTACACCTCGAACCCAGACGTGGCGACGGGTGACGGCGTGGCGATGGCGTACCGAGCGGGCGCTGAGATCGCCAACATGGAGTTTTATCAGTTTCACCCGACCTGCCTGTTTCACCCCGCGGCGAAGAGCTTCCTCGTCAGCGAGACGCTGCGCGGTGAGGGCGCGGTGCTGCGGCTCCCGACGGGTGAGCCCTTCATGGCGGCGCACCACGAGATGGCGGATCTGGCGCCGCGTGACGTGGTGGCGCGCGCTATCGACTACGAGATGAAGCGCGGCGGGTATGAGTTCGTGCTGCTCGACATCACGCACAAGCCGAGGGACTTTGTGATGGAGCGCTTCCCCACCATCTACGAGCGCTGCAAGGGCTTCGGGATCGACATCACGGCGGCGCCGTTCCCGGTGGTGCCGGCGGCGCACTACATGTGCGGTGGGGTCACCTCCAACCTGTGGGGGCGCTCGTCTTTGCCTGGGCTGTTCGCGATCGGTGAGACGGCGTGCACTGGCCTGCATGGCGCCAACCGGTTGGCCTCCAACTCCTTGCTGGAGGGGCTGGTGTTCGGGCGCCGCGCGGCTGTGAAGCTCGCCAGTGAGATCGCGCAGCTTCGCACCGCACCGCACCCGAGCGTGCCCGAGTGGCAAACAGGCTCCGCGGTGCCGAGCGACGAGGCGGTGGTGGTGAGCCAGAACTGGGAGGAGCTGCGGCGCCTGATGTGGAACTACGTCGGCATCGTGCGCACCTCGGCGCGCCTGCGTCGCGCCGCGCGCCGCGTGACGCTGCTAGAGGAGGAGATCCGCGAGTATTACTGGAAGCACCTCGTGACGCGGGATCTGCTCGAGCTCCGCAACATCCAGACCGTGGCTGAGCTGATCATCGGCTCCGCCGCGAGCCGCCGTGAGAGCCGCGGCCTGCACTACACGCTCGATCACCTGACGAGCGACGACGCCTGGATCGCCGACACCGTGATCAAGCGCGGCGTGCCGGCGCATTTGAGGGATCGGCGATGAGCGCGCCGCGCGTCGCGCTGTGCTTGCCCGGTGGAGGCGCTACCGGCGCGATGTACCAGATCGGCGCGCTGGCGGCGCTGGAGGACAGCGTGGAGGGCCTCAACGCCAACCAGTTCGACCTCTACCTCGGCACCTCAAGCGGGGCCAGCGTCGCCGCGGCGCTCGCCGGCGGCAGCCCCGCGCAGCGCATGTACCGCGCCTTCCTCGATCCGGCGGACACCTACTTCCCGCTCGAGCGCCGTCACCTGCTCAGGACTGACGTCGCCGAGTGGCGCCGCGCGATCACGACGGCGCTCCGGGCGCTGGCGCACGGCGGCCGCAGCCTCATCAGCAAGAGCGAGGCGGCGACCCCGGCCGCGCTGTGGGAGGAGCTGGATCGGCTGTACGACTCGCTCCCGGCGGGGCTGTTCTCCTTGGACGGCTACGAGCGTTTCCTTGCGGATTTTTTCTACCGCCGCTCGCTGCCCAACACCTTCCACAGCATGCCGCGCGAGCTCCTGATCTTGAGCCACGATCTGGACTCTGGGCAGCAGGTGCTGTTCGGCGCGCCCGGCTTCGAGCACGTCCCCGTGAGCCGGGCGGCGGTGGCGAGCATGGCGCTGCCGCCGTTCTTCTCGCCGGTGCGCATCGGGGAGCGTCACTACATTGACGCGGGCGCCGCGCAGCTGGCGCAGCTGGACGTCGCCGCCTCACGTGGGGCAGATGTGCTGGTGGTGGTGAACCCGATGGTGCCGGTGCGGGCGGAGGTGGTGCCCACGGGGCACGGCGAGCGGGGGAGCGTGCGTGACAAAGGTTACCTGTGGGTGGCCAATCAAGGCATGCGCATCGCGATGCACGCGCTGCTCGGGGAGCGCGTGGCGCGCCTCGAGCGCGAGGCAGGGTGCCAGGTGATCTTGATTGAGCCGGAGCCGACCGACGGCGTGTTCTTCATGCACCACCCGGCGAGCTTCGCGGCGCGGCGCAAGGTGCTTGAGTACGCCTACCGGACCACGCGCGAGCGGGTCGGGCGCTGGCTCGTGGAGGGGGAGGTTGTGCGCGCCGGCTGGCGGCCGCGTCCACCGCCGTCGCGCCTGCCGCCGCCGCCCTTGGCCTCGGAGGCGCCGGACGCGGGATGAGCGGTCGCTGCGCGCAGTCAGTACGTGGCGCTGACCATGGCGCGCGCTCAGGTGCGCCGCGCGGCGGGCTGGGTCGCG
>CAYQAC010000305.1:0-3336 GCA_964415255.1 uncultured Polyangiaceae bacterium | reverse complement strand
CCAATCCCCCCGTCGCCACCCACTCCACCGGTGGCGCCCCCGATCCCCCCAACACCACCCGTTGCGCCGAAGCCTCCAGAACCTGCAGCGCCGCCGGAAGCGCCGGAGCCTGCCGCGCCCCCGAGCGCGCCAGACGCCCCCACGCCGCCGCTGGCACCCACCCCTGCCGCCGCGCCGCTGCCACCGCTGGCGCCTACCCCCGCGCTGGCGCCTACCCCCGCGCTGGCGCCCACGCCGCCCTCGGCACCGGCTCCGGCGGCTCCTTCCGCCAACTCGTAGCCGTCGAAGGAGACGAGGCAGCTGGTCGTCAGCGCGGCGGCCAAGCCGACCGCGCCAAGACGTCCGCGAAGCGCAGAGCTCAAGTGGGGCCGCCGCATGTGCCTAGGTTACTCCAACGCCCCACAGCGACCCAAGCAGGAACCTCAGACACGAGCGGTCAGCGCTTCTTCTTCGGCGGTGCCGGCGGCGGCTTCGGCTTGCGCTCCTTCTCTGCGTACTTGATCGCCTTGGCGATCTCCTTGCGCGCTTGCTTGATGTGCCAAACGGCCTTGGCGCGGTGACCCCCGAACGGAGGCTTGACGCCCTCGTTCTTCGCTGCCTCAAGCTGCGCGATCGCCTTCTCTGCAGACAGATCGGCCGCCGCGAGCAGTGGATCTGCTGGGGCCGCGAAGGCCATACCGGCGTAGAACGCGCCCGCGAGCACCGTGCCTGCCGCGAGCGTACGAAGCGACTTCTTCTTCCAGTTCGACTGTAGCATCACCCTATACCTCCCACACCTGAGTCCCATGGACGCGCATCCTACGCCAGGTCAGGGTAGACATTCCCTCCTTGATAAAAATAGGGGATTGTCCGGCGAATGAGGGGTATCTGGCTTGCTGTAAGTCGGTCGTCGCCGTAGCGTTGCAGGGCCCGCCTTGAGCGCCGACCCGTTCGCCGCCAGACGGACCAGGAAAACCCAGGAGCTCCGTGAGCGTCCCGCCTCGCCCCCGCCGAACCACGCCCCCGAGGCCACCCGCCGCGGCTGCACCGCGCAGCGCGAGCCCGATCCCGGGACGCCGCGTGGAGACATCGGTCGCACCCGCTGGTGTGGTGCGCGGCGTGGCTGAGCGCGCTCAAGAGCGCGTTGGGATGACGCTGATGGGGAAGTGGACCCTCGACGCGGTGTTGGGGTTCGGCGGCATGGCCACGGTGTACGCAGCCACGCACCGCAACAATAGCCGCGTGGCGATCAAGATGCTGCACCCCGAGGTGTCGCTCGACGCTGAGGTGAACTCACGGTTCTTGCGGGAGGGCTACGTCGCGAACACGGTCGATCACCCAGCTGCCGTGCAGGTGTTCGATGACGACATCACGGAGGACGGCAGCGCGTTCCTGGTGATGGAGCTGCTCGAGGGGGAGACGCTTGAGGGGCGTTGGGAGCGCAAGGGACAGCGGCTGCCGGCCACTGAGGTGCTGCCGATCGTGGACCAGCTGCTCGACCTATTGGCCGCGGCTCACAGCCGCGGCGTGGTGCACCGCGATCTGAAGCCAGAGAACTTGTTCCTCACCCGAGATGGTCGGCTGAAGGTGCTAGATTTTGGGATCGCGCGCCTGCGAGAGCTCTCGACCAGCGGCGGCGCCACGACCCAGGTGGGCTCGCTGTTAGGCACGCCCGCCTTCATGGCGCCGGAGCAGGCGCTCGGGCGCCTGGAGGAGGTAGACCATCGCACTGACTTGTGGGCGGTCGGCGCGACGCTGTTCACCTTGCTGACAGGGCGCTACGTCCACGAAGCGGACACCGTCAACGAGCAGCTCGTGCTCGCCGCCACGACGGACGCGCCGAGCCTGGCGCAGTTCCTCCCAGCCTTGCCGGCGCCGGTCGTGCGCCTGGTGGATCGCGCGTTGGCGTTCAAGAAGGCCGATCGGTGGCTTGATGCGCGCGCGATGCAAGGCGGGCTGCGTGAGGCTCAAGAGGCGCTTGAGATGGGGCCTCAGAGCTTACCGCGGCCATCGCTGCACACAGGACCCGCCACCTTGGTGGCTGGGCCGCCTGTCTCGGTCATCACGGCGCGTGAGGAGGTGACCGACTCAGCCGCTGGGGTGATGGTCGAGTCAGTCAGTATCACTGATAAACTGGCCCAGCCCGCGCCGCGGGCGCCCACGCGCCGCTCAGGTTGGCTGTTCGCTGGGGTTGGCGTGGTGGGCGCCGCGGTGGTGCTCCTGTTGGCGCTGGTCTGGCGCGGCGAAGTGCCGAGCGCGGAGGGCTCCTCTGGGGTGCAGGCCGACGGCTCATCGTCAGGGCAAAGTCCGATCGAGGCCCCGCCCCAGGCGACCGCTGAGCTCGTCGCTTTGCCTGACAAGCCAGCGCCGTCCGCTGAACAAGACGCTGGCGTCGCGTCCGCGCCACCTGGCCCGGCTCCCAAGCCATCCTTCAAACCTGGTCCCGCGCCGAAGCCTGGCGTAGCGCCGGTGTCGAAGCCGGGTCCGATCCCAACTGCTCAGCCCACGCCGAAGCCTAGCCCTGCTCCAACACCGGCGACGCAGCCCACGCCGAAGCCTAGCCCAGCGCCTACCGGCAACCCGTTTGACCTGCGCCACTGAGCCCTAGGACGACAAGCGGTTTACCGTCTGTCGTCCTCAAATCCAGCCACTAGAACGACAAACGGTTTGCCGTTTGTCGTTCTCAAATCAGCAACTTGAGCGGCGCGAAGGGGAGCAGCAGCACGCGGAGAGCCCGGGAAAGCGCGCCCTCGCCGTGCATGGGGGTGCTTTTCCGGGCAAGGCTGGTGGCAAACTGATCGCCGCTCTAGAGCGGCACGCAGGAAGCAGCGCTGGTCCGTCTGGCGGCAAACTGATCGGCGCTCTAGGTGGGTCGTGGAGCGGCCCCGGTTGCCGCGCAGGGGCGCTCGCCGGGCCTGGTCGCGCAAATCGCGCGGCGCTCAGGGTGCAGGTGAGGTAGCCTCGCGGCATGCGGAGCTGGCTGCTGAGGAGCGCGGGGGTGTCGGCGCTGTGCCTCTTGTTATCGACGACGGCCGGCGCGCAGGCGAGCGAGCCTGCGGCGTCGAGCGACCCTGCGGCGGCGGAGGCGCTGTTTCGCCAAGGGCGAGCAGCGGCCGACGCAGGAGATTTCCGCACGGCATGTTCCAAGTTCCGCGAGAGCAACCGGCTAGATCCGGCCATTGGCACGGTGTTCAACTTGGCTGACTGTGAGGAGAAGCTCGGGCAGGTGGCGACCGCCTGGACTCATTTTCAGGAGGTGGCGCAGCGCCTGCCGGCAGGGGATGAGCGGCGCAGCATCGCCGTGAGTCGCGCCTCCGCGCTGGAGCCGCGGCTCCCCAAGCTGACGATCGTGCTGGC
>CAYQAC010000304.1:0-3464 GCA_964415255.1 uncultured Polyangiaceae bacterium | reverse complement strand
TCGGCCCGAGCGCCGCGCACTGGCTCGGGGTAGACAACCTGCTGCGCGATCAGCTGAGCCGGCTGGCGCACGGCGCGCGGATCTCGCTCGCGATCGGCTTCGTGGCCACGCTGCTCAGCGCCGGGGTGGGGCTCTTGGTCGGGCTCGTCTCTGGCTGGACAGCGGAGCGCCGCAACGGCTGGATCGATCAGGGCCTGATGCGGCTGGTCGACGTGGGGCTCAGCTTGCCTTACTTGGTGCTGGTGATGGCGCTCGGGGTCGCGCTCGGGGACGTCACGCTGACCACCCTGCTCGCGGTGCTGGGGCTCACCAGCTGGTTTGGCACCGCGCGGGTGATCCGCAGCAAGGTGATCCAGCTCCGCAGCGCGCCGTTCATCGAGGCGGCGCGCGCCCTCGGGCAGACGGAGCTCGGCATCGCCTGGCGCCACCTGCTCCCCAACGTGCTGAGCACCCTGGTGGTGATCGCGACGGCCCACGTGGCCGCCATGATCATCGCTGAGAGCGTGCTGAGCTACCTCCAGGTGGGCCTGCCGCCGCCGACCGCCACCTGGGGCAGGATGCTGCAAGAGGGCCAGAGCGCCATCGCGGAGCGCCCGCTGATGGTGCTCGCGCCGGGCGTCATGATCTTGCTCAGCGTGCTGGGCTTCAACCTGCTGGGGGAGGGGCTGCGCGATGTGCTCGACCCGAAGCATGAGTGAGCGCGCCGGGAGGCGCCCGGTGAGCCAAGCTGCCCACCGCGCGGCGCCAGCGAAGCGGTCTGCCCACAACGCGGCGCTGGTGAAGCCGTCTGCCCACCGCGCGGCGCTGGCGAACTCGCGCGAATGTCCACGCGGCAATATGCTAATGCGAGGGTGCGCGCTCCAAGCCACCCTGCTCTGCTTGCTGGCGCTCGGCTGCAGCAGTGAGCTCGCGCCGCCCATCGGCGAGCGCCGGGCGGGGCCACCAGAGCGCGGCGGTGTCCTCCGCACGGCCTTCTTCACCAGCGTGCGCACGCTGGACCCAGCGGTCGGCTTCACCACCACCAACGCCGCGGTGGGTGGGCTTTTGTTCGACACCCTGCTGACCTACGACGCGCAGGGTGAGCTCATCCCGCAGCTGGCCGAGCGCTACCAGGTGTCGCCGGATGGGCTAGATTACCGCTTCGATCTGCGCCGCGGCGTGCTGATGCACGACGGCCAGGAGCTCAGCGCGGAGGACGTGGTGCGCACCTTCCGCCGCACCCTGCACCCGGACACGCCGAGCCCCGCCAGCTTCTACGATCGGATAGACGGTTTCGCTGACTACCGCGGCGGCAAGAGCGCCGAGCTCGGGGTGCGCGCGGAGGGCAAGTACCGCGTGCACGTGCGCCTGCGCGAGCCGGACTCCACCTTCCTGCACGTGCTGGCGCTGCAGCTGGTGGCGCCGCTGTGTCGCTCGGCGGGGGACCGCTACACCCGCGAGGCGGGCAACACGGCGTGCGGCGCTGGGCCGTTCAAGCTCGCCCGCTACGAGCCGGACCGCTTCATCGAGCTGGTGCGTCACGAGGGCTACTACGTGCCAGGCCAACCCTACCTGGACGCCGTGCATTGGCAGCTCCTGGTGCAGCCCTTCACCCAGCGTTACAAGCTGGAGAGCGGTGAGCTCGACTACGTGCGCGAGCTGGGGCGCTCAGACGTCACTCGTCTCCGCGCGGATCCGCGCTGGGCGCCGCTCAGCGAGTGGTCACCGCCGAACACGGTGTTCGGCTCCTTCATGAACACCGAGCGGCCGCCGTTCAATAGCCGCCACCTCCGCCGCGCCGTCGCCTTCGCGGTGAACCGCGAGCACATCGCCATGATCCGCCCGGGGCAGATCGTGCCGCAGTATAAGCTCGTGCCAAGCATCGTGATCCCGAGCGAGCCGGGCTACCCCGCGCAGCGCCACGACCTCACCCAGGCGCTCGAGGAGATGCGCCTCGCGGGTTACCCTTACGACCCTGAGACGGGCCAGGGCGGCTACCCCGACCCCATCGACTACCTTTGCCTGGTGGACTCCTTCGGTCAACAGGTGGGCGAACTACTTCAGCAGCAGCTGGCGAAAGTCGGCCTTCGCCTGCGCCTGAAGCTAGTAGGCTGGCCTACTTACCAAGCGCTGGCTGGCCGGCGCGGCGGCGCGGTGATGGGCACCACCGGCTGGCACCCGGACTTCCCAGAGGCGAGTAACTTCTTCGAGTCCACCCTGACGACGGGCGCCATCGCCGAGGAGAACAGCCAAAACAACGCGTTTTTCAGCAACGCCGAGCTCGACCAGCTGATGGTGCGCGCCCGCGGCAACCCGAGCGGCGAGGAGCGCCGCGCGCTGTATCGCCGCGCGGAGGCGATCGTGGCGGAGGAGGCGCCGTGGGTGATGATCCACACCCAGCGCTACCTTGAAGTCAGCCAACCTTACGTCCAAGGTTACCGCCCGCACCCTATCTTGAGCCAGCACGTGCGGGGCGTTTGGCTGACTAAATCACGAAGCGAGCAGCACGCCTGCCTAGTTCCAGGGGGCGCGCGCGGCTGCCTCGCCGGCGCCCTGCCCGCGAGCTTCGGCCTGCGCGCCCGCCCGCTGTGGGACATCGTCACGCTGCTGCTGCTCGCCGGCGTCACCGCGGTTGCGATCACCGGCAGCTGGATGGCGCTCAAGCGCATCCGCAAGGACCTCACGCCCCGCGGCTGAACGCTTCTTCCGGCTGATTCTGCTCTGGCGCCGCCAGCCGCGGGGTGTATCCTCGGCCCCTGCCAGAACAAGAACTAGGGAGGGGTCCATGCTGCTGTCACGCGCGCTGACGATTTCCGTCGTTGCCCTGCTCGCCGCCTGCTCGAGCAGGACGCCCGAGCAGACCCTGATCCGCGATGCCGCGAATGCACTAGGCAGCCCGGAGCAGATCCAGGCCGTGAACACGCTCGTGCTCACCGGCGAAGGCACCCAGTACAACCTGGGACAGGATCTGCGCCCCGATGCACGCGTGGGCACGTTCACGGTGAGCAGCTGGCGCCGCGCCATCGATCTTCCCGGCGGCAGGTGGCGCACGGAGCTCACGCGCGCACCCAATTTCCCCTACTTCCAGGGGCAGGCGGCACAGCAGCAGACGCAGGGCTACGACAGTGGCGTGGCGTACAACGTCACGCCCGCGGGCACCGCGAACCGCGCACCCGACAGTGTCGCGGCCGAAAGGCGCGCCGACTTCTACCATCATCCGGTGGTCGCGGTACGCGCCGCGCTGGCCGAAACCGCGCAGCTGGGTCGCTCGCGCGGCGAAGGCAACGAGACGCTGATCGACGTCGCCACCGCGGACGGACAGCGTTTCACGCTCGCACTGAATCGCTCAAGCAAGCTGCCCACCCGCGTCATCACCGCCGGCGAACACACCAATCTCGGCGACATCGTGTTGTCCACCAGCTTCGAGGACTACCAGGAGTCCGGCGGCCTGCGGCTGCCGGCCAGACTCACCACGCGCGTGGACC
>CAYQAC010000303.1:0-3472 GCA_964415255.1 uncultured Polyangiaceae bacterium | reverse complement strand
GGGACGTACCCGCTGCCCGAGGCGCAGCTCGACCGCTTCCTCTTGAAGGTGATGGTGCCCTCGCCGAGCCACGACGAGCTCACGGCGATCCTCGAGCGGACGACCGGGCACGCGCCGCCGCCACCCGCGCGCGTGCTCACGCGCGAGACCGTGCTCGAGCTCGGCGCGCTGTGCCGGGAGGTCGCCGTGGCGGAGCCGGTGCTGCGCTACGCGGCGCGCTTGGTGCGCGCCACGGGGCCTGAGGGGGTGGGCGCGCCGGATTTGGTGCGGCGCGCGGTGCGCTTCGGCGCGGGGGTGCGCGGCGGGCAGTCGCTGGTGCTCGCCGCCAAGGCGGTCGCGCTGCTTGAGGCGCGCGCTCACGTCGCCTTCGCCGACATCCAGCGCGTGGCGCTCGCGGTGCTGCGGCACCGCATCATCCGCTCCTTCGAGGGCGAGGCCGACGGCGTCACGACCGACCAGGTGGTTGAGCAGGTGCTCGCGGCGGTGCCCACGCGCCCAGAGCCGGTTCAGCAGGCACTCGAGGCGCGGTGACTCGTTCGCTCGGCTCACTACCACTGCTCGCGCTGGGGTTGTTCACGCTGCGGGTGGTCCGTCTGTTCGCACCCAGCGGCGCGCTGCGGCTCGGCCCGCTGCTGCTCAGCACCCTGCTGCTCGGCGTCACCGTGGCGCCGAGCAGCGCGCTTGGCCACTCGGAGGTGGAGCTCAAGCAAGCGCCACAGCTGCTGCTCGACGCTGAGCTGATGCTTGGCAAGGACACGCCGGTCGAGGGTTGGTTCAGCATCTTGGGGCGGGTGGAGAACGTCACCGACCACGCCATCAAGGGGGAGCTCGCGCTGCTCGGGAAGCTACCCTACGGGTCAGAGCGCCTGCTTGAGGTGCGCGCGCCGCTGTCCCTCTCCGCGCGGGGGCGCGTGCAGGTGGAGTTGCCCATGCGCGCCTTCTCAGGCGTGCCTGAGCTTCGCTTGGTCGCCTATGGAGCCGCCGGAGAGGAGCTGGCCTCCAGCGAGATCCGCTCCCCCATCAACCCTGCGCCGCTCCTGCTCGATCTCGAGCAGCCGAGCCGCATCGCGTTTGCGGTCCGCGGGCGGCCCCTCTACGTGTCCGGGCGGCCTTGGCAGCGCTCACCTGAGGATGTAGCGGTGGTCGTGACAAGCCCGGAGGTGGTCAAGGGCGAGCTGATGCTCCCGCGCTACCCCGCGGGGTACGCGAGCGTCACGCTGATGCTCGCCCAGAGCAAAACCCTCGCGCAGCTGAGCGTCGATAAGCAGCTAGCCCTGGCCGATTGGCTGCTCTCCGGTGGGGCGCTGGCCGTGGTCATCAGCCGCCCTGAGGATTTACGCGGCGGCCTGCTACCCAAGCTGATCGGCGGCAGCGTGACGCCCGCGCCGGTGCAGCCCGAGCTGTTCCAGACCACCCGCTTCAAGATCGCCGACCCGGACCCCTCCCGGTACAGCCCCTCCGGCTCGTGGATGCCCGCGACCCCAACGCCTGGCACCGCGAAGGAGCTCGTGAGCTACGCCGGGGGCAACCTCAAGCCGAGCCCCTGGGGCGCCTCCGCGAGCTATGGCCTGGGGGAGGTGCACCTGCTCGCGTTCGACGCGACTGGGCCTCCGGTGGACGACCCTTGGGTCGGCTTGAAGGTGCAAGCGCTGCTCCGCCACGCCGTGCTCCGCGGAGACGCGCTCACCTCACCCTACGCCGTGCGCCCGCTGGACATCGGCGACACCGACGTGATCCGCAAGCACCTGGACCCCAACGAGGGCACGGGCTGGACGGTGGTGATCTCGGCGCTGCTGCTGCTCATCTACGCGGGGCTCGCGGGGCCAGTCAATTTCTTCAGCGCGGCGAAGGTGGGCAAGCCGCTGCGCGCCTTCAAGCACCTGCCGCTCTACGCCCTCGGCGCCTCGGCGCTCATCCTCGGGATCGGGCTCGTGGGGAAAGGCGTGAGCGGGCGCGCCCAGCACCTCAGCCTGATTGAGACGGGCGCCGGGATGACGCGCGCGCCCATCACCCGCTACCGCGGGTTTTATGCCTCGAACACCCAAGATCTCACCGTCCACGGCAGCTCCCGTGAGGCCGTGCTCGATTTGATGGGGCGCGACTTGGAGATGAACCGCAAGCTGATCGTGGAGCGGGATGGGGCGCGCCTCGACGCGATCCAGGGCCGGCCCTGGCAGACCACGGTGGTGAGGGAAGATGACTTCGTGGGGCTAGGCGGCGGGGTCAGCGTCATCCCCACGGCTGAGGGCGCGACCGTGGTGAACCGGCTGGGGAGAGACTTGGTTGGCGTGCTCGTCAAGCTACCGAACCAACCCATTCGCTATTTCGCCAGGATAGCTGACGGAGCCAAGGTCTCGGTGGTCGAGGGTGAGCTGGCCGACAAGCGGATCACCGAAGGAGGCCACACGAGCGTGCGCGACGCCATCACCAACCCGCTGCACACAGCCTACTTCCCCAAGCGCCTGAAGAGCGACGCGAAGGGCGCGGCCGAAGCATGGCGCGCGCTGGACCAGCTCGCCGAAGACTGTGATTGGTGGCCCGAGGACACCCCCACTGGGCAGCTCGACGGCGGTGAGGGCCGCAGCTCAGATTCAGGGCTGAAGCTCAAACGAGACGAGGTGTTGGTGCGTGTCCTTGGCTGGGGAGGGGCGCTATGAGTCAAGACTTCGGCGCGCAGGGCGCAGCCCCTCAGGGCGGTGCCAAACCCCCTGCCCTAGAAGAAGCGCGCCACGAGCTCGCCGGTCCTACGCCTGCGCCGCAGCCGGGTGAGACGCCGGCGATTCGAGTGCGACACCTGTGGCACCGCTACGGCAACCGGGACGTGCTGAAGGACGTCAGCTTCGAGGTGGGGCACGGGGAGATCTTCGGCTTCATTGGGCCGAACGGCGCTGGCAAGACCACCACCATCAACATCATGGCCACCCTGCTTGAGCCGATGGCGGGGCGGGTGGAGATCGACGGCATCGACGTGGCGCTGGACCCTGACGAGGTGCGCCGCCTGATAGGCTACATGCCTGACCACGCGGGCGTCTACGACCGCATCAGCGTGCGGGAGTACCTGGAGTTCTTCGCCGACGCGTTCCGCGTGGCGGACCTCGCGGTGGTGAACGCCGTGATTGAGCTGACCGATCTCGGCAACCTGCAGCATCGCTTGGTGGCCGCGCTCAGCAAGGGCATGAAGCAGCGGCTCCAGCTCGCGCGCATCTTGCTCCACGACCCCAAGGTGCTGATCCTGGATGAGCCCGCGAGCGATCTGGACCCGCGCGCGCGCATCGAGATCCGGGACCTCTTGCTAGAGCTGAAGGACCTCGGCAAGACAGTGTTCCTGTCTAGCCACATCCTCACTGAGCTCTCGGACGTGTGCACCTCGATCGGCATCTTGGAGAAGGGGCAGCTGGTGGTCGCGGGGCCCATCGGGGAGATCGGCGCGCGGCTCGAGGCGGGCGCCTACGCCGGGACCGCGCAGACCGGC
>CAYQAC010000302.1:1914-3508 GCA_964415255.1 uncultured Polyangiaceae bacterium | reverse complement strand
CTAGAGCGCCGATCAGTTTGCCGCCACACGAGCCCGGAAAAGCGCTCCCATGCAGGGCGAGGGCGCGCTTTCCCGGGCTCTCTGCGTGCTGCTGCTTCCCTTCACGCCGCTCTAGCCTGTGATTTGAGAGCGACAAACGGTAAACCGCTTGTCGCTCTAGCGTCACACCCAACCCCCCAAAAATCCCGATGAACATCCAGGGGCTGGCGGTCCTGCCAGACCTGCCCCGGGGCCCAGCGTGGGCGCAGCGTGCTCGTCACCACACGCGCTTCGCGAGGCGTAGACAGCGCTAAGACGCGCGCCTCGCGTCTCACGAAGGACGACGCTAAGACAGAGCCGATGGCCCCGACCGACCTCGCACCCAAGCTCGCCGAGCTCACCTATGAGGAGCTTGAGCGCCTAGACAAATCACGGCTCGTGGTGCTGCTCCCGGTGGGCGCGACGGAGGCGCATGGGCCCCACCTGCCGCTCTCCACCGACGTGATCATCGCGGAGGCGATGGCGGCGCGCACCAGCTCCCTGCTGGCCGCAGAGGGAGTGGAGGCCTTGATCTTGCCGAGCCTGGCCTACAGCGTGGCAGATTTTGCGCGTGGATTCGCCGGCACCCTCTCGCTCCGCGTGGAGACGGCCGTCGCCTTGCTCACGGACATCGGGCGCGGGCTCGCGCGGAGCGGCGTGCGCTACCTCGCGATCGCGAACGCGCACCTCGACCCGGAGCACCTGAAGAGCCTCGAGCAGGCAGCGCGCGCGCTCTCAGAGGCGCCGCCTGGGGAGGGCCTCAAGGTCATCTTCCCGAACATCGCGCGGCGCGCCCACGCGGCGACGTTGACGGAGGAGTTCCAGAGCGGCGCCTGCCACGCGGGGCAGTTCGAAGGGTCCATCGTGCTGGCGCGCGCGCCTGAGCTGGTGCGCGACGCCATCCGCCTCACGCTGCCGCCCAACCCGAGCAGCCTCTCCACCGCGATCCGGTCAGGCCTTCGGTCTTTTGAGGAGGCGGGCGGCCCGCGCGCCTATTTCGGCAGCCCAGCTGACGCCAGCGCGGAGGAGGGCGAGGCGACCATCGAGCAGCTGGGCGTCATCCTGCGCGACGCGGTGCTGGCCGCGCTGTAGGGGCAGCCGCGCCATTTTTCACGGAAGAATCAGGCCCCCATCGCCCCGCTTGCCGTCAAAAGTACTTTAGGCTTAAACTATCGCCATGACTGCAGCAGCTGGGGCCGCGCCCCATCCGTATGGCTGGGAGCGCCCGCTCACAGGGCGCCGGGCGGTGGTGACGGGCGGCGGGCGCGGGATCGGCGCCAGCGTGGCGACGGCGCTCGCCGAGCGCGGCGCGGAGGTGATGGTGGCGGCGCGCAGTGAGGCGCAGGTGGAGGAGGTCGCGAGCGCGCTGCGCGCGGCCGGGCACCGCGCCCACGCCGCGCGCTGTGACGTGACCGAGGAGGAGAGCGTCGCCGAGCTCGCGCGCTTCGCGCGGGAGAAGATGGGCGGGGTGGACATCCTCGTGAATAACGCGGGCGTCGCGAAGAGCCACGACATCAAGCGCCTGCCGCTGGAAGATTGGCAGCAGATCATGGCGGTGAACGCCACGGGGCCCTTC
>CAYQAC010000302.1:0-1904 GCA_964415255.1 uncultured Polyangiaceae bacterium | reverse complement strand
GGCGTGCCCACGCGGGAGGTGACGCTGGCCACGTTCACGATGCGGCCGAAGCCGCGCTCCAGCATCTCCCGCGTGGGCACGCCGTACATCGCCGCCTACACCGCCAGCAAGCACGCGGTGCTCGGCTTCTCGCGCTCTGTTGCGGCGGAGGTGCGGCAGCGCGGCGTCACCGTCAACTGCGTGTGCCCCGGCTACGTGAACACGGATATGACGTCGGAGTCCATCGCGCGCGTGGTCTCCAAGACGGGCCGCTCCACGGGGGACGCGCTGGAGGCCATCTTGAAGACGGTGGGGCAGCACCGCTTGATCGAGCCGGAGGAGGTCGCCTTCTTGGTCGCCGCGCTGTGTGAGCCGAACGCGGGCGGCACCACCGGCCAGGCGATCGTGATGGACGCTGGGGGGTTCATCGGATGAGCTGGCTTCAGCCCATCAACCCTCAGGAGCTCGGCGCACCGAAGGGCTACTCGAACGGCCTGCTCGCGCCCGCGGGCGCGCGGCTCTTATTCGTCGCCGGACAGATCGGGTGGGATGGTGAGCAGCGCCTCGTGGGCGCGGGCTTCGCTGCCCAGTTCCACCAAGCGCTCGCGAACGTGCTCACGGTGGTGCGCGCGGCGGGGGGCAGCGCCGAGCACGTCGCGCGGCTCACGCTCTACGTCACCGACAAGCAGCTTTACCTCACGGAATTGAAGGCGGTGGGCGCAGCCTACCGCGAGCTGATGGGCCGCCACTTCCCCACCATGGCGCTGCTCCAAGTGGCGGACCTGCTCGAGCCGGGCGCGCTGGTGGAGATCGAGGCCACCGCGGTGGTGCCGTGAGCATGCCTGACGGAAAGCAGGCGGCCTCGGTGTGGGTGCGCCTGGTGAAGTGCCACGACCTGGTGATGCGTGAGGTGCGCCAGCGCGTGAGCCAAGGCGACACCACGCTGCCGCAGTTCGACGTGCTGGCGCAGCTGTATCGGCACCCCCAAGGGGTCACCGCCACGGAGCTGTCGCGGGCGCTGCTCGTCACCGCCGGGAACCTCACGGGCATCATCGATCGCCTCGAGGCGCGCGGCCTCGTCACTCGCACCCCTCAGGCGCATGACCGCCGCGTGCGCCTGCTCAAATTGACCGCCGCGGGCCGGCGCCTCGCGACGCGAGAGGTGGCGCGGCACGAGCAGTGGCTGGCGCAGATCTTCAGCGGGCTCGAGGCCACCGAGCAGCAGGCGCTGGTGCGGGCGCTCGACGCCCTGAGGCACAGCTTGGATCAAACGGAGACCCCATGAGCGAACCACCCATCCTCGAGCCCAAGACCTTCCGCTTCGACTACGACGCCGAGGCGCAGGTCGGCACCATCACGCTCGACCGCCCAGAGCGGCTGAACGCGCTCACCTTCGAGAGCTACCGAGAGCTGGGGCGCGCCTTCCGTCAGCTGGACAGTGAGCCGCGGGTGCGCGCGCTGGTGATCACCGGCGCGGGGCGCGCCTTCTGCTCGGGCGGTGACGTGGAGGACATCATCGGCAAGCTGCTGGGGCAAAGCTACCCGGAGCTGCTCAGCTTCACTGAGCTCACCTGTGAGCTGATCGCCGCCATCCGCGGCTGCCGCACCCCGGTGGTCGCCGCGCTGAACGGCACCGTGGCCGGCGCGGGTGCGGTGATCGCCGCCGCCAGCGACGTGCGTATCGCCGCGGAGCAGGCAAAAATCGCGTTCCTCTTCACGCGCGTCGGGCTCTCCGGGGCAGACATGGGGATCGCCTGGCTCCTCCCGCGCTTGATCGGGCTGGGGCGCGCGACGGAGCTCTTGATGACGGGGGACTTCATCGACGCGGCTGAGGCGCACCGCATCGGCCTCTATAACCGCGTGGTGCCGAGCGGTGAGGCGCTCACGGCGGCGCAGGCCTTCGCGCGCGAGCTTCGCGGCGAAGG
>CAYQAC010000301.1:0-3548 GCA_964415255.1 uncultured Polyangiaceae bacterium | reverse complement strand
GCGCCGGTGCCACCCGTTGCGCCGGTGCCGCGGGCGGCACTGGCGCAACGGGTGGCGCGGGCGGCACTGGCGCAACGGGTGGCGCGGGCGGCACTGGCGCAACGGGCGGCGCAGCGGGGACAGGCGGCACCGGCGGCACCCCCGAGCTTGTCTGCAACCCGCCGAGCACAGGCGGCGCGGGCGGTGCGGCAGCTGGGGCCGGTGGCACAGGAGGCACCACGGCAGGGACAGGCGGCGGCGCAGGAACAGGCAGCCTCGGGGAGTGGCGGGACTGGGCCAACCACCGCTGCGAGTCCTGCCCGGTGCCCTACATGGTGTGCCAAGATCTGGTGGAGACAGCCACCCTCAATGAGGACACCCAAATCCTCACGGTGCACCTCAGGCCAAGCAGGATGGAGCTGACGCAGGTGGAGGTCTACGCCTACTGGTACGATCCGCTGACGGAAGAGTGGGGGGAGGTCTTGGTCAACGCCACGGTCGACAAGGACACCTTCACAGTCGATCTAACCCCACACCTCCCGTCGGGCATCATCGAGATCGATTACCTGTCCGCGAACATCATTGAGGGCTGCGGGGACTACCGCGAGCTTCAGTTCTACCGTGAAGATCCGCCCTCTTTGCCGGTCGTCAACCTCGAGTGTGAGGCGTGGGGCGGCTGAGGACCTCGCTGACGAAGTCTTCAAATTTACCGCCTGCGCTCCGCGGGAGCGACTCGCGGTACACGAGCGCAAGCTGAGGCACCTCACCCAGGTGCCGCTTCAGCACGCCGAGCACCAAGGCGCGGAGCCGCGCCACCTGAGGCTCCGTCAGGATCTCTGACACCAGCTCCAGGCGGAACTCCACGTACCCTGTTTGCACCAACCGAAACTGCCGGATCGGCAGCTCCCGGCCGAGGATGTTCGAGGCGAAGCGCGGCCACAGCACGTCGCCGTCGCGCAGCCGGAGCAGGCCACGCACGCGCCCGTCGATGCGCGTCAGCACCGGCAGCCCCCGGCCACACTCACACGGCTCACCCAGCGTGGCGTAATCGCCCAGCTCATAGCGGATGAGCGGCATCACGAAGTTGTGCAGCGAGGTGACCACCACGCGCCCCGTCTCACCCGGCGCGCAGGCGCTGCCATCTTCCCTCAGCACCTCGAACAGCACCTGCTCCGCCGCCACGTGGTAACGCGGCGCGCTGACGTGCGGCGCGCTGACGTGCGCTGCGCTGACGTGCACTGCGCTGCCATCGCGCGATCCCAGCGGATCCTCCTCCGCCGAGCGGCCATCAAGCGGGCACTCCTGCGCCAGGTGCCCCAGCTCCACCGAGGAGTAGCCGTCCACCAGCGGCGCGCCCCACACCTCAAGGCAGCGCGCGCGCAGCTCCGGCGCCACCACCTCGCCGAAGGTCATCACCTGACGCAGCCCCGGCCAGCGCACCCCGGCGCGCGCCGCCTCCTCCAGCAGCGCGCCGGCGTTGGTGGCGTAGGTGCTGATGTAGTCAGGCTCGCGTTCCAATAGCCAGTCGAGCTGGTCGCGCACTGGGGTGTGGATGTCGAGCAGGTGCACCTGGCCGCCGCCAGCACCCCAGCTCTGCCCAGGCCGCCGCATGCCGGCTACCTCGGCGCGGATCACGGCGCAGCGCAGGCTGGTGTCGCGCCCGTGCCACAGGTGACCGCGCTGCGATAGCGCCGCGTTCACCGCCAGCGCGGCGCGATCTTGCACCACCGTGACGTGCCGCCCGCTCGAGCCTGAGCTGTTCGCCTCCTGGCCCCGCTGGTGGCCGAGCGGCAGCGCGCCGCTGAGCAGCGCCTCACGCTCCTCTTGCACCGCCTCGCGGCTGAGGAGCGGCAGCGCGCGCCACGCCGCCAGATCGAGGCGCGGCGGCAAATCCTTAGGGAAATGCGCGCGATAGTACGGCGTGTTCGCCGCCGCGTGCAGCGCCAGCTCGCTCGCCCGCGCCAGCTGGAGCGCGCCCAACTCCTCAAACCGCAGCCGCTCGGTGCGCCGCAAGATCCCCTGCGCAATCTTCCCGCGGCCGGGCGCCGCGCGCGCCAGCGCGGCCAGCTCCCCCAGGCCCATCACACCGGTCACCGTCACCTACTTCAGCCCGCTGGCGCAGCGGAAGCCCAGCGCCGGCACGCGGTAGCTGATCTTGCTCGCGGCGCGCCCGTAGGTGCGGAGCGCGGTCACGCTGCGGTTCCAGCCGCCGCCGCGCAGCGAGTAGACATAGCAACTGTCTTTCAAGTGCGGGTGGTGCTTCGGCGCAGGATCTGTCACCGCGCCGCTCGGGTACGGCAGGTAGCAGTCAGACGTCCACTCCCACACGTTACCGCCCATGTCATAGAGATCCCCCGCGGGCCAGCTCACCTTGCCGTTCGGGTGCGCCTTCACTGGGCTGGTGCCGCCGCCGTGGCAGCCGACGTCCCCCGCGGGGTTGGTCTGCGGTGAGCCGTTCGGGGTGAAGTCGGCGTGCCCGCTGTCGCAGCTGGGCTCTGGCTCATTACCCCACGGGAATTTGCGCCCGTCACCGCGGCTCGCCGCGTACTCCCACTCAGCCTCCGTCGGCAGGCGCTTCCCCACGGACTTGCAGTACTCGGTGGCCTGGGTCCAGTTCACCATGTTCACCGGGTGCTCAGCGCGATCATACTCGCTCCGGTAGTTCGCGTTGATGTCGCGCAGCTGCGGCTCGCTGCACTCCCCGGCCTCCACGCAGGCGCGGTAAGCGCGCACGGTGACCTCCGTCTGGTCCATGCAGAACGGCTCGCTCAGCACCACCTGGTGCGCCTGGTCGTCGCTGCCTGGAGCGCCGCGCCCCATCTGAAAGCCAGCCTCCCCGGTGGCGGGGATGAACACCATCTCCTCAGGGCACCACGCCGGGCACTCGCCGCGCACCGGGCTCCGGCCCCCAGGGCAGCTCGGCTCAGCGCTCGCCACGCCCGGCGCGCTGCCTGCGCCCTCTTTGTTCGCACCACTGACTAACTGGCTGGCGCCGGGAGCACTGTTAGCGCTGGGCGCCGCACCCGCTGATTCGTCCACCTGACTACGACCGCAGCCAGCCACCGCCAGCAGCGCCGCTGCTAGCGCTAACCCATTGAAATGATTGAACACTTGAGGCATCACTGCGCGACCCTCCGCGGCGCCGTCCACGGCAGGCCTCACTGCGCGACCCTCCGCGGCGCCGTCCAGCTGAGCGGCGCGCCGGGCCCTGGGCGCTCCGGTGGGCTCAGCGTCAAGCAGCCGTCTTTGCCCGGCTCACCCACCACGCTGCCGCCCACCGCGCGCGAGGTGAGGCTCAAGCGCTGACGCAGCGCCGCGTAGCGCGCCGGCGCCGCGGCGTCGTCGAACGGCTTCGGCACGTGACCCAAGATGAAGTAAGGGCACGCCTCCACCTGGGTGAGCTCGGGCGCGCCGCCCGTGAACTGGTAGGTCAGCCGCGCGAGGAAGCCCGTGCCGGTGGCGGGGTGATCCTTATGCATGGGGAACACCAGGTTGCCAAGGCTATAGAAGACTGGGCGAGTTCCTGCAAAGCCGACCCCCTGCGGCACGTGTGGGTGATGACCGATGAA
>CAYQAC010000300.1:0-3628 GCA_964415255.1 uncultured Polyangiaceae bacterium | reverse complement strand
GCCGCGGGTTCGAGTCCCGTCCGCCCCGCCACAGTTCAGTTATAGCGAGCCCGCTGTAGAGGCGGGCTCGGTGTTTGTAGCCCGCCGTGGAGGCGGGCTCTGGTGTATTTGCGGTGGCCCTGTTGCGTAGCGGCTCTGTCACAGAGCGGCTGAGAGCTTGGGCCCTGTCACTGAGGCCTAGCTGGCGGCCCTGTCACTGAGACCTGGCTGGCGGCCCCTGTCACCGGCCCGGCCCCACCCCATGAGGCGGCTGCGGCAGTCGCTGGCTTGCCTCGCTCGTTCGGGTTTTGGGGGGTTAGACGGCACCGAGGCCGTGAGGCCTCGAACGGCTAGTCACCGCGCGAGGGCTCAGGTAGGCTCTCTGCCGCCCATGTCTTCCTCCAATTTACCGCGTGAGTCGTTCCTTGCCATCGCCGCCGTCGTCGCGGCGGATGGTCTGCTGAAGCAAGATGAGTCCAAGGCGCTGGCCAGCGCGGTCGCCGCCTACGGGCTGAGCCCGGAGGACGCCGAGGCGGTCACTAACGCAGCCACCGAGCGCGTGGAGCTCGCGTCGATCGACTTGAGCGAGCTGGACGGCTGGCAGCAGGCGGTCACCTACGCCGTGGCCTCGTGGCTCGCGCAGGTGGACGGTGTGGTCAACTCGGCTGAGCTGTCCACGTTGAGGCAGTTGGGTGAGCAGCTCGGCCTGCCGCGCCCGAAGCTTGAGGCGGCGCGCTCGGCGGCTTATGACATCGCGGCCCTGCCGCGCGAGCAGCGGCCAGACAAGTACGACTTCTCCGGCTTGGAGGCGCGGCTCGCGGAGAAGCTGCCGGCGCTCCACCGCGCGTCGCTGCCGCCCAGCGTGCGCTGAGCAGCGCAGCTCGAACCCCTGAGCCGTGCAGCTCCGCGCCCCCAGGTGCCGCCCACGTGGCGCGTACGCGGCTTCGCTGCGTGTGGTCAGCTAGGTTGACCTGATCGAGGCTGCGAAGCAGCGCGCCTTCTGCGATACTACGGCATGGTTAGCCGTGCTTGGGTCCGGGGGCTCGTGGGTTGTGTTGGCGCCGCTGCGGCGGTGCTGTCGGGCGCGACGGCGTGCGGGGGTGGTGGTGACGGCGCCTCCGGTGGCTGTCAAACGAAGGCAGACTGCGTGTTCGGCGAGTGCATCGCCGGCAGGTGTCAGCCCACAGGGTCTGGCGGCAGCGCGGGCACCGCTGGCAGCGCGGGCGGTGGCTCCGGTGGGACAGCTGGGCTGACGTTCGACGCCGGGGCGACCGGTGGCACCAGCGGGGACTGCGACGTCGGCGTGGCCTGCGGCGCGCGCTGCTGCGCGGCGGGTGACGTGTGCGTGGAGGACCTGTGCGCGCCGTCGGAGGGCGCCTGCGTGAGCTCGGAGGAGTGCCAGAACGACACCTACTGTCGGGACGGCCACTGCATCCCCTTCGGCGTCCCGTCCGGCCACGATCACAACGCGTCGTGCACCGTCAGCATCGACATCGGCGCCATCGAGCCGCAGGTCCAGTGCGCGTGGACGGGCCCGCCGCCCGGCGACCCATTCCCAGACCACATCCACGTGATGAGCACGCCGATGGTGGTGGATTTCAACTTTGACGGTGATCCCAACACGCTCCGCCCCTCGATCGCGTTCGTCAGCTTCCCGACCGTGGGGAGCTACCATGCCCCGGGCGTGCTGCGGGTGATCGACGGCGCCACCTGCGAGCAGCAGTTCACCTTCCCGGAGCAGCTGATGTCACCCTCCGGCGTCGCGCTAGGGGATTTGGACGGCGACGGGCGCGCTGAGATCGTGGCGCCAGGGCACCAGGGCGGGCTGCACGCGTTCCGCTACGACGCGGCAGCTGGCACCTTCAGTCAGCTGTGGCGCTCCGGCAGCTGCTCCATCCCCGGCGGCCCGCCCGACGTCCCCGACAACACGGGCGGCACCGACAAGTGGAGCGGCCCCTCCATCCACGATCTGGATGACGACGGCGTCCCGGAGATCTTGTACGGCGGGGTCGTCTATGACGCGGACGGCTGCCTGGTCTCAAGCGACCTCGGCTTCCTCGCCTACAGCGTGGGCGTGGTCCCAGTGGTGGCCGACGTCGATCATGACGGCGGCGTCGAGCTGGTGACGGGCAACGCCATCTACGGCTGGGACACCGCGAGCCGCACCTGGGTGGTTGAGCCGTACTTTAGCGGCGCGCTCACAGCGGGGCAGGTGGCCGTGGCGGAGCTCGGCAATTTCCCGCTCGCGGCCTTCGGCGGTGAAGACCGCCCGGAGGTGGTGGTCGTCTCCGACGGCACCATCCGGGTGCAGACGCTGGAGGGCACCGTGGTCTTCGGGCCGTTCGCGGTGCCAGGCGGCGGCGGCGGCGCGCCGACCATCGCGGACTTTGATGGCGACGGGCGGCGCGAGTTCGCGACCGCGGGCGCGGGTCAGTACGTGGTGTTCGATTTTGACTGCTTGAGCGGCGGGGACCCAGCGGGCTGCAATGGTCAGGCGCGCACCGATGGCGTGCTGTGGAGCCAGTCGTCGCAGGACATGAGCTCGCGGGTGACCGGCTCGTCGGTGTTCGACTTCGACGCGGACGGCTCCGCCGAGGCGGTGTACGCTGATGAGTGCTTCCTCCGCATCTACGACGGCAAGACGGGCACCGTGCTCTACAGCGCCTCGCGCTCGAGCGGCACCACCTACGAGAACCCCGTGATCGTCGACGTCGACGGCGATTTCCACACGGAAATTGTCTCTTCGGTGAACGACTACGGGAACATCAGCTGCCCAGCGACGGATCCGCTGATGCCATCGACGAGCTATGAGCGGAGCCGCGGCGTGGTGGTGCTGCGTGACGTGATGGACCGCTGGGCCGCCTCGCGCCCGGTGTGGAACCAGCACGCCTACGCCGTGACCCACGTGGGGGACCGCGGAGAGATCCCGATGACGTCCGCCGTGCAGCGCAACTGGCAGCAAGCAGACCTCAACAACTTCCGTCAGAACGTCCAAGGGGATCTGGAGGCGCTCGGCATCCCGGATCTGACGGCGCGCGGCGCTCCCTTCACCTGTGATCGCGGCGTGGCGACGCTGTCCGCCTCCATCTGCAACCGCGGCACGCTCCCCATCGGGGTGGGGGCGCCCGTGCGTTTCCATGCGGGGAGCGCCACGGGGAGCGTGCTCTGCGAGACGAGCATCTCAGCGACGGTGGGCGTCGGCGCGTGCATCGAGGTGAGCTGCACGGCGCCGGTGTCGAGCGACCCGACGGACGTCTACGTGGTCGCCGATCCTGAAGGCACCACGGAGGAGTGCCTTGAGGGCAACAACATCGGGGTGCTGCGCGGCGTGCGCTGTGACGCTGGGCCTGCCTGACGCTGGGCTGACGCTGGGTCCGCCTGACGCTGGCCCGCTTTTCGGGCTGGCGCGCCCTGCGGCCCTCTGGGACTATGATGACCATGGCGGGACGGGTTTTCGGGGCGCTCAGGCGCAGGGCGCTGGTGGTGCTCGTCGCCGTGACGGTGATAGGCTGTGGGGCTGACGAAGTGGAGCCGACGCCCGAACTGGGCCCGGCGGATCTCGAGCATCACTTCGACCCCATCAGCCTCGCGCCTGGCTTCGAAGACGCGGGCACCTGCCTCAGCTGGACCCTCAACAACGAGGAGGAGC
>CAYQAC010000299.1:0-3685 GCA_964415255.1 uncultured Polyangiaceae bacterium | reverse complement strand
CGACACGGTCATGGCCTCCGAAGCTTAACCCCGGAGGAGGCCAGGCGAAAGCGGCGGAGCGGAGCGCTAGCGCCGCGTGAACGGGCGCTCAGCTCGCTTGGCCGATCAGGCCGGCATCAGTGGCTGCTTGGAGCAAGCGATGGTTGCTTGTGTGACCGGGGTGCTCTGCGCGGATGCTACCGAGGGGAGCGCCGCCGCCGAGGTACAGATCCCCGAGTAAGTCGAGCAGCTTGTGCCGCGCGAGCTCGTCTTGACCCATGGGGCGCCCCGGCGGCTCCACCTCGCCTGCCTCGGTGAGCACCATCACGCTCCGCTTGTCGACGTGGCGCGCCCGGCCGCGTTCACTGAGCGCGGCGTGGTCCGCGCGGTAGCCGAAGGTGCGCGCGGGCGCGATGTCAGTCAAGAAGCTCCCGCGGGTACCGTCCCAACTCGCGCATTGCTCGCCAACCCCCCGAAAATCCACTTGGACAGTTACATTGACTTGTTCGGCGGGCGTCAGGATGTAGCGTGAGGTGCCGATGTGGAGCTCACCGGCGCGAAGCACCTGGAGCCGCGGCGGGCTCGCGGGCAGCTCCAAGGCGAGCAGCGCCTGGCTCAGCTCGAGCGCCCCGCCATCGAGCAGCGGGAGCTCCGGGCCTCGCACGCGGATCTCCAGCTGACCCTCCACCTGCAGGCCCGCCAAGGCGCCGAACAGGTGCTCCACCAAGTCCACCCGAAACCCTGGCTGCTCACCCTCTGGCTCCACCCCAACCTGCACGCCTAAATCCGTGCGGAAAATTTTGAGCTGCGCGAGCTCCACGCTCCGCTTGCCCACTCGGAGCCGCGCCGGGCCATGATCGCGATCCAGCGTGAGGCTGCACAGCTCCCCGGAGTGGAGCCCCAGGCCATGGAAGGCGAGGCGCTCCACCTTAAGGCACCCTGACTAACTCAGGCACAGCGCTCGCCTCATCGCGGCTGGCGGCGCGCGCGGCGCTGCTCAGCAGGCTCACACCGCGAGCCGAATAAAAGCCATGCGGAAATATGACCACGGTGGCGCTAGCTCGTGAGCTCAGTCAAAGAACCGGCCTACGTCACCCACGCTGACCACCAAGAGCAGCATGAACAGCAGCGCGAAGCCGACCAGGTGCACCGTGGCCTCCACCTTGGCGTTGGCGCGGCGCCGCGTGATCGCCTCGTAGCCGAGGAACATCAGGCGCCCGCCGTCGAGCGCTGGGATGGGCAAGAGGTTGAACACCGCGAGCCAGGTGCTGAGCACGCCGAGCAGGCCCAGGTACTGATCTGCGCCGGCCTTGGCGGCCTTACTGCTCTCCTCAAAGATGCGGATCGGCCCGCCGAGCTCCGCCTTCTCTTTGCCGGTGATGATGCGGCCGATCCCCTTCAGCATCTCCACCACCATCTTGGCGGGCAGGATCAGCGCGCGCTCCGTGGCCTCCCCCAGCGCGATGTCGCTCTTCTCGAAGGTGGGGCTCACGCCGATCAGGCCCTTGCCGGCGGCGTTCTTCTTGGGCGTCACCCGGATGCTCTGCTCGGCGCCTTCGCGCATCACCACCACCTCGATCTCGCGATCGGGGCTTGATTGCACGCGCGTCACCAAGTCGTCCCAGCCTGCCAGCTGCGCGCCCTCGATGCGCACGATCCGATCCCCCGCTTGAATGCCCGCCGTGAGCGCGGGGCTCTCCTTGCTCACCTCGGCGACGGTCAGGCTGGGTGTCTGTTGGCCGCCGATGATGAGCGCGCCGAAGAACAGCACCGAAGCGAACAGGTAGTTGGCAAGCGGCCCCGCGAAGATGGCGCTGATGCGCGCGATGAGGCTCGCGTTCGCGTAGCTCTCCTTGTCCTCCGGGTCGACGTCCTCCAGCGGGTTCATCCCGTGGATCTGCACGTAGGCCATGAAGGGGATCAGCGCGACCTGATAGACAGTGTCACTGTCTTTAGGTTGATGCCGCCAGATGGGCGGCCCCATCCCGATGCTGAACTTCAGCACCTTCATCCCGAAGGCCCGCGCCACCAGGTGGTGCCCACCCTCATGGACCACCATGAGCAGCGCGATCCCCAAGACGGCAACGATGCCCGTAGCGATAGTCATTGGAACGTGATCTTATAGTCTGAGGCGCCAGCGCTGGCACGCGCAGGGGGCGATGTATCTCCTCTTGATCGGCGTTTTCAGCAGGGTTTTGGGGTTTGGCAAGGCGCCCCAGTGCGCCCGGCTCGGCGTATTGCGGGGGCTGAGCGGCGCTGCTAGCTTGCGCGCCCCGAGCGCTGGGGGGGCATCGTCCCGCGGCGCGCCTGCTCTCGCCAGAACGGGCTTCAAACCCACCCGCCCAGTCAAGCCTAGTAGGGGCGGGTTTCAAACCCGCCCACCCAGTCAACCAAGGAAGCTATGACCCAGTCGAACCCACCCCAGGGCGTTCAAGCCAACCTCCAGCTCTCGGGCGGCGCCGCCATCGTCGCGCCGGTCGGCGCCTTCCCCGGCGGGGTGCCCGCGAACGCGCTGGTGGTGATGCCGCTCAATCAGCCGACTGATGAGCTGAAGGCGGCGCTTGAGAAGGGCCCCGTGGCGGTGACGCAGGAGCAGATGTGGCAGCTGCTCGGGTTCAACGGGCCCGCGGTGCAGGTGCTGGATCAGGAGGGGCGCCCCATCGCGATTGGTCTGGATGACTTACTGGATGGGCTGGACCGCAACTGGAAAGAGAACAAGGAAGATCTCAACCGTGGCCGCATCTACGCCCAGGAGCTGGTGAAGTATGGCCGCATCGAGCAGGCGGAGAAGGTGCTCGCCAAGGTGGTGGCCGCCGGCGGCTTGGTGGGCGAAGACTGGCTCGGCCTCGGCGTGACCCAGCTGCAGCAAGAGAAGTGGGAGAAGGCGGAGTCCACGCTCAAGGGCGCGCAGAACCTCTTGAAGGACAGCCCGTTCCCCACGCTGCACCTCGCCAAGGTGGCCAAGGGCAAGGGGGACGCCGCGGAGGAGCGCGCGCTGATCGAGCGCGCCATCGAGATTGACCCGAAGTGCGTGGACGCTTGGGCCTACCTCTTCACGCAGGTGCGTGAGGGCGCGGACGAAGCGGCCGCGGTGAAGGCGGTGAGCGAGCTGGCGGACAAGGAGCCGAACAAGGCGAGCGCGGCGCCGTTCATCGCCATCCAGGGCTTCTACGCGAACGACGAGGAGAAGCGCGAGGAGGCGCTGCGTTGGGCGGAGAAGGCCGTGGAGCGTAACCCGAACGACCCGCTCGCGCTGGTGTGCCTCTCCGCGCTGCATGGTCAGCGTGGCGATCTAAACAAGGTGATCGAGATGCTGCAGCCTCATGAGGCGCAGATGGCGCGCGACGTGCGGCTCGCGAACAACTACTTTGAGGCGCTGTTCCAGAGCCGCCAAATCGACAAGGTGACCAAGCTCTTGAACGCGCTCGCCGGCTCCCCCAGCCGCGAGGTGAAGCAGTTCGCCATCGAGCGCTCGCGCGCTGTCGCGCAGTACCTCCAGCAGCAGCAGCGCCAAGTGGCGGCCGCGGCTGGCAGGTAACCGCGTTGAGGTCGAGGACGACCAACGGTTTGGCGTAGGTCGTCCTCGAATCATGAGCTAGAGCGGCGTGAAGGGGAGCAGCTGCATCGCGCGCTGCGTAGCGGCAGCGGTGCGCCGCTTTCGCCTGGCCTCCTCCGGGGTTAAGCTTCGGGGGTCATGACCATGTCT
>CAYQAC010000298.1:0-3692 GCA_964415255.1 uncultured Polyangiaceae bacterium | reverse complement strand
GCTGATCAAGCAGCTCCAGGACGTGCAGGACCAGCTCGGCGGCGCGCAGAGCGTGCTCAAGGAGCTCGGCCTCACGGACGAGCAGATCCGCGATCTGGCGGCCTCTCAAGGCGCGGCCCAGCCCACCCCAGCGCCTACTCAGCCGGTGCCGCCAGAGCCGGTGCCGCTGCCGAGCGGGGGCGAGTGAGGCGCTGGAGTTTGTCAGGGTGGCTGCCTGTGCGTCGTGAGGCGACGGCGAGGCGCGGTGCCGTCCAACCCCCAACCCACCCCACGAAGTCAGGGGGACGCCCTTGGTGGCTGCTCATCGCGCTCGGCGCGAGCTTCGGGGCGCCGGGTTGTGAAGCGGCGCGCACCGGCGCGAACCCTGAGCTGCCCAACTGGGCGCACCGTCCGAGCTGGTCCATCCAGGTGGACTACCGGCGTCCGCTGCGGGTTGAAGATCGCCGCGTGGGTGAGCCGTATGAGCGCGGTCAGCCGGAGATCGATCCAGCGGGTGGCCGCGTGTTCGTCGGCTCAAGCGATCACGGTTTGTACGCCGTCAACGCTGCGAACGGTCACACCATCTGGCGCTTCGAGACGCTGGGGCCCGTGCAATCGGAGCCGCTCTACGACCCCACGTCGGACGTGGTGTACTTCGGGAGCAACGACGGCGCGCTGTACCGGGTGCGGGCACGCGACGGGAAGCTGCTCTGGCGCTTCATGACCAACGCCGAGGTCAACAAGCGCCCGGTGCTGAGCGGCGGCGTGCTCTACGTGAGCAACGCCAACGACACCCTGCTCGCGCTGGACCCAGAGACGGGCAAAGCGCACTGGACCCAACACCGCTCACCGGCGCAGGGCATGGAGGTGGCGGGGCACTCGGGGCCGGTGGTGTCCCGCGGCATGGTCTACTTCGCCTACAGCGACGGTAACGTGATCGCCTACGACGCGAGGACGGGCGCGGAGCGCTGGCAGCCGGTGGATCTCTCCGCCGAGGCAGAGCAGCTGATCGGTGACGTGCCGCAGTACCTCGACGTGGACACCACGCCACTGGCAGTCGAGCTGACCGAGGGTCACGCGGTGATCGTGGGGAGCTACGAGGGCGGCGTGTACGCGCTCGACGCCGACACCGGCAACCAGATCTGGTCGAACCCCGCGGTGGCCGGCGTGACGGACGTCACTTGGTGGAGCGAGCCGAGCCGGCCCGATCCTCAAGGGGGCCCAATGCTCCCAGCCAAGCGCTTGATCATCGCGTCGACGGGCGTCAGCGGCTTGTGGGCGCTCAACCCTGACACCGGTGAGCGCGTGTGGCAGCGAGAGCTCCCGGCTGACGCCGTCTCGCGTCCCGTCCCGCTGCTCGGCGCGCTGCTGTTCAGCACCTCCCAGACGGGGCTCTTCCTGGTGTCGCCGCTCGACGGCGGCGTGATCGACGGCATCCACACCGGCGCCGGCTTCGCGATGCCCCCGGCTGGCTACGGCACCCGCGCCTTCGTGCTCAGCAACGAGGGCTACCTCTTGGCGCTGCACATCGCCGCCCCGCGGTGACGGCTTCGTGAGGTGCCGTCAGGTGCCTTGTGAGGAGCCGTCAGGTGCGCTGACGGGGTGCCTTGTGAGGAGCCGTCAGGTGCCTTGTGAGGAGCCGTCAGATGCACTGACAGTTCGGGTTTTGGGGGTTGGACGGCACCGCGCCGCGAGTCGACTCACGGCTCTCATGCTCTGGCTAGCGCTCAGGTGAGGTGCGCGCCGGCGCTCTGTAGCACCCGCAAGATCACGGGGCCTGCGCCGCGAACTTTGACGCGAGTACCAGGGTGCGCGGGCACCCAGTGTTGAAATAGCTCCTCCGCGAAGCCGAGCCCAACCCCAGAGACCCCATGAAAATTGAGATCCACGACGCGGTAGCGCTCCATGCCCTCCATCAGGCGCCGCGCCTCTTCACGCGAGACGAACCGCCCACCATGCTCCACTAGCTTCACCTGTCCGATGGCGGCGAGCGGGTTCTGACGCGCGAGTCGCTGGCGCAGGAGCGCGTCCAAGGCGAGCTCTGTGTCGGCGGAGATGGCACAGGTGACGCGCGTCCCCACGCGGCGCGGCGCCTCACCGAGCAGCTGATCGCCGCGCTGCCCGTCGCTCTGCCACAGCAGGCCACCCGCCTCGATCGTGAGCTGGTCGCAGGCGCTCGCCAGCAGTTGTAGCCCTTGACCCAGGTGGGTCCGCGGCTCCGTGGTGAGCGGCGCGCGTGAGAGCTCAATCAAGGCGTCGAGTTCGGAGCCCAAGCCGAGCCGCTCACGCACCCGCGTGAACAGCCCCACGCCCTCATCCGTGAGCTGAAATCGGATCTGCTCAAGGGTGCTGTCCACCTGCAGGGTGGCGCTGGCTGCCGCCGAGTGGGAGGCGGCGTTCTTCACCAGCTCCTCCACCGCAAACTCGGCGATCGCCGTAGCCGCCAGGGTGGCGGTGGGCGGCACCAGCTCAGGAGCGACCCGCGCCCACACCTCGCGCTCATCCACGTCCGCCAAATCCAGCGGGTGCAGCCGCTTCACCGAGGCGGGGAGGGAATAGCGCGTGGCGCGCGCGCGCCCCGTCACCACCAGCTCGCCTGCGTCCACCAGCTCCCGCAGGTGCCGATGCACCGCCTGGCGCGTGTACCCCAGGCGCTCGCTGACCAGCGTGCAGTTGATGCTGCCTTCACGCCGCACCAGCTCGAGTAGCTCTTGCTTCAGATCAGTCACGCCAGTATCGTAAAATAGTCATTGACGGTTTGACAAGTCCCGTTGCGTTTTGTCGAAATAGACGGGTTGGCATCGCGCCAAAGGAGGGCAGGGCCCGGCGCATCTTCTCGTCCAACACAGCAGGCTACTCTACCGCCTCCAACCAGAATCGTAAAATCGTCCCTAGGGGTCATGGCAACATTGCGATGCTACGATTCGAGCCATGGAAGCCAGTCACTAAATCGTAAAATCGACACACTATCCCAACCACTTGGAACAGGGATCCCGGAATCGTAAAATGTACACTGAGGGGCCGCGAGCCAGCTCGTCAGGAGCTCGCCGCAAGCTTGAGGCCGCCCCTGGAGCGCCCTAGGATCGGAACGGTTTACGCGCGGGGGTCCCTCGCTCGGTGCTCCCGCGCTTGATCCAGCCTCCCGCGCCCGCCTCGGTTGCGGTTTTTTCATGAGGAAACACTGATGCGTTCGAAGCAAACCGTGAGCGTAGCGGCTGCCCTGCTGTGGGTGCTTGGGTGCTCGGCCCAAGAGCGGGAGGTTGGACAGCCGAACACCGGGGGGGTCGCTGGCGCTGGAGGCAGCTCCGCGTCCGGCGGAACGTCTGGGTTCGGGGGGACGGCTGGCACCACGAGTGGTGGCTCGGGGGGAACCCCCTCCGGTGGGAGCGCCGGAACGACCGGCGGTGTCGCTGGTGCCGCAGGTTCGGGTGGCGACGCGGGGGCCGGAGGGGTGGGGGGTAACGCGGGGGTGGGTGGCGACGTCGGGGTTGCTGGCAGCGCCGGGGCCGCTGGCGCGTCTGGTGCTGCAGGGACCGGGGGGAGCGGCGGGAGCGTGCCCGTGTGCACGGGTGAGTGCGTCTCCCCAGCTCCGGCGGACTGGCAAGGACCGTTCGCGGCCGCCTTGGGTACGCCCGCTCCGCCTTGCCCGACCGGCTATCCCGACGTCGAGCAGTCGCAGGCGCACGAGGCCGCTCCGGAGATGCTGTCTCGGA
>CAYQAC010000297.1:0-3729 GCA_964415255.1 uncultured Polyangiaceae bacterium | reverse complement strand
GGCAAACTTTCAGATTTTTTTGAAATGTTGCGCACCTGCTTTGTGCTTTCGTCATAGGATATGACTATATCGGAGGCTGCACCGCGCAGGTGTGCTGAGCCTCACTCCCCGCCCACGCCGAACCACGCGCCAACACACGCCAGCAGGAACGCGACCGGCGCCAGCCCCACGGAGATGAGCACGCCGAGCGGCGTGCTCACCGCCAAGGTGAGCGCCAAGAGCACCAGCGCGATGCAGGCGCCGAGCGCTGGCTCGAGCACGCTCTCGGCGCCGCTCGCGCGCGCCACCAGGAAGCCCCCCAGCGGGAACGCCAGGAGGACGGCGGAGCCCAACAGCGCGAGTGGTCCGCCTGCCTCACTACCGGCGCTCTCCGCCAGGGTGAAGTCGACGCCCAGGCGGTGCCCGAGCCACACGGCGACCGCGACGTTCACCAGCATCAGCCCCAAGGTGACCAGCCCCCCGATCCCGATCCAATGGAGGAGCAGCGGCCTCTCCCGGCGCCCCAGCGCCTGACGCATGGCCCTGAGCGACGGCGGCTCCGGGAGCACCCTGAGGAGCTGGCTGCGAGGCGCGTCCGAGCCGGTGAGATCGCGCAGCGCGAGCGCGCCCGCCGCGCCCATCGTCAGCGTCATCGGCAGCGCGGCGGCGACCAACTTGGGCGAGCCCGAGGCGATGAGCAGCACGTACGTGCCGTGCAGCACCACCGCCAGGAGCCAAGCCACGCCAAACCAGCGCCCCCCCGGGCCGCGCCCGAGCCAGTAGCCCCACAGCCCTGACGAGAACAGCTGCACCGGCACCGCGAGCAGCACCATCGCCACGCTGAGGGCGCGAAGCTCAAGGCTCGCCGCGCCGAGCGGCGCCGCAGCCAAGGCGAAGCCAGCGCCCGCCGCGACGCCGTAGAGCAGCCCCGCGCGCGAGCCGAGCACGCGCCCGCTCAAGTAGAGCGGCCACACCACCGCCACCTTCGCGGCCTCGGCGAGCGGCGCCGCGAGCAAGAACATCCCGAGCGCCGCGGTGGTGGCGCTGCCCTCAATCGTCAGGCTAACGCCCAACCACTGGAGCACGAGGCGCGTGACGAGCGTCGCCACCGCCCCCGCCAGCGCGCCCGCCACGAACACGCCGATCACCAGGCGCCCGGAGACTTGCCGCACCTGGCTCACCCGGCGCCACACCACGGCTAGCGCGAACGGCGCCGGCAGGGTGAGCAGGAGCGCGACGCCAGGGTTCACCCCGCAGGCTTTGCCCGTGGAGCAGCGTGGGCGCAAGGGCCCTCAAGGATCAGGCCCCTCAAGGGGCAGGCGGCTCAAAGCGCAGGCGGCTTAGAAGTGCAGCCCCACCACGCTCGTGAGCGACACCGAGGAGCCGATGCTCGAGCCGTCCGCCGCCATCGCCGACGCCTGCGCCGAGTTGCCGTTGGCGCTGCCCTCAAAGCTCGCCCCGGGCCGCATGAGCCCCAGCAGCTCCCCGGTGAGGTTCATGCCGATTGAGAACACGGGGCTGAGGAAGAAGTCGAAGCCAGCGCCCGCGCGCACGTTGTAACCGCTGATCTTCACTTCGTAGCCGCCCGTCATGTCGTTTGTAGCAGCGCCGATCGACGCGTAGCCCGCGCCCAGCGTGAAGTAGGGCTCGAAGTTGCCGAGCGGGATGTGGATCCCCAGCTCACCGTTCAGGGTCCACAGGTCGTAGTCCTCGAAACTTGCCATGCGGAAACGTGGGCCCACGGTGATGAACACGAGCCGCAGCCCCGCGCCCACGCCCAGCACGTAGCCGTGGTCAGTTGTGTTGACTGCCTCCGCATCGACCAGATCATTCGCCTTGAACGTCATCAGCCCGATGTGGGTGTAGCCACCCTCCACGTTCAGGTAGATGAACTTCAGCCCGCGCCCCGTGTCCTCTTTCTCGCTCTTTTGCAGGTCGGCCTCAGTCGCCGCGGCGGCGCTGTCCGGGTTGCCGCTCGGCGGCTCAAGGCCCCCAGAGCTCAGCCCCGGCTGCGCGGGCTGTTGGCCGTAGGGCTGCTGGCCGTAGGTTGGCTGCTGGCCGTAGGTTGGCTGTTGCCCGTAGGTCGGCTGTTGGCCGTACGTGGGCTGCTGCCCGTAGGGCTGCTGCCCGTAGGGCTGCTGTGCGGAGGCGAGCGACGCGAAGCTGAGCGTCGACAAGGAGAGTCCTAAGGCAAGCGAAGCGCGGCGCATCTCGAAGATCGTAGGAGCAGGGCCGGGGCGCGGCCAGGAAAAGTTATCGTGCTGCCGCGTGGAGCTCGCTAAAGGGCGGTGAATACGCCGCTCGCCACCTGGCTCATCGGGTCGCCGCGGGCAAGCGCCTGACGCCGCTCAGCGCGTCATCCGCTTCAGCACCGAGTCGCTCCCTATCACCTCGCTCAGGCGCCGCAGCGCGGGCTCATCCACCCCGCGCCACTCAAGGTCTGACGCGTCCTCCGCGAGCGGCACGTCGCGCCGCAAGGTGGCCAAGGTGCGGTAGAGCAGGGCCGCGTCCCGATGACTCGCGAGGCTCTCCGCCAGCCGCTCGGCGCCGCGCGGCTTCACCTCCCAATCTGACGCGCGCTCTGGGATCTGCTCCAAGTGCCTGTACACGGCGAGCAGCGCCTGAGCTGACTTCTTCCCCCAGCGCGGCACCCCGGGGATGCCGTCCGCTGCGTCCCCCACCAGCGCCAAGTAGTCCGGGATAGAACTAGGCAGGATCCCGAACTCTCGCAAGACACCCGCCTCATCCAGCCAGCGCTCGCGCCGATCCCAACGCACGACCTTGGGGCCCACGCACTGCGCCAAGTCTTTATCCACGGAGCAAAGCACCACGCGGCTCACCTCCGGATCCTGCTGGTAGCGCGCCGCCGCCGTCGCCAGGGCGTCGTCCGCCTCGAACTCCACCATCGGCCAGGTCACGATCCCGAGCGCGCGCGTGGCCTCCTCAGCCAGCTCGAACTGCGACCACAAGAGCGGGTCCATCCCCTCCCCGGTTTTGTAGCCAGCGAACAGCTCGTTACGGAAGCTCTCGATCACGTGGTCGAAGGCGCACGCCACGTGGGTGATCTCGGGCAGCGCCAGCCAGCGCGCCAGGCTCGCCACCAGCGCCGTCACTGCCCCGACCTCCCGGCCGGACACCTGCCGCCCCGGCGCCCCATAGTGAGCGCGGAACAGCTCGTAGGTGCCGTCGACGACGTGGATCTCCATCATCAGGGGGTTTTGGGGGTTGGGCCCGCTGGGGCGCGTCGCGCGTCGCGGCAGGCTCCTCATGACCGTAGCACCTGCTCAAGCTACGCGGCCTGACAACACCGATAAGCAACAAACAGGCCGCCGTTCGTCGCTCTTGGCGGCGCGCCGAGCTCTTTGAGCCAGCGCGAGCCCGTGGGAGTTGATGAGCCAGATGCACCCGTCGGCCCGCGACCCAGCGCCACAGGCGGGACTGTGAGCGCTTCCAAATGGCACAAACCCTTGCGCTCCCCCGGGTGGCTAGGGATGATGCCCGGCCTGAGAGGTCTCCCTATGTCGAACCGCGTCCTTGCCCCATTCACCTCTTCCCGTCGCCTGAGCCTGCTTGGCTGGGTCGGCGCTGGCCTGTTGCTCACCAACTGCACCTTGGTGACCGACGTGGATCGCAGTCAGATCCCTGAAGGCAGCGGTGGCTCCGCCGCGAGCGGCGGCACGGGAGCGACCGGTGCGAGCGGTGGGACGGGCGCGACCGGCGCCACGGGCGCTACCGGAGGCATCGGCGGCA
>CAYQAC010000296.1:0-3819 GCA_964415255.1 uncultured Polyangiaceae bacterium | reverse complement strand
CGCTCCCCCGGCTTCCCGACGGTCGCGAGCGTGAGGCGCCCGGTGACGGAGAGCTTGCCCTGCATCGGGATCCCGGTCAGCCGATCGATCGTCAGCTCACCATCCCCATCCCCGCGGAACTGCTCGAGCAGCGCGGTCTTCCCCGGCGCGAAGGGGTGGATCAGCTCCTGGCGCGGCGCGTGCTGACGCACCTGCACCCGGATCACCACCTCGCTCGCGTGGATCTGGGTGACGGTCATCTCGGCGATCTGCACCGCCTTCACCCCGCTCATCTCGATCGTCTCGCTGAAGCGCCACTTGCCGCCCACCCCCACCGCCGCGGGCGGCAGCCGGAACGGGAAGCGACGCTGCACCTCCCAGGTGCGGTCGAGCATCTCCTTCTCCTCCGGCGCGGGCTCCACCCCGCCCACCAGCTCCGTCTTCATCTCCACCAGCTCGCCGTCTTCCCCCACCAGCGTCCGCGTGCGAGTGCCGGCGTAGCCCTCCAGGCCCTGGTTCAGCGCGGTCACCAGCTCCGCCGAGAGCCCCGTGGGATCCACCTCAATGGAGTCGACCGTCGCGCGCTCCTCCACCAGCCGGAGCGTGCGCCCCCCGCGCTCACGCAGCACTGGATCGGCCGTGCCGTGGGTCACCTGGAAGGTCATGTTCGCGACCACGGTGGGCGCCTTGACCGGCTTGTTCCCTTGGAGACCAAACGAGCTCTCGTTGCGGACCTGCCAGTGGTAGGTGAGCCCCTGCCAGCGCCCCACCTCAAGCTCAATCCGCGGCTCCTTGCCTGCGTCTAGCAGCTCCACCCGCGCGTCAGACTCAGCCGCAGCGGTCGCCTTGGGCGTCCCCCCCGAGCAGTCGCCACAGCCGCCCTCGCAACCTGCCACGGCGCCCAGAGCGAGCGCGCCCCAGGCGAGCACGCGGCGCACGCTACCGCGCCCCCGCGAGCCAAGCCTGGAGCTCACCGAGCAGCACCCGCGGCGCGCGCCGGAGGCTCGCGACGTCCGCCGCGCCCACCAAGAGCATCGCCGTCTTGAGCTCGCGCTCCACCTGCATGAGGTAAGCCTTAGCCTCCGCGGGGCCGCCGCGCTCGAGCGCCTGTAAGACGGGCCGCGCGATCCCCCCCGCCGTGGCGCCGAGCGCCAACGCGCGCGCGACGTCGAGGCCGGTCTTCACGCCACCGGTAGCAAATACCGTACGGAAACCTGCCTCCGCCATCCAGGCCACGCTCACCGCCGTGGGGATCCCCCACTCCCAGAACGCCTCACCCAGGGCACGCTGCCCGCTGGTAGCGCGCTGGGTCTCCACCGCCACCCAGGAGGTGCCGCCGGCGCCTGAGACGTCCACGTGCTCGACCCCCACCTGACGTAGCCGCGCCGCCACCCCCCGTGAGAGGCCGCAGCCCGTCTCCTTGGCGATGATCGGCAGCGGGCAGTCGCTGGTCAGCCGAGCGAACGTCTCGAGCCCACCGCGAAAATCGCGATCGCCCTCGGGCTGCACCACCTCCATCGCGGGGTTCAGGTGGACACACAGCGCGTCGACGCCGACCGCCTGCCCGAGCTCCGTCACGGCCTCTGACGAGAGCTCCCGCGCCTGCACCACCCCGAGGTTACCCAGGAGGAGCACGTTCGGCGCCACGTCGCGCACCGCGTAGGTCGCCCGCTGCGCGGCGTCCCGCAGCATCGGCCGCTGGCTCCCGAGCCCCAGCGCGTAGCCGCGCTCCTCCGCTAGGGCGGCCAACTGACGGTTGATGTCGGCCGCCCGCTCGGTGCCGCCCGTCATCCCCGCGATCAGGATCGGCGCCGCGAGGCGCTTACCCAGCACCTCCACCGACAGGTCGATGGCGTCCAGGTCGAGCTCTGGCAGCGCGTCGTGGATCAACCTGACGCATTCAAACAAGGTGGTGGTCTGCTTGAACCCCACATCGCCACGCGCCGCGAGGTCGATGTGGTCCGCCTTGCGACTCCCGATGTCGGCCATGCCTCACTGTCAGCCAAAGCGGGCGACTAGGGCAAGCGGGGCCGCGCTGTGGTTGACACTCGGCGGACCGGCACCTAGGCTCGTCCGCGAAAAATGGCTAAAAACACTGGGGCTTCTGGGGCTGCCAAGGCTGTGGGCAGCGGCAGCCCCCAGGCCAGCGCGAAGCCGCGGCGCGCCAAGCGCGCCACCAAGGCCGCAGCACTCAAGGCTACCCTAGCGCCAAGGGCCAGCACGAAGCCAAGGGCCAGCACGAAGCCCCGGAGCGCCAAGCCGTCAGGCGCCGCCAAGCCGTCAAGCGCCGCCAAGCCGCCAGGCGCCGCCAAGCCGTCAGGCGCCGCCAAGCCGTCAGGCGCCGCCAAGGCCCGGACGCTCAGCGCACCCACCCGCGCCCGGCGCCCCATCAACGTGGGACCCAAGGCGTTACCGCCCAACCCCTTCGTCGCCCTGCTCGGCAGCCTGAAGCGCGAGATCGACGAGCGCCTGGCGGCGCTGTTTGAGGTGGAGCTCGCCCGTGTCGCGCCGCTCGGTCAAGGCGCGACGGACATGGTGCTCGCGTGCCGTGATCTGTGTCTTCGCGGAGGCAAGCGGGTTCGTCCAGGGCTCGTGGTCGCGGGGCTCCACGCGGTGAGCGCCTCGCGCGAGCCCACGCTAGCGCTCGAGGTGGGCGTCGCGCTTGAGCTGGTTCAGAGCTATTTTCTGATCCACGACGACTGGATGGATCATGATCTCGTGCGGCGCGGCGGGCCGAGCGTCCATGCCCAGCTCACCCGGCGTTTCCGCTCGGAACACCTCGGCGCCGCCTCCGCCATTTTGGCCGGCGACTTCGCGGTCGCGGTGGCGCAGCGGCTGATCAGCGCGGTTGAAGTGCCACCCCGGCACCAGCGCGAGTTCTTGAAGGTGTTCGCTGAGATGCAGGTGGACGCCGTCCTCGGGCAACAGCTCGACCTGCTGAATCGCGCTGACGACCCTGAGCTCACCTACACGCTCAAGACCGCGAGCTACACCGTGCGCGGCCCGCTCTTGCTCGGCGGGTTGTTGGGCGGAGCGCGGCCCGCCGAGCTCGCGGCGCTCAGCCAGTTCGCGCGCCCAGCGGGCGTGGCGTTTCAGCTGCGCGACGATCTGCTGGGCGTGTTCGGCAGCTCTCGAGAGACCGGCAAGCCGCGCGGCAGCGATCTGGCCCGCGGCTCGCGCACACCCCTCATCCTCGCGGGGCTCCGGCGCGCGCGCGGCGAGGACCGACGGCTGCTGCGGCGAGTGCACGGCGACACCAGCACCTCCAGCGCCGATCTCGAGCGCGCGATTGAGGTGCTTGACCGCTCAGGGGCCCGCGCTGAAATCGAGGCTCGCATCGAGGAGCTCGAACAGGAGGCCATCGCGGCGCTTTCAGGGCTCCGACGCGGCGGCCAAGATCTGCTGCTGGGCGCGGTGAGCGCCCTCGGCTCGCGGCGCAGCTGACGCACATGGCACGCTCTCTCGGCCGCGCGAACGGCAAGGTGATCTTGATCGGTGAGCACGCCGTCGTCTACGGCACCCCGGCGATCGCGGCGGGTGTCCACCTAGGGGCGACCGCGCGCGCTGAGCTCGCCGCCAGCGGGAGCTCCATCGAGCTCAGCGCCGTCGGTGGCCCGCCTCACACCCAAGCGCGCGCGCGCGACGGCAGCGACACCGGCCGCGCGCTCGGCGCCCTGCTCGACGTCATCGCTCCCGGCGTGGCGCTGACGCTGCGGGTGGAGCTGTCGCTGCCCGCAGGCGTGGGGCTCGGCGCCTCAGCCGCCATCGCGGTGGCGGTGGCGCGCGCCGCGGCCGGCGTCGCCTCCCCGACCGAGCCATCACCAGCACGGATCGCCGAGG
>CAYQAC010000295.1:0-3828 GCA_964415255.1 uncultured Polyangiaceae bacterium | reverse complement strand
GCCAGAGAATCGTTGAGATCCTCCAGCATGCGCATCAGGTAATCGTTGCGGGCGGCCTGATAGATCGCCTCGTGAAAGACGGTGTTGGCGCGCGCATGGGCGCCGGAATCGTCGTCCTGTGCTTCGAAAAGCTCGGCGGCATGGCGCATCGCCTTGAGATCGGCCGCCGAGGCGTTTTCCGCTGCAAAGCGCGCCGCGGAGCCTTCGAGCACGGCGCGCATTGCATAGAGCTCGCTGATCTGCCTGCGATCGAGTTCCATCACCGTAAGCCCAAAGGAGCTGACGGTGGCCAGGCCGCGTGCCTGAAACCGCGTCAGCGCCTCGCGCACCGGCGTCCTGCTGACGCCCAGCTCGGCGGCGATGTCCTCCTCGCGCAGCCTGCTGCCGGGTGCGAGCGTGCCGCCGCGCAACTTGGCGACGAGACTGCGATAGACCATCGAGCTCAGCGGCTCGACGCGATCGCGCGTCGGCCTGCCCTGTCTCGTCATCCATGTCCCCTTCTCCGGCGCCATCCACCTTTTCTGCCCGCATTCACGCTCCGGCACAAGTTGGGCGACAGGCATCGCGCGAAGCGGGTTGCCACGGCGCGGGAAGAGACGCTTCTCAGATCAGCCCGCCGTTCGGCTGCACGATCTGGCCGTGCACCCACGAGGCCTTGTCCGACGCCAGGAAGGCGACGACGCCGGCGACTTCCTCGGGCCTGCCGACGCGGTTGAACGGGCTGAGCGCCGCCGAACGCTGGATAGCCGCCTCGTCCTTGCCGGCACGGAACAGGTCGGTGTCGACGGGGCCGGGTGCGACCGCGTTGACGCGCACGCCGCGTCCGGCCAGCTCCTTCGCCATCGAGCGGACGAGGCATTCGACGGCGGCCTTGGTGGCGCTGTACGGGCCGACGCCGGGAGCGGCGTGGCGCACCAGGGACGTGGTCAGCGCGATGATCGACCCGCCGTCGGCGACCCGCCGCGCGGCTTCCGACAGGATGTTGAAGGCACCGACGATGTTGACCTCGACCAGCTTGCGGAAGTTCTCGGCGGGGAATTGCGCCAGCGGGCCGGGCGGAACGTTGATGCCGGCATTGGCGACGACGCAGGCGGGCGCGCCGCCCAGCGCTTCCCCCGCCTCGTCGAAGAACCGGGCGACCTGCGCCGGGTCGGTGATGTCGGCCCTGAAACCCCTGCCCTGCCCGCCGCCGGCCGGCGCGTTGCTGACATAGCTCCAGGCGACGTCGAAGCCGTCGGCCGTGAGCGCCGACACGCAGGCCGCGCCGATGCCGCGCGAGCCGCCGAAAACATATGCGATCTTTCTGGTCATGCTGTCCTCGAATGGTTTGGAGTTGTCGCCTGAGCCCTGCCGGGTTCAGCGCGTCGAAATGGAGATCACGCGTTCCTCGGTCATCTCGCGGATCGCGTAATGCGGGCCTTCCCGGCCGAAGCCGCTGTCCTTCGACCCGCCATAGGGCATCATGTCGACACGGGAGCTGGAGGTTTCGTTGATGTGGACGCCGCCAACCTCCAGCCGCCGCGCAGCCCTGAAGGCGTCGTCGAGCCGCTGCGTGAAGAAGCCGGTGGCAAGGCCGAACGGCGTGGCGTTGACCCGGTCGATCGCCTCGTCGAGCGTGGCGAAGGGAACGATGCAGACGACCGGCCCGAATATTTCCGAGCAACCCACCTTCATGTCGGCGGAGATGTCGGTGAGCAGCGCGGGCGGCACCACGGCGCCGCGCCGGGCGCCGCCCGCAAGGAGACGGGCGCCCCCTTTGACCGCCTCCTCGATCCAGCGTTCGATGCGCACCGCCTCGCGCTCGCTGATGAGCGGGCCGACCACTGTCGCGGCGTCGCGCGGATCGCCATGCGCAAGAGCGGCGACCATCGGCGCCAGCCGCTGCTCGACCTCCGGCTGCCGCGACTCGTGGACGAGCAGCATCTGCACCGAGGTGCAGACCTGACCGGCCTTGCGGTAACCGGCGTTGACGATCCTGGGCAGGGCGCGGTCGAGGTCGGCGTCGTCGGCGAGAATGGTGAAGGCGATCGAGCCCAGCTCCATCTGCGTGCGCCGCAGCCCCGCGGCCGCTTGGATGACGCGGCCGACCTCCGTGCTGCCCGTGAAGGCGAAGAAGCGCACGCGCTGGTCGTCGATGAGCAGGCGCGCGACATCGCCGCCGCCGTGGAGCACCGACAGGAACCCCTCGGGCATTCCCGCCTCCTGCAGCGCCTCCGCGAACAGGCAGGCCGTCAGCGGCGTATTGGAGGAAGGCTTCAGGATGACGGCGTTGCCGGCCGCGAATGCCGGCGCGACCTTGTGCGCCACGGTGTTGAGCGGCGAGTTGAACGGCGTGATCGCGGCCACCACACCCAGCGGAACGCGCAGCGTGAAGGCAAAGCGGCCGGCCTGCCCCGGCGCGCCCTCCAGAGGCAGGATATCGCCGGCAAGTCGCCGCGCCTCCTCCGCCGAAAGCCGCAGCGTCTCAAGGCAGCGGGTGATCTCGCCATTGGCGTCGGACGCGGTGAAACCGGCTTCCGCCTGCATGGTGGCGATGAAGTCCTGGCGGCGCGCGGCCACGATCGAGGCGGCGCGCGACAGGATTTCGCCGCGTTCCCAGGAGACGGGCACCCCCCGCCGGAAGGCGGCAGCGGCAGCGGCGACCATCCCCTCGACCTGGCGGGCCGACGCCACATCGACATAGCCAATGGGTGCAAGCGTATATTTGTCAAGGATCGTGACCCGGCCTCCTTGGCCCCGCTCCCAACGTCCGCCGCTCAGGAGCAGGCCCTCCCGCTGCTGCGAGGCGCCAACAGCGGCGATCGGTGTCGTGTCGTTCACGGCTGAATCCCTCACTTCGTTCATAGCCAGAGGACTTGCTTGCGGTATTCGAGATCGGTGAGCAGCGTCTGTGCCGGCCCCTCGTGGAAGACCGCGCCTCGCTCCAGTGCGAACACCCGGTCGGCCAGCGCCAGCACCAGGTCGAGATTGTGCTCGACGATGACGATGGGAAGCTCCGCGCGCAGGCGGTCGAGAACCTCGAACAGCTCCTCGATCACGGCCGGAGCCAGCCCCTCGAAGGGCTCGTCCAGCAACAGCAGCCGCACGTTGCCGGACAGCGCGCGGGCGATGGAGAGCATCTGCTGCTCGCCGCCCGACAGATAGTCGGCATGGCTGGACAGACGCTCCTTCAGGCGCGGGAACATCTCCATGATGCGCTCCTCGCTCCATACCACGCCGGTCGAGCCGTCGGTGGCCCGCGCCAGCCGGCCGAGGGACAGGTTCTCGGCCACCGTCATGCCGGCGAACAGGCCCCGGTTCTGCGGCACGTAGCCGATGCCCAGCCGCGCGACCTCGTGCGCCGGCAGCCCGACCAGTTCCCTGCCTTCAAACAGGATGCTGCCGGTCTTCGGCGGAACGAGGCCCGCCAGCGACTTCAGGAAGGTCGACTTGCCGGCGCCGTTGCGGCCGAGCAGCGCGACGATCTCGCCCTTGCGCACCTGCAGCGTGGCATCGTTGAGGATATGGCTCTTGCCGTAAAAGGTGTTGAGCTTTTCCGCGCTGAGGACCACCGGATTGCCGCTGACCTGGCAGGGCTTGCGGCCGGAGAGCACATGGGTGCCCTTGCCCGTGTAGATCTCCTGCACGCGCCGGTCGTTGCGGATATCCTCCGGCCCGCCCGTCACCAGCACCTCGCCCTGATTCATCACCGTCACCTGGTGCGAGAAGGCCAGCACCCGGTCGATGTCGTGCTCGACGATCAGGACCGGGATGTTCGACGAAACGGTCCGCACCAGCTTCGAAACCCGCTCACGCTCGGCGGCGGCGAGGCCGGCCAGCGGCTCGTCC
>CAYQAC010000294.1:262-3866 GCA_964415255.1 uncultured Polyangiaceae bacterium | reverse complement strand
ACACGGCATCGGCGGCGGCCACCCGAAGATCGCACCACAGCGCGAGCTCAAGGCCCCCTGCGACGGCGTAGCCCTCCACCGCGGCGAGGGTCGGCTTCTTCGGCCGCTCGTGGGTGGGGCCGAGCGGGCCGCCAGCGCCAGGCTCCACCTGATTTCCACGCGGAGTACCCTGCGCGAGCAAGTCAGCGCCAGCAGAGAAGTGACCCCCTGCGCCGGTGAGCACCACCACCCGCACCTCTGGGTCGACGTCCAGCTCAGCGAAGGCGCGCACCAACGCCGCCGCGGTGGGGCCGTCCACCGCGTTACGGACCTCAGGCCGCGTGAGGCACACCACGCCCACGCCTCCCTCCTGCTTCGTGACCTGAACCAGCTGCGTCATCCCCCGAGCGTCGCAGGTCTCGCCGCCGCGCGCGAACCTTGATGACCTCGAGTCGCCCGCGTCGCGCGAAGGTGGATCCCAAACGCCAACAACGCTACGGCCCACCACCCATGGCCAAGCTCTACTTCCGCTACGGCACGATGGACAGCGCCAAGACGCTGAACCTCTTGGCGGTCGCTCACAACTACCGCAAGCAAGGCAAGCGCGTGCTCCTGCTCAAGCCGCGCCTGGACGATCGCTTCGGGCCGGAGATCATCCGCTCACGCTCCGGGCTCGAGGCGGAGGCCGACCTGCTAGTGGACGACGACGAGCTGCTCGACGCGGAGGCGCTCCGCGGGCTGAACTGCATCTTGGTGGATGAGGCGCAGTTCCTGAGCGAGCCCATGGTGGAGCAGCTCCGCGAGCTCACCGCCGTGCTCGGCATCCCGGTGATTTGCTACGGGCTCCGGACCGATTTTCAAGGGCGCTTGTTCCCCGGCGCGCGGCGCCTGTTCGAGCTAGCCGACAGCATCGAGGAGGTGAAGGTCACCTGCCAGTTCTGCAACCGCAAGGCGGTGTTCAACCTGCGCATGCGCGGCGACAGCGCGGTGCTCGAGGGCCCCCAAATAGAGCTCGGCGGCGACGAGCGCTACCTCCCCGCCTGCTACGTGCACTACTCAGAGGAGCGGCGGCGCGCCGCCGACGCCGCCGCGCTCGACACACAGTCCGAATGACTGACCTCCTACCCATTTGTCAGCACCACTCACGACTGACACACAGTCCGAATGACTGACCTCCTACCCATTCGTCAGTACCACTCATGACTGACACGGTCGGTCAGTTTAGCTGTCCTGTTGTGCGGGAGGCACCTCAACGCACATCGGGGCCGAGGGTTCGGGGGTTTGCCTGAACCGCGCCTCCCCTGACGAATCAGTCTGCGCGCCGCACAGCGACTCGTGAGCGCCCGCGCGGGCGGGTCAGTCCATCGACGCGCGGCGCATCATCGAGCTTATGCCAAGGCCGCCCTGCATACCTCAACGGACGCACGGAGCCGCCGTGAGTTGACGGCTCACATCGCACGATACCCGACGCCTGTTGCCTAGCGCACCGATCAGGGACAGCGCTGGGTAGCGCGGTACCAAACCCCCAAAACCCGAAGAATAACAGCGATTCAGGCCCCACCAGGCGCCCCCGCTCACCCACCCCGCCCCGCTCACAGAGGCGTGAGCGGAGCGCTCAATCGACGCCCATCGCCGCGCTCGATGGCGCCCCATCGCCGCGCTCGACGAGCGGCGTCCGGCGTTCTACGATGCCTGGTAGTAGATGTTCATTCGCCCCGGGAAGACAGGCATCCAGCTGCGGCTCCACGAGCTGGAGTCGTCCGTCATGGACGTGGTTTGGAGTCAGCGGCTCGCCGGCTTCACCGTGACGGACGTGCTCCGTACGCTGCAGCGGGAGCGCGACATCGCCTACACGACGGTGATGACCACGCTCGGGCGGCTGCACGAGAAGGGGCTCCTCTTGCGAGCGCGCGATGGGCGGTGCTACCTCTACACGCCAGCGCTAACGCGCGAAGAGTTCTTGGAGGGGACCGCGCGTGAGGTGCTCGGCGCGACCCTCGGCGATCACCAAGCCTTCGCGATGCTCGCTGAAAAGGTGAGCGACGCGTCGCCGCAAGAGCTGGATGAGCTTGAGGCGCTGATCCGCCGGCGGCGGGAGGAGCTCCAAGGTGATTGAGTTCGTCTTCCCGGTGCTGGGGGTGGTCGTGTTCTTCGGCGTCGTGCTGCCGCTCACGGCGCTGCTGGCGACGCTGCTCTTGAAGCTCGTCGCGCGCGTGACGCCGTGGTCGGAGCTTGGTCAGCTACGCTACCTGATCCTCACCAGCGCCAGCCTGCTGCCGCTGTGCTGGCTGATCTCCGCGGCGCTCCACCAGAACGAGCCAGGCGCGGTGCTCGTCACCCTGGCCTGCCCCCACAACATCCACGGTTGCCCTGAATCAGGGAGCCTGTCCATCGCGCTCGCGCTGATGGCGAGCCTCTTGGTGGCGCCCTTCGTGATCAAGAGTCGCGGGGTGGCGCTGCCGCCGCGTCAGGCGCTGCCCGCGCTCGCCCAGCGCGTGGAGCGGCTGATCGCCACCGAGGCCGCGCTCGCTTCGCTCGAGGGCAAGGTGTGGCTCACGGCGGCGCCGCACTTCGCCATCGCGAGTCACGGCCTGCTTCGGCGCCGCGTGGCGCTGGGCCATGACTTCGCCGCGGCGCTGAGCGATGAGGCGCTCGTCGCCGCCTTGGCGCACGAGGCGGAGCACCTCCACGCGTGGGATCCGCTGCGGAGCTGGCTGCTCGAGGTGGCGCTCACCATCAACCCGCTGGGCCGCAAGCTCTTGGCGCCGCACGCGGCCAGCTGGCGCGTGGCGCGGGAGGCAGCCTGTGATCGCGCGGCGGTCGCGCGCGGCGCGGATCCGCTGGCGCTCGCCGAGGCCATCGTGCACGCGGCGCGGCCCACCCCCATGGGCACCTTGGGGCTCGGCAGCAGCAGCCTCGAGGTGCTGAAGCTCCGCGTGGGCCTGCTCCTGGCGCTCGCCGAGCGGCCCGCTCAGGCGCCCGTCGGGCGCAACCTGGCGCTGGCTTGGCACCTGCCGCTCGCCGCGGCGCTGATGCTCGGCGCCATCGCCCTGCCCCACCACACAGCCCCCCACGTGCTCGACTCGCTCCACCTGAGCGTGGAGCACCTGGTGTTCGATCTGCTGCAGTGAGCCGAGATCACGCCTCGCCTAAATGGTGCGCATCAAGAACTACTATCATGAATAGTAATAATTTATCCACATGGATACTAGGACCGCTCACGCTGCTGATCGCTGGCTGCGCCGCGGCGCCGCACCCCGAGCCGCGCGCGCCGGGCGCGGATGCAACGAGCGAAGGCGCCCAAGCGGCGAACGCCGCCGACCTCGAGGGCCTCGAGGGCGAGCTGGCTGACGACCCCGGCGGCTCGTCAGAACACCTCACCACAGGTCGCACGCGTCTACAGCGAGCAACGCCCCCGCTCCCCGCAGGTGCCACCCTACCCCAGCTGCTCGCCTACGCAGAACACCACTCCCCGCTCCTGCTCGTGGCGCGCGCCACCCGGAGCCGCGCCGAGGCTGCGAAGATCGCCGCCTCACCGCTCTGGCGTCAGAACCCTGAGGTCACGGTCGCCGCGGGGCCGCGGCTCGGCGCCGCCGGCACGGGCTTCGACCTCGAGCTGTCGCTG
>CAYQAC010000294.1:0-252 GCA_964415255.1 uncultured Polyangiaceae bacterium | reverse complement strand
CGGCGGCGAGCGCCGCGCGGAGCTCGCCCACGCCGAGCGGCTGCGCGAGCTCAGCGAGGCGGAGCTCAGCGCGCTCAGCTGGGCCATGCAGTGCGAGGTGCGCCGCAGCTTCGCCCGCGCCAGCGCGGCGACGGAGCAAGCGCGGCTCACGCGGCTCACCCTCGAGTTCAGTCAGCAAGTGGCGCGCATCGCCGCGCGTCAGGTCACAGCTGGCGAACGCGCGCCAGTCGCTCGGCGAGCGGCGCGCGTTCG
>CAYQAC010000293.1:0-3880 GCA_964415255.1 uncultured Polyangiaceae bacterium | reverse complement strand
AAGCGGGGGCGGCGGGCGTGCACTTCGAAGATCAGCTCGCCTCCGCGAAGAAGTGCGGACACATGGGCGGTAAGGTGCTGGTCCCCACCAGCGAGGGCGTTCAAAAGCTGGTCGCGGCGCGGCTCGCCGCCGACACCCTCGGCGTGCCGACCTTGCTCATCGCGCGCACCGATGCGATGGGCGCGGCGCTGCTCACGAGCGACGTCGATCCGAATGACCGCCCCTTCCTGACCGGCGCGCGCACGCGAGAAGGCTTCTACCGAGTCCGTGCAGGGCTGGATCAGGCGATCGCGCGCGGCCTGGCCTACGCGCCCTACGCGGACCTGATCTGGTGTGAAACCTCAACTCCAGATCTCGAGGACGCGCGCGCCTTCGCCGAGGCCATCCACCGCGAGTTCCCAGGCAAGCTCCTCGCGTACAACTGCTCACCCTCGTTCAACTGGGAGAGGCACCTGAATCAGGTCGCCATCGCGAGCTTTCAGCGTGAGCTGGGGCAGCTCGGCTACAAGTTCCAGTTCATCACCCTCGCGGGCTTCCACTCGCTGAACTACAGCATGTTCGAGCTGGCCTCGGGCTACCGCGAGCGCCAGATGTCAGCCTACGTGAACCTGCAGCGCGCGCAATTCGCCGCGGAGCCGCACGGCTACACCGCCACGCGCCACCAGCGCGAGGTCGGCACGGGCTACTTCGATTTACTGGCAGAGGTGATCGGAGGCGGTCAGTCGTCACTGCGCGCGCTCTCGGGCTCCACCGAAGAGGAGCAGTTCCAGGTGGCGCACGCGGGCTGACCATGGCGCGTCCCCAGTCCCCAGCAGAGGAGCGCGCGGTGCGTGAGCCAGTCCTCTTCGAAGAGCTCCCCACTGAGAGCGGGCACCGAGTGGTCGTCGCGACGCTCAACGCGCCCGCGAGCCTCAACGCGCTGTCCCTCGAGATGGTGCGCGCGCTGGCGCCAGCGTTGAAGCGCTTGGCGCGTGACGAGCGCGTGGCGGCGATCCTGCTGCGGGGCTCAGGGACCAAGGCGTTCTGCGCGGGAGGGAACCTGCGCCGACTGTATGAGTCGCTCCAAGCGGGCCCCATCCCCAGCGACTACGCCGCGGACTTCTTCAGCGAGCTGTACGAGCTCAACTACTTGCTCCACGGCTTCCCGAAGCCAGTGGTGTGCTGGGGGCACGGGATCGTGATGGGCGGCGGGCTCGGGCTCCTAGCGGCTGCGTCCCACCGCGTAGTGACCGAAGCGAGCATGCTCGCGATGCCGGAGATCCGCATCGGCCTCTACCCGGACGTCGGCGGGAGCTGGATGCTCCGGCGCATGCCCGGGCGCGTTGGGTTGTTCGTGGCACTGACCGCTGCGCGCCTCAACGCGGCGGACGCGTTGTTCTGTGGGATCGCCGACTGGTGCTGCCCCGCCTATAGACAGTTATACTGGTTAACATCACTCCGCGACGCGCACTTCAGCGACGACCCGAAGGCGAACCGCGCGCTGGTGAGCCGGAGCCTCGAGGCCATCGCGATCGAACCGCCGGAGCCCTCGAAGGTGCGCGCGCATTTCGACCGGATCCAGGCGCTGATGGCCGGGGAGGACCTCGGCGACATCGCGCGCAGGCTCCGGCACACCGACGCGGACGATCCTTGGCTCCACGCCGCGGGGGAGGCCTTCCGCACCGGCTCCCCTACGTCAGCTGCGCTGGCTTTCGAGCTCTGGCAACGCGCGCACCGGCTCTCCTTGGCCGACACGCTGCGGCTCGAGTACGAGGTGTCGCTCCGGTGCTGCGCACGGCAGGATTTCCTCGAGGGGATCCGCGCGCGGCTGATCGACAAGGACGATGAGCCCCGCTGGAGCCCACGCTCGCTGCGCGAGGTCACCCCTCAGCTCGTCGCGTCCCACTTCCAAGCGCGCATCAGCGACGGCGACCCGCTCGAGGAGCCCCTCTGGCGCCACGCGAACCGCACCGAGCAGCCTCAGACGCCAATCGGCGTTCAGTCAGGACACGGGTCCAACTGATCCAGAGGTCGAGCCCCGGCTCGGCCGAGCATTTCACCAACCGTACAGGAGAGTGGCAGAATGAGTGTGCAAGCGACGTGCCTTGGGTTCCCCCGGATCGGCGCCTCACGAGAGCTGAAGCGGGCTCTCGAGTCCTATTGGTCGAAGCGAAGCTCCGCCGAGGAGCTGCTGAGCGTGGCCACCGAGCTGCGGCGTAGGCACCTCTCGTTGATGGCGGAGCGCGGATTCCGTCAGGTACCCTGTGGAGACTTCTCGCTCTACGATCACGTGCTCGACACCGCGGTGCTGTTCGGCGCGGTGCCAGAGCGCTACCAGCGCCTGACGGATCCGCTCGAGCGGCTGTTCGCGATGGCGCGTGGCCACCAAGACGGTGAGCTCGACCTGGCCGCGCTCGAGATGACCAAGTGGTTCGACACGAACTACCACTACATCGTCCCCGAGCTGCGCCTCGATCAGCGCCTCGAGCTGAGCGCCGAGCGGCTCCTCAGCGAGCTAGAGGAGGTGCGTCAGCTCGACCTCGAGCCGCGACCAGTGCTGCTCGGCCCCGTGTCGTTCTTGCTCCTCTCCAAGCTCGCTCCAGGGTGCGCCGCGGGCGCGTCCACCCTCACCCTGCTCCCCACGCTGTTACCCCTCTATGGCGAGCTGCTCGGTCGGCTCCACCAAGCGGGCGTGAGCTGGGTGCAGCTCGATGAGCCCTGCCTGGTCACCGATCTCACGGAGGATGCTCACGCGGCGTACCAAGAGGCCTTCACGACGCTGGTCGCGCTCACCGAGCGCCCGCGCTTGATGCTCACCACCTACTTCGGCTCGCTCGACGAGAACCTGACCCTCGCGACGAAGTCGGGTCTGGACGGGCTGCACATCGACCTGGCGCAGGCTCCGGAGCAGCTGAACCCCGTGCTCCAAGCGCTCCCCGCCAACATGCACCTGTCGCTCGGCGCGGTCAGCGGTCGCAACGTCTGGCGCGCCGATCTGGACGCCGCGCACGCCTTGGTGCGGCGCGCGGCGAGCGCCGTAGGGCCAGCGCGACTGACCGTCGCGAGCTCGTGCTCGCTGCTCCACGTGCCGGTCGACCTCACGCTGGAAGACCGCCTGGACCCCGAGCTCGTCAGCTGGCTCGCCTTCGCGACGCAGAAGCTAGAGGAGCTGAGCGCCTTGGCGGCGTCCGCCGGGGTGGCCACGCCGGACACCGAGTATTTCCGCGCGGCGAGGAACGCCATCGCGCTGCGACGCGCGTCCCGTCGCACCCACGACACGGCCGTGCGAAGACGGGCAGCTGGCGTCACCGGCGATCTCCTCACGCGGCGCTCTCCTTTCCCTGCGCGCGCCGAGGCGCAACAGCAGCGTCACCCCCTGCCACTCTTCCCCACCACCACGATCGGCTCATTCCCGCAGACCGGCGACGTGCGCCGCGCCCGCGCGGCGTGGAAGCGCGGCGATCTCTCCGACTCGCAGTACGACGAGTTCCTGAAGGCGGAGACGCGCGCCTGCGTGGAGAGGCAGGAGGCGATCGGCCTCGACGTGCTCGTGCATGGCGAGTTCGAACGCAACGACATGGTGGAGTATTTCGGCGAGCAGCTCGCGGGCTTCGCCTTCACCCAGAACGGCTGGGTGCAGAGCTACGGCTCCCGCTGCGTGAAGCCCCCGGTGCTCTACGGCGACGTGTCCCGCCCCAAGCCCATGACCGTCGAGTGGTCCCGCTACGCGCAGTCGCTCACCAAGCGCCCGATGAAGGGCATGCTCACCGGCCCCGTCACCATCCTCCAGTGGTCCTTCGTGCGCGACGACCAGCCACGTGAGGAGACCTGTCGACAGATCGCGCTCGCCCTGCGTGACAAAATGCAGGACCTCGAAACCGCCGGGATCTCCTGGATCCAG
>CAYQAC010000292.1:0-3949 GCA_964415255.1 uncultured Polyangiaceae bacterium | reverse complement strand
CACCGCCACGGGGCCTTGCGCTCGAGGCGGTGGGCACCGCGACCGGCACCGGCGCGGGCGGAGGCTCCTCCTTCTTACAGGCGAGCAGCGCCACCAGCACCGCCCCAGCGAGCCCGAGCACCTGACCGCCGCTCGCTCGCCCACCCACGCCACGCCCACTTCCGCTCATCACCCACAAATAACAGAGCCTGACCTAGAGCGGCGATCAGTTTGCCGCCACACGAGCCCGGAAAACCGCCCCCATGCGGGGCGAGGGCGCGCTTTTCCGGGCTCTCCACTGGCTGTTGCTTCCCTTCACCCAGCGAAAGCCTGTGATTTGAGGACGACAAACGGTAAACCGTTTGTCGTTCTAGGGTGCCGAGCTTTGATCGCCCACCGGGCGGCCAACCGACTGGGGCTGCTTGCGCGGCGCGTCAAAGCATGGCCCAATAGGCTAGCGCCGGCTCGCGGCGTGACTCGGCTCGGCCCGGCGACAGGCGTGAGCTCCCCTCCCCGTGGGGTGCCACCAGCCCCTCGCCAGCGAGCCCGCCGCCTCACCGCGCCACGGTGGCGAGCCCCTTCACAGCCTACCCGTATGCCGCTCCCTAGCAAGTCTGGTCTGTACGACCCACGGTTCGAACACGACGCCTGCGGCGTCGGCTTCGTCGCGAACATCCACGGTCAAGCGTCGCACCAGATCGTGCGCCAGGGGGTGCAGATCCTCCTGAACCTGGTGCACCGCGGCGCGGCGGGCTGTGATCCGCTGACGGGTGACGGCGCTGGGATCTTGATTCAGGTGCCGGACGCCTTCCTACGGCGTGAGGCCGCGCAGCTTGGGTTCGAGCTGCCGCCCGCGGGTCAGTATGGCGTCGGCTGCGTGTTCTTGCCGCGGTCGCGCGAGGAGCGCCGGCGCTGCCTGCAGATCGTGGAGGATAAAATCGCCGGCACCGGGCAGCGGCTGCTCGGCTGGCGCGACGTCCCGGTAGATGAGCAAGCCTGCGGGCCGTTGGCGCGGGAGAGCGCGCCGATCATCAAGCAGGTGTTCATCGGCGCGGCGGTGCCTGACCAGCAGGCCTTCGAGCGCAAGCTGTTCGTGATCAGGCGCTGGATTGAGCGCACCGTGCGCGAGAGCGAGCTGCGTCACGGGCAGGGCTGCTACATCCCTAGCCTCTCGTCGCGCACGCTGATTTACAAAGGGCTGCTGCACGCGGAGCAGCTGGCCCTTTACTACCCCGACCTGAACGACGAGGCGGTGGTGAGCGCGCTGGCGATGGTGCACCAGCGCTTCAGCACCAACACCTTCCCCACCTGGGAGCTGGCGCAGCCGTTCCGCAACCTGGCTCACAACGGGGAGATCAACACGCTGCGCGGCAACGTGGCGTGGATGCACGCGCGCGAGACGCTGTTCGCTGGGGAGGTGTTCGGCGACGACATCCGCCACATCTTGCCGGTGGTGACGCCAGGCGGCAGTGACTCCGCGGCGCTCGACAACGTCGCCGAGATGCTGCTGCACGCCGGCCGCTCCCTGCCCCACGTGATGATGATGCTGGTGCCGGAGGCCTGGCAAAACGACGCGGACATGCCAGCGGCCAAGCGCGACTTCTACGCCTACCACTCCTGCTTGATGGAGCCCTGGGATGGCCCCGCGGCGCTCACCTTCACCGACGGTCGTCAGATCGGCGCCATGCTGGACAGGAACGGCCTCCGCCCCGCGCGCTGGTCGCTCACGAAGGATGGCACCGTGGTGCTCGGCTCGGAGACGGGCGTGCTCGAGTTCCCCCCAGAGGAGGTGCTACAGAAGGGCCGCCTTGAGCCGGGCAAGATGCTGCTGGTGGATCTTACGCAGGGGCGCATCATCGACGACGGCGAGCTCAAGGGCGCCCTGTGCGCGCGGCAACCGTATGGAAAATGGCTGCGCGACAACAAGATCAACCTGGCTGACATCGCCGAGGTGCCGTCAGCTGAGCTGACGGACAGCCGGAGCCTCAGCGAGCGCCAGCGCGCCTTCGGCTACACCAAGGAGGACCTGCAGCTCTTGCTCGCGCCCATGGCGCAAGCCGGCCAAGAGGCGGTGGGCTCGATGGGGACGGACACCCCGCTGGCCGCGCTGAGCGACGAGCCGCAGCTGCTCTTCAACTACTTCAAGCAGCACTTCGCTCAGGTGACCAACCCGGCCATCGACCCCATCCGCGAGGAGCTGGTGATGAGCCTCTCGAGCTACATCGGCGGCGAGGGGAACCTCCTGTTCGAGCTGCCCGATCAGGCGCAGATGCTCGAGCTGCCGCACCCCATCCTCACCGACGAAGACATGGCCAAGCTGCGCGGCACGCACCTGATCCAGGTGCGCGTCCCCGCCACGCTGCCGATGCTGTACCCGGTGACGGAGGGCGCCGCTGGGCTCAAGGCCTCCTTGGACGAGCTGTGTCGTCAGGCGTCCGTCGCGGTGCTGAACGGCCACAGCCTGATCATCTTGAGCGACCGCGGGGTGTCGCCGCACATGGCGGCCATCCCCAGCCTGCTGGCGACCGGCGCCGTGCACCATCACCTCACGCGCAACGGCACGCGGGTGAAGGTGGGCATCTTGGTGGAGACGGGCGAGGCGCGCGAGGTGAGCCACTTCGCGCTCCTGGCGGGCTACGGTGCGGGCGGGGTGAACCCTTACCTGGCGCTCGAGTCGGTGCGCGCGCTGTGCCAAGCCGGCGCGCTGCCAGGCGTGACCGACCCCAAGCAGGCCTCACAGCGCTACATCAAGGCGGTGTGTAAGGGCCTCTTGAAGGTCATGAGCAAGATGGGGATAAGCACGCTCCAGAGCTACCAAGGGGCGCAGCTGTTTGAGGCGATTGGCCTCAGTGAAGAGGTGATCGATCGCTACTTCACCGGCACCGCGAGCCGCCTCTCCGGCGTGGATCTCGCGGTGATCGCCGAGGAGGCGCGCCGGCGCCACCAAGCCGCCTTCTCACCGCGCACCGCGGCGCTGTCCGGTGACGCGCTGAGCGTCGGTGGTCAGTACCACTACCGAGCTCAGGGTGAGCTGCACCTGTGGAACCCACAGACCATCGCCGCGCTGCAGCGCGCCGTGCGCCAGGAAGATCTGACGAGCTACCGAGAGTACGCCGACTGGATCAACCTGCAGAGCCAGGGGCACATCACCCTGCGTGGCCTCTGGGAGTTTGATCGGCGGGGCACGCCCATCGCCCTCTCGGAGGTGGAGCCAGCCAGTGAAATAGTGAAGCGCTTCGCGACCGGCGCCATGAGCTTTGGCTCGATCAGCGCCGAGGCGCACGAGAACCTGGCGCTGGCGATGAACAGCATCGGCGGCCGCAGCAACACCGGGGAGGGCGGCGAGCAGCCGGAGCGCGCCTTGGACGCGCGCCGCAGCTCCATCAAGCAGGTTGCCTCCGGGCGCTTCGGCGTCACCACGCATTACCTCGTGAGCGCGGACGAGCTGCAAATCAAGATCTCCCAGGGCGCCAAGCCAGGCGAAGGGGGCCAGCTCCCGGGCCACAAGGTGGACGAGATCATCGCCAAGACGCGCCACTCCACCCCAGGGGTGACGCTCATCTCCCCGCCGCCGCACCACGACATCTACTCGATTGAAGATCTGGCGCAGCTCATCTTCGACCTGAAGATGGTGAACCCCAAGGCGCGCATCAGCGTGAAGCTGGTGGCGGAGGCCGGCGTCGGCACCGTCGCCGCGGGCGTGGCCAAGGCGCACGCCGACGTGATCTTGATCTCAGGCCACGACGGCGGCACCGGCGCCTCCCCGCTCACCTCCATCAAGCACGCTGGGGTCCCCTGGGAGCTCGGCCTGGCTGAGGCGCACCAGGTGCTGGTCAAGAATGACCTGCGCGGCCGGGTCGTCGTGCAGGCTGACGGTCAGCTGCGCACCGGGCGCGACGTGGCCATCGCCTGCCTGCTCGGCGCTGAGGAGTTCGGCTTCGCCACCGCGCCGCTCGCGACGAGCGGCGCG
>CAYQAC010000291.1:0-3981 GCA_964415255.1 uncultured Polyangiaceae bacterium | reverse complement strand
CCCCCGAGAGCGCCGCTTCCCTGCTAGCCTCTCAGGCTGTGATGCCGCCATCTAGCTCCTCGCCCAGCCCCTACGTCTCTGAGGAGTTCTTCCAGCAGCTGCTGCGCAAGGCGGTGGCGGCCGGCGCGCGCGACGTCCATTTGAAGGTCGGCCAACCGCCCGCGGCGCGGGTGCGGGATGAGCTGGTCTATTTCCGTGTAGATAAAATCAGCGCGGCGGACACCTGGGCCGTGGCGCGCCACTTAGTCGTCGACCCGATGGTCCGGGAGCAGCTGGCGCAGCTGAGCGAGCACGACTGCTCCTACGCGGTGCCCGGGCTCGGCCGCTTCCGCGTCAACGTGTATCGTCAGCGCGGCACCCTAGCCGTGGTGATGCGCGCCATCCCGCACAACATCCCCACGCTCGAACAGCTCGGCGCGCCGGCGGCCTGCGCTGAGCTGGCGGTGAAAGATCGGGGTCTTGTGCTGTGCGTCGGCGCCGCGGGCAACGGCAAGAGCAGCACCTTGGCCGCGATGATTGGCCAGATGAACCACAGCATGGCCCGCCACATCGTCACCATCGAAGATCCGATCGAATACCTGCATCAGGACGATCGCTCGAGCGTGAGCCAGCGGGAAATAGGCATGGACACGCACAGCTTCGCCGCGGCGCTGCGCGCCTCACTTCGTCAAGATCCAGACGTGATTCAGGTGGGTGAGATCCGCGACGGCGAGACCATGGAGATCGCACTCAAGGCCGCCGAGACAGGCCACTTGGTGCTCTCCACGCTGCACACGCCGGACGTCGCGCGCACCATGAACCGCGTGTTCGCGCTGGCAGAGGGCGATCACGATGAGCTTCGCATGCGCCTCGCCGACTCGCTCCAGGGGATCGTCGCGCAGCGCCTGATGCCGAGGGCGGACGGGCAGGGGATGGTGCTGGCGGCGGAGGTGCTGGTGGCGACCGGCTCGGTGCGCGAGAGCATCCGGCGGCCCATCGGCAACCCGCCGCTCAAGGAGCTGATGGAGGGTGGCGAGCACCCGTACGGGATGCAGACCTTCGCGATGGCGCTCAAGCGCCTGGTGCAGGCGGGCCGGGTCGATCGCGAGCTGGCGCGGGCGCTCATGGGCTTTTAGCCAGAGCGGCGTCGGCCATGGCGCGGGCGCAACGTGCCCAGGCGGCCTGACGGTACAGCGGCGCGACGAGGGCAAGGGACGTAGCGTCGCAGGCGCCATCTGAGAGCACCCAGGGCAGGCGCGGCGAGGGGCAACGGGGGAGCAGCGCGCTAACAGGGTGCGCGACGCTAGGCAGGGAGGTCGCGAAGGCCCGTGGCCACTTGTGGATCAGGGGCTTGGTTTTTTGGGGGTTGGGTTCCGCCCGTGGCCGCGCCGGGGTGCGACGTCCTGGCGCTTGATGCTGCGCGCCATGGCGTGAGCGGGGCGGCGCCTGAGCCCGGTGGACGGCGCCCGCGGCTCGGAGTAGACGTGGCCCATGGCTTCGCTGCGCCACGATTGGCAAGTCTCCGAGATCCGCGCCATCCACGATCTGCCGCTGTTCGAGCTGATCGATCGCGCGCGGGCGGTGCACCTCGCGGAGCACCCGAAGCGCGAGGTGCAGCTCTGCACCTTGCTCAGCGTGAAGACCGGCGGCTGCCCAGAGGACTGCTCTTATTGCCCGCAGTCATCGCACTACCAGACGCCGGTGAAGTCGGCGGCGATGCTCAAGGTGGAGGAGGTGCTTGAGGCCGCCTCGCGCGCGCGTGAGGCGGGCGCGACCCGCTTTTGCATGGGCGCCGCGTGGCGCTCCGTGAAAGATGGCCCCGCCTTCGATCGCGTGCTCTCCATGGTGAAGGGCGTCAAAGCGCTGGGGCTTGAGGCCTGCGTCACGCTCGGCATGTTGGAGGAGCACCAGGCTCAGGCGCTGAAGGACGCCGGGCTCGACGCCTACAACCACAACCTTGACACCGGGCCCGGCTACTACAAGTCAATCATCACCACCCGCAGCTACGAGGATCGGCTCATCACGCTCAGGCGCGTGCGAAGCGCGGGGATCACGGTGTGCTCAGGGGGCATCATCGGGCTCGGTGAGAGCATCGATGATCGCTGCGCGATGTTGCGCGAGCTCGCGTCGCTCACGCCGCACCCCGAGAGCGTGCCCATCAACGCGCTGGTGCGGGTGCCGGGTACGCCGCTCGAGGAGCTGCCGCCGGTGCAGCCAACGGAGCTCGTGCGCATGATCGCGACCGCGCGGATCTTGATGCCGAAGAGCCAGGTGCGGCTGAGCGCGGGGCGCGCCGAGCTGAGCCAAGAGGCGCAGCTCTTATGCCTCTTCGCGGGGGCGAACAGCATCTTCTATGGAGAGGAGCTGCTCACCACCCCGAACCCCGGGGAGGACACCGATCGCACCTTGATCGAGCAGGCGGGCCTCACCGCGCAGGCGCCGTCCGTGCAGGCGCAGGCTCAAGCCGTGGCGTCAGCGCCCGCGCCCCGTGAGCTGCCGACGCAAGCCTGAAGCGCGAGGCGGCTCAGCGCGTCGCGAAGTCTTGACGCTCGAGCAGGCTCACCTCCGCGCGACGCACCACGCGCCCGCCGCGCAGCGTGAGCGAGCTCCTGCGCTGGACGGCGCGGCGCTCCGGGAAGCGCTCGGTGAGGTTCACCTCGAAGCGATCGTCAGTGACATACACTAACTGTTCGGCGCCCGCCCAGCGCTCCTTCGGCCACCAGCGCTGGAAGTCGTCGCCCCCTGGCGTCTGACACCCGACCCTCACGTCCCCCGCGAGCCCCGCGTGCAGCTGCGCGCACAGGATCCAATGCGGGGCCACCACCGTGAGCTCGGCGCCGGGGCGCCGCGCGCGCGCCTCGGTCACTGTCTGGCGCACCACCTCGAGCCCAGAGCGCCAGGCGTACAAATCGTTGGTCAGATCGTAGCGCGGCTCGTAGGCGCCCTTCAGCAGCCGCGGCGGCAAATCGGTGCCCACCAGCAGCGCCCCCAGCGCCCACACCAAGACGCCGACGATCACCGCGGAGCGCCGCAGCCAGCGCGTGGCCACCTCTGGCACCAGCCCCAGCCCAACCGCCGCCGCGAGGTAGACCGGCCCCAGCCAGTGTGGCTCCGCGACCGGCGACCACAGGCACAGCAGGCTGATGCCCACGAGCGGCACGTAGATGGCGGCCGCGAGCAGGCGGTGGGTGAGCTCGGAGAGCGGCCGCAGGCGCCGCAGCACCCAGTAGCCGCCGAGCAGGAACGGCGGGGTGGCGTAGAGCAGCTGGCCGCCGACCAGCGCGCCTAAATTCCTCAGGGAAAACCCAGCCTCGCCCTGGGTGGTCACGAGCCGGTGGGTGAGCATGGGGTAGCCCTGCTCGCGCTCCCAGAGCACGAGCGGCATCACCAAGATGGCGCAGGTGATGAGCCCGGCGTACGGCCCCAGCGTCTTCAGCTGCGGCCTGCCGGGCGGGCTGAGCAGCACCGCGAGCAGCGCGAGGCCGAGCAGCCCCATCGTCACCTTGCTGAGCAACCCGAGCCCCAGCGCGCCGCCGGTGAGCAGCCACCAGGCGAGCTGCGTGGCGGAGCCGCGCGGCGCCCGCAGCGCGGCAGCGGCGGCGCCGAGCGTGAGCAGCCAGAGCGGCACCAGGAGCAGGTCCGGTGTGAAGCCGAACAGACCCACTGACAACTCTGGGAACAGGAGCAGCGCTAGGCAGGTCGTCAGGGCACCGTCCTGAGTGGCCCCGAGGCGCCGCGCGGTGAAGTAGCCGACCCAGGGCACCAGGCCGCCCAAGACCGCGCTGAACAGGTGCGCGAGGCGCGCCGGCGGCGGCGCCCCGTCACCAAGCCAGCGCGCGACGCTGCCGATCAGCCCTGGGTGGTCGAGGTAGCCAGGCTGGGGGAAGGAGGCGTAGCTCGCGTACAGTGCCTCCGCGTCCCCGTAGCCCACCCGAGCGCCGAGCCAGAACCTCAGCCCGAGCAGCACGAGGCTGCCGAAGATGGCGCCGAGCGCGAGCGGCG
>CAYQAC010000290.1:0-4063 GCA_964415255.1 uncultured Polyangiaceae bacterium | reverse complement strand
GAGCCCGATTTCGCGCTGGTGAAGTTCAAGAAGCTCGCCGGCGGCGGCTACTTCAAAATCGTCAACCAGGCTGTCCCGTTCGCGCTCGCGCGGCTCGGCTACAGCCCCGCGGAGGTGCAGGAGATCGTGGCCTTCGTCTCCGGGACGAACACCCTGCTCGGCGCGCCCCACATCAACCGCCAGAGCTTGAAGGAGCGCGGCCTCACGGATGAAGATCTACGGAAGGTGGAGGACGCGCTCCCCGGCGTCTTCGATCTGAACCTCGCCTTCTCGCCCTGGGTGCTCGGTAAGGACACTTACCAGCGGCTCGGCGTCACCGCGGAGCGGATGAGCCAGCCCGGCTTCAACCTGCTTCGCGCGTTGAAGTTCAGCCCACAAGAGATCGAGGCGGCGGGTGACGTCATCGTCGGGCGCATGACGATCGAGGGCGCGCCCTACCTGCGCGAGGAGCACTTGGCGGTGTTCGACTGCGCGAACCGCTGCGGTCGCACCGGGGAGCGCTACCTGGCGCCGATGTCCCACATCCAGATGATGGCGGCGACGCAGCCCTTCTTGTCAGGCGCCATCAGCAAGACAGTGAACCTGCCTAATGAGGCCACGGTGGACGAGGTGCGCCGCATCTATGAGGAGGGCTGGAAGCTCGGCCTCAAGGCGGTGGCGCTCTACCGTGATGGCTGCAAGGCCTCGCAGCCGCTGTCGACCCGCAGCGAGAGCAGCGACACGGAGGAGGAGACTCAGGCCGACACACAGGCCGCGAAGCAAATCGCTCAGCTGGTGCGCCCCACGGGCACCCGCGTGCGGCTCCCGAAGAAGCGCGCGGGCTTCACTCAAGAGGCGACGGTCGGCGGCCACAAGGTGTTCGTCCGCACCGGCGAGTATGAGGACGGCTCGCTCGGCGAGATCTTCATCGACATGCACAAAGAGGGCGCGGCGTTCCGCTCCTTGATGAACTGCTTCGCGATGGCGGTCAGCGTGGGGCTTCAGTACGGCGTGCCCCTGTCCACCTACGTGGAGCAGTTCACCTTCACTCGCTTCGAGCCGCACGGCGTGGTGGTGGGGCACCCGAACATCAAGTTCTCCACTTCCATCGTGGACTACATCTTCCGCGTGCTGGGGGTGGAGTACCTGAAGCGCTACGATTTCGCGCAGGTGCCCCCGGAGGAGCAGCCGGAGATCGCGGACCCAGTGGAGACGCGGCGTCAGCAGGAGCTGTTAGCCTCATCAGCGGAGGCCGCGGGTGGCGCCACGTCGGCGATGGCGGCAGCGCCTGAGGTGCGCGGCAGCGGGCTCGATGCGCAGCTGGAGGAGATGATGGGGGACGCGCCCGTCTGCGACGGCTGCGGTCACATCACGGTCCGAAACGGCGCCTGCTACAAGTGCCTGAACTGCGGCAACTCCATGGGGTGCTCCTGAGAGCCAGCTCCCCGCGCGGTGACGCTCCAAGCAGCGCTGCTCGAAGAGGCAGCGCTCGCTGGCGGGCGTCATCACCTGACAGTGGGCCCCATCCCGTCACGGGGTGGGGTGCTGCCGGGCCTGAGGGCGTGGTCGCGCGGCTGTTGAAGTTGGATTTTTTGGGGGTTTGGCACCGCGCTCAGGTGCGCTCGGCCAGGCGCCGGTCGGTGCTCTAGGTCGCGCCGCGCGGCTCCGCCCAGCCCTCCCCAACCCAATAAACCCCGGTAAACTGCGCTAAATGGCGGCTAAGAGTCGGAGGGCGGCGACCTGGGTGCGACTTTCAGGCCCCATCAGCGCTCAGAAACTGCTACTTGCCTGGGGAGCGATCCAGAGCGCATGAACCGTATGACCGGCCTGAGCGTAGCTAAGCACCTGTCCAAAAAGATGGGGCACCACGGCGCCTTCGCCCGCCCTTTTAGGTCCTGATGCCCTCATGGAGCTAACCTCGGGCCCACCCGCGGCTACCGAGCGGCGATCAAGCTAGGAGACTAGAGGATGACTTTGAACTCGAACAAGCGTGCGGCGATCCCAGTGTTGTTGGGCCTGTTGGCCCCCTCGATCGCGCTGTGGGTCCCCGGCTGCAAGAAGGATGAGCCGCCGCCACCGCCGCCCACCGCCACCGCGGAGCCCACGCAAGAGACGGAGCTCGCGCTAGAGCCCGAGGACGCCGGGGTGGACGCTGACGCGGACGCCAAGAAGGTGGTCGGCAAGGGCACCCCGGCGCCGAGCCTCAAGGCCTGCTGCAACGCGCTGGCGCAGAACGCCGCGAGCGCACCGCCGCCGAACAACGTGTACATGACCCAGGCCGCGGCCGTGTGTCACTCGATGGTGGCGCAGGGGCAAGGCTCAGGGACCATCCTCGGCGCGGTGCGCGGCGCGCTCAAGGGCGCAGGCATGCCCTCGGCGTGTCGCTGAGTCAGGACAGCTCACCAGTCGCCTGGGAGGCGCTTGGGCGCGAGTCGCTCGAGCACTTCAAGGCGCTGCTCCGCATCGACACCACGAACCCCCCGGGCAACGAGATCGAGGCGGCGCGCTACATCAGCGCGCTCCTCACTCGGGAGGGCATCGAGCATCAGGTGCTCGAGTCCGCGCCGGGCCGGGCGTCGCTCGTGGCGCGGCTGCGCGGTGATGGCAGCGCTCAGCCGCTGCTCTTAAATGGCCACCTGGACGTGGTGCCGGTGGAGGCGGACAAGTGGCACCACCCGCCGTTCGCTGCGACCGAGGCAGAGGGCTGCATCTGGGGGCGCGGCGCCATCGACATGAAGAACATGGTGACCATGGGGCTGATGACCCTGATCACCCTGCATCGGCGCAAGGTGCCGCTCGCGCGTGACGTCATCTTCGCGGCCGTGGCTGATGAAGAGGCGGGCAGCGACTTGGGCGCTGTGTTCCTGGTGGAGCAGCACCCGGAGCTGGTGCGCGCGGAGTACGTGCTCAATGAGGTGGGGGGCCACACCCTGCACATGGGGCGCGCGCGCTTTTACCCCATCCAGGTGAGTGAGAAGGGGATCTGCTGGTTCACCCTGAAGGCGCGCGGCGAGCCGGGCCACGGCTCCATGCCGCACGCGGGTAACCCGGTGCTGCGCATCGCGCGCGCGATCGAGAAGCTTGGGCGCACGCGGCTGCCGCAGCACAACACCCGCGTGGTGGAGGACTTCCTCACGCGGCTCGCGATGGGCGCTGGCTTCCCCCAGGGTCAGGTGCTGCCGCTCTTGCTGCACCCCACGCTGAGCGGCCCGCTGCTCGACCTTTTGGATAAGGCCCAGCAAGGTCAGGGGAGGGGGCTGAACGCCATGCTGCGGCACACCGTGGCGCCGACCATGCTGAGCGGCAGCAGCAAGGTGAACGTCATCCCCGGCACCGCCAGCGTGACGGTGGATGGCCGCGTGCTCCCCGGATTTTCCACTGAGGATTTCCTGCGGGAGGTTCAACAGGTGGTGGGGGACGATCTGGAGCTGTCCGTGCTGAACAGCCACGACGGCACTCAGTTCACCACCGACACCCCGCTGTTCGACGCCATCTGCGACGCCGTGAGGCGCCATGATGAGGGCGCCGTGCCGGTGCCCTACATGATCCCCGGCTTCACGGACTCGTTCGCCTACGGGCGGCTCGGCGCCACCTGCTACGGCTTCTCCCCCGTGCGCATCGACGACCCGAGCCTCAACTTCACCCAGATGTACCACGGCCACAACGAGCGCATCCCGGTCGCCGGCTACCTGTGGGGGCAGCGCGTGCTGTACGAGCTGGTGGAGTCCTTCTGCGCTGTACAGCGCGCGTAGGGGCGCAGCGCGCGGCACCTCTTGGGTGCGGTGCCGTCTAACCCCCCAAGAAAAAATCCGTCAGTCAGTCGTACTGACTGGTGCGTGGCCGCTCAAGGCACCCGTCAGTCAGTCGTGCTGAGCTCGTCGGGCGCTGCAGCTCTTGGGTACTGCAGCTCGTGGGTACTGCAGCTCGTGGGTACTGCGTGGGGCACCAGCCGAAGCGGGCGCCCCACCTGCAGCCGCTTCAGGCGAGCTCGATCAGGCCCGCGGCGCCCATGCCGCCGCCGATGCACATCGTCACCACGCCGCGCTTGCCGCCGCGGCGCTTCAGCTCGGGGATGATGGTGGCG
>CAYQAC010000289.1:0-4097 GCA_964415255.1 uncultured Polyangiaceae bacterium | reverse complement strand
TGACGAGGCCGGCCGATCCTCTCGCCTTCGCGGCGTGGCTCGCGTCGCGTGGCGCGGGGATGTCGCCGCGCGTCGCGGGGGTGTGCTTCGCCGCGGGGATCGTGGTGTTCTCCGGCAGCCTCTACACGATGACGCTCACCGGTGCGCGTTGGCTCGGCGCCGTGACGCCGTTCGGGGGGCTGCTCTTGATGGCCGGCTGGGTCGCGGTGTGCGTGGCCGCCTTCGCGCGGCCGTAGCGCTTCAGAGCGCCGATCGGACGCTGCGCGTCAGCGCGCCTGACCATCAGCTTAGGTGACTAAAACGGGAAGATCCAGGGGATGACGGCCAGCCCCGTGAGCAGCACCAGGATTTGTAGCGGCGCGCCCACCCGCACGTAGTCCGCGAAGCGGTAGCCGCCGGGGGCCATCACCAGCGAGTTGACGGGCGAGGCGATCGGCGTCGCGAAGGCACCCGAGGCCGCCACCGCCACACCCATGAGCAGCGGCTCGGGCGCGAGATCGAGCGCCGTCGCGAGCCTCACGGCCGCAGGTGCCACCAAGAGCGCCGTGGCGGTGTTCGAGACCACGAGGCCCATGATCGAGGTGGTGAACATCAAGAGGCCCAGCACCAGCCACGGGTTCAGCCCGAACAGCCGCGGCTCGAGCCAGCCCACCACGAGCCCCATCGCGCCCGACTTCTCCAAGGCGAACGACACCGGGATCATCCCCGCGATCAGCACCACGCTCTCCCAACCCACCGCGCGATACGCCTCACGCGCGCTCACGCAGTGACGCAGCACCATCAGCACCGCTGCGAGCAGGATCACGAGCACGCTCGGGAGCCACCCGAACGCCATCACCACCAGCATGCCCAGGGTGACGGCGAGCGCGAACAGCGCGCGGCCTCGATCGACGAAGGTCGTCTGACCATCCGGCTCCGAGAGCAGCACGAAGTCGCGCCGCTCCTCGCGCAGGTTCTGGAGGTACTTCCGGCGCCCCTTCACCAGCAGCACGTCGCCGGCCCGCAGCGTGAAGTCCTTGAACTCGGGCGCGCTGAGGCTCATCGCCGGCTCTTCGCGCCCGCGCCGCACGGCGAGCACGGTGCCGCTGTGCCGATCGCGAAAGCGTGACTCCTTCAGGCTGCGCCCGGCGAGCCGCGAGCGCCGCGGGATGACGAGCTCCACCACGGACTCCTCCGGCGCGAGCGACAGCGACGGCGCCACCCCCGACTCGGGGCTCAAGAGCTCGAGCCCCCAGTGGTCGGCGGCGCGCGACACCGGGTCCCAGGCGCCGTGGACGCGCAGCAAGTCCCCCTCCTCGAACACGGTGCCCGGCAGCACCCGCTTCGCCCCGCGGTGGCCCTGGATGCCGACCACCGTCACGTGGTAATTCGGGCGCAGGCTCGCCTCCGCCAGCGTCATCCCAATGAGCTTCGAGCCTTCCACCACCTCGGCGGTGTGCATGCAGTCGAGCAGGCCGTACTCGCGGCCCAGGTCGTCCGGCGAGAGCATGCGCTGGGCTCGCTGGGTGTCACCCGCCGGGAGCTTCCGCCGCGCGAAGGCGACGAAGAACACGATGCCCACCGTGAGGATCACGATTCCAGCCGGAAAATAGCTAAAGAACTGGAACGGCGCGCGCCCCGCGCGGCGTAGTGCCTCGCTCGCGATCAGGTTGGGCGCGGTGCTGATCAGGGTGAGCATGCTGCCGAGGTGCGCGGCGAAGGCGAGCGGCATCAGCACGCGGGAGGCGGGCACGCCGCGGCGCTGCGCCAGGGTGCCCACCACCGGCAATAGGACGGTGACCGTACCGGTTGAGCTCATGAAGGCGGACAGCGACGCGGTGACGAGCATCACCGTCGTCACGAGCCGCGTCTCGCTCTGGCCAGCCAGCGCCTCCAGGCGGTGCGCGAGCCAGTCGGCGACGCCGGTGTCGGACAGCGCCGCACCGACCACGAACAGGCCCACCATCATCAGCACGACGGGGTTCGAGAAGCCGGCCAGCGCCTCCTCGAGCGTCAGTACCCCTGTCAACGCGAGCACGAGCAGCGCCATCAGCGCCACCACGTCGAGCCGCAGCTTGTCGCTCACGAAGAGCGCGATCGCCACGACCAAGACGCCGGTCGAGATCCAGACCTCAGGCTGCATGGGGCGCGAGCCTAGAGCGACGATCCGTTCGCCGCCAGCCAGACCAGGGAAACCGCCCCCATGCTGGCGCGTGGGCTACGACTGTACGCCGCCGAGGGCAGTGTCAGCGCGGGTAGGCAAGGATGGCGGTGAGGCCCAGCTGGAGGCCGAACGGCAGCCTGGCGGGGTAGTGGCGGCTGAGCGGGTCCGGTTGCTCTACTTCCATGAAGCACGCGCCACCGCTAGCCCCGGGGCCCAAACTGTAGCTGACGTGCGGGCCCACCATCAGGTGCCCAAGAGCCAGACCAACGAACCCCCGCAACCCGGGCGTCCAGCCAAAGTAGCTGTGGCTAGCACAGTACCCCGTCACAAAATCTGGGCTGTCCATGAGGCCCAAGCTCGCTGCAGCACCCACCACAACGGGTAGGTCAGCTGACCTGAACTGATACCCCACGCGCAACGGCACGAACAGGGTGCTCCCAAATGATTGTCGCTCCCCCACTAGGGTGTCTTCGAGCGTCAGGTGGTACCGCCACAGCTCAGGGCCCGCCTCGAAGCCATGGAACCGTGCAGCAAGACCCACCCCCACGCCGCCGCGCGCTTCGAACCCGCCCGGTAGCCAGGCCCCATGCAGCTGCAGCTCAGCGCGCCAAGGCGACCGCGGCGGCTCCTGCGCGGCAACGTGAGCCGACACCAGGCTGATCGAGGCAACCACCCCCGTCATGAGGGCCCCAGCGTTGAGGCGGCTTTGTGTGATCTTGCCCATGTGACTCAGCGCAGCGCGAGTGGCCTGCAACGATGGTCAAGCGATCGAACGGCGCGACCGGATTCTAGCATGCTTCCCCGGGTCGACAGTTTGACAGCCCGTGCCCGTGTGGTGACCTCCGAACGCAGGGCGTTCGCTTAAAGCGTTCAGTATGAGCCGGAGTCAGCGGAGGAGCTTGGGAGGAGCTGGCTGACTTGAGGGCACTTAGACAGGGCGGCTTCGTTTTTTTACGGAATTGTTCAGCAAGCCACGGTCGTCCGTGCCAGGGCAGTCTATCGACGGTAAAGTGTCCCGTGCGCAGTCTGGTGGCGTTAGTCAGTTCAGTGGTCGTTGTGGCCTCGCCGGCGCCGGTCGCCGCGCTGGAGCCTCCGGAGCCGCCTCCATCGCCCTGGCGCGCCGAATTGCAGCTTCACGGGGCGTGGCTCCCAGGTGGTTTCGAAGCGCGCGGCGGGGTGGGGGTTGGCCTCGCGGCGCGGTTTCATGGCTTCGAGGCGGGGCCGGAGCTGTGGCGGTACCACCTCACGCTCGAAGACAGGCTGGTCGGCGAACGACAGTCGTTCGGGAGCACGATGATCGTGCCCTGCGGGTGGGGTATCAATACCAGCTCGTGGAGCTGCCTATCGTGGTCGGGGTCGCTGCGGGGTTGGGCGTGATAGATGGGCCATCCCTGACCATCGCGGATTGCACCACGAAGTACTTCTCAGGCTTGTCGCCAGGGGTACGAGGCTTCGCTGGAGTGAACCTAGGTCCGCTCACGGTGGGACCGCACGTTGGGTACAACTGGGACCCGAAGGGCACCAGCGACGCCTGTGCGCGAGGCCTGATCGGTCCAGACCTCGCCCTGCGTGACTACCCAAGCAGGCTACCGCTCGGACTCCAGCTGGGTCTCAGCGCCATCCTCGGCGCTCCCTGAGCCTGCGTATGGCGTCAACCTGGTGCGGTGCCGTCCAACCCCCCCAAAAAAAATCCTTGGAGATCGTGGGTGGACTTCTTCGAGCGGTGTGGGGGGTGCCTTGACCCAAGGGACGGGCGAGGGTCGTCTCGGTTCGAGCGCCGTGGGTTCCTGCTGCTGAGGTGCTTGACGGCGGCCTGGTGTGCTGCCAGGGGCTTCCGTCTGGCTGGGCTGGCACTACACTCAGCCGCTCGCGGCGCTTCACCTGGGTCGCGCTTGTGCAACGAGAAAGGGTATCCCATGGCATCACCGAACGTCCACGAGTTCAACGACGCCAA
>CAYQAC010000288.1:1505-4100 GCA_964415255.1 uncultured Polyangiaceae bacterium | reverse complement strand
TCAGCGTCGCGTTCGCCGTATACACGCCTTGGCTGCTGTACGTCGACGCCCCAATCCGGTACGACTCGCCCGCCAACACGGTCAAGCGGTTGTTGTTGACGTTGGTCAACTCGCCCGTCACGATCGTTCGTCCCGGCGCGATGACCAGATTCGAGTTGGTCCATGTCGTCACGTTCGGAGCGTTGAACGTCGCGTTGTCGTCTTGCCAATCGAACGACACGTTGTTGAGCGTCTGCAATTTCGGCAGATTCGCCGTCGAGCCGTCGTTGAACGTCACCGCCAACCGTGACAAGGACGTCAACTCCGGAGCGCTGAACGTCGAACCGTCTCCCAACGTCAGCCCCAAGTGATCAACCGTCGCTAACGCCGGCAGCGTCCAACTCTTCCCTTCGGCGACGTCGAATCTCGCCTGTCCGGCTCCGGAGACGGTGGAGAGGGATGACAGATTGATGACGCCTCCGCCCGAGGCGACGAAGTCGACGCGATCTTCCGTCCGAGCGGGCGTGTAGAGAGTTTGAAGTCCCGAAAAGTCGACGACGCCGCCGTCGAGCGCCTCGACCTTCTGCACCGTCGTCCAAGATGACTGTCCGTCGTCGAAGGCAAGGGTCCACTGCCGCAGGCTCGACAGGTCCAACTCGCTGTTCTGGCGAGCCGAGAACATCGTCAGCGTCGCGTTCGCCGTATACACGCCTTGGCTGCTGTACGTCGACGCCCCAATTTGAATGCTTCCGCCTCCCTCCGTTATCACGCGGGCTGCATTGCTGGAGAATTGCGAAGCAGTAGATGGAGATCGAAACATTCCGCCACTGGTTGTGACTAGGCCGCGGAATTGACCTTCATCCAGGATGGTAAGCTCTCTTCCTGGATTAATGCGCAACGTTCCCCCGGCTCCTTGCGTCAGTTGATAGATTTCATGCCCGACGCCGGGGACGTTGAAGTTGATCGTCACGTTATTGGGAATCAGAACGTTGTATTGCGTCGCCTCTGAATTCAACGGGACGGTTTCGATATCCCAATTCAGACGGTCATTGTATGACGCTCCGTCCCCCAATCCTGTCCAGGTTGCAGCGATCTGCCCATACGTCGGACAGGGCGCGCTAACGGCGACCAGCAACACGATCAACACAAGCTCGCGGCGAACCCAGTTTCTAGAAACCAAATGCTTCAGCGACTTCAAGCCGGTCAACAGACAATCGATCAACATGCGATAAGTTCCTACTACAAATGCCTTTTCCGGCTCGACGTCATGTCGAAAAAAATCGGCGACGCGAGACCGTGGAGGAGGCAAGAGGAAAGGTCATGGCGCAAAACTTCGTTGAAGCTACGAAAAGTTCTCCCAAAGTCCAGCAACGCGCTTGCCGTCCGCGGTCGCGGCAAATTACCATAAGTCGCGTACTAAAAGTAGTTACGCACGGAATCGCCCGGCCCCCTTGGTAAAAAACTTAAATAAATCGCAAGATAACGCAAACGTCTTCGCGGTCCGGCAGCCTCTGCCGCGGCGGCTTCGCGCCATGGGAAAAGAGGACCAAAGGACCAAGCAGTTGCGGGCGTTACCGAACGCGCCCGTTAAAATTGCGGAAGAACCCGGAATCATCTAACGACGCGAGCGTTGCCGCCGGCGGCGAGCTTGGTCACTTCGCTGAGCGAGGCCATCGAGTTGTCGCCGGGGGTCGTCATCGCGAGGGCGCCGTGCGCGGCGCCGAGGTTGACGGCCGTTTGCGGCGGTTGGCCCGCGAGGAGGCCGTAGATCAGGCCCGAGGCAAAGCTGTCGCCGCCGCCGACGCGGTCGAAAATTTCGAGATTGGGGTAGGCGTTCGAACGGTGGACGACGCCATCGTGCCAACAGATGGCGGACCAATCGTTGACGGTCGCTGATTTGACGCCGCGGAGCGTCGTGGCGATCAGCTGGAAGTTGGGAAACTCGGCGCGGGCGGCCTCCGCCATCGCGGCGAAGTCGGCCTCGCTTTCGAGAAGTTGGGCGTCGCCGCCGGCGTTGACGCCGAGGCCAACGGAAAAGTCTTCTTCGTTGCCGATCATCACGTCGACCAGCGGAGCGATCCGCCGATTGACTTGGCGTGCGCGTTCGATGCCGCCGCGGTCTTTCCAGAGACTGGGGCGATAGTTGAGATCGTACGACACGATGGCGCCATGCTTGCGGGCGTGGGTGCAGGCCTCGATCGCTAGTTCCGCCGTGGAGTCGGAGAGGGCGGCAAAGACCCCGCCAGTGTGGAACCAACGGGAGCGCTCGACGCTGAAGAGGGCCTCCCAATCGACGGCTCCGACGGCGAGTTGGCTCGCGGCGGAGTGTCCGCGATCGGAAACGCCGAGGGCGCCGCGGACGCCAAAGCCGCGCTCGGTAAAGTTGAGCCCATTGCGGACGCGACAGCCAATGCCGTCGTCGGCTTGCCACTGCAGGTAGCGAAGGTCGACGCCCCCTTGAAGCATCAGGTCTTCAAGGAGGCGGCCGACTTCGTTATCGACAAGCGCGGTGACGATGGCCGTGCGCAGGCCGAAGCAGCGGCGCAGCCCGCGGGCGACGTTGTACTCGCCGCCCCCTTCCCACGCTTGGAACTGCCGGGTGCGGCGAATACGGTC
>CAYQAC010000288.1:0-1495 GCA_964415255.1 uncultured Polyangiaceae bacterium | reverse complement strand
GGGTAACGACTGACTTCAGTTGGCGGCCGAAAGCGGTTCGCTTTTCGGCGCGGCTCCATCGCGAGACAAGATGGCTGCCGTCGCCGATTGTAACCAAGCCTCCTGCTTCGGAAACAGCTCGTAGGATTTGATTTCGGCGAACATCGGATCCTCCGGATCGACGCCGGCCGACTGCAGCATCGCGTAGTCTTGCAGCGATTCGGCGAAGACCTCCCAGCGAATCGAGTCGATGGGACCGTTTTCGCCCGGATAGACGACGAAGGCGTCTCCGTACGGCATGCCGGGCCAGGCGCCGGTCGAGCCGTCTTGGAACGGGTTGAGGATCGTGCCGGTGCAGAAGACGAACCAGTAGTTGTGGCCCCAGTGGAGGAAGCCCTTGGCCTGGAGCTTGTAAAACAGCCAGCCGGCCATGCGGAGCTTGGCCAGCGGCGTGTCGTGGAAGCGTTGCAGGTAGCGGCCGCGCGGACCGCAGCAGAAGTAGACCCACGCGGGGCAACCGGCCGCGGTGAATTGCGGGGCGGTCGCGATGCTGGGGATGGGCATGTCGGTGAGCCCCGCGGCGGCGAAGTGGGGGTCGCTCATCGCGTCGATCACCTTCATCCAGGGAGCGAGCTCGCGGAGTAGCGCCCGAGCGCTCTTGTAATCGGCGATCTGAATTTCGCCGTCGGGTTCGTCGGCGCAATGGAAGAGCGAGCGATCGAAGACCCCTTCCTCCTCCAGCACCTGCTTGAACTGGGGAATAAACTGTTCGAGGAACCGGCGATACGCGTCGGAAGTGGCGCTGATCTCGGGCGCCCAGAGGAGCTTGCCGATCTTGCCGTCCCCCCAGCGTTCGAAAATGCGCTGCGGGTACTTGCCGCTGGTCGGAGCGGGCGTGAAGAAGTGGGTCCACTCCAGGTGGTCGGCATTATGCCTCTTGGCAATTTGAATCCAGCGACGGACGTCGCTGAAGTCGAACTCGTACTTGTCGTCGCCGAGCGGGCGCACCTTCAGCAACTGCGCGGGGCGTTCGAGGATCTCGTGCCGGGCGTTGAAAATCGGCGAGTAGACGACGTTTAGATTGTGGGCCGTCACGTTGCCGATGTAAGCGTCGGCAAGTTCCCAGAACCGTTCGCTAAAGGGCTCGATTTTGTAATACTCCCAAATCGAGTCGGCCGAGAGCCAATGTGTGGCGGGAAAGTCGCGGCGACGTTCCAGGACCAGCGGGCGAATGTCGACGGTGATGGGAAGTTCGATGGTTTGCGGCGGGACGCCCATCCACTGCGGGAAACGGAACTCGTCCTCAATCGTCAGCTTCGCGACGAGATTGTGCAGGCCGACGGTTGCCTCCGCGGGGATGTGGAGCGTGACCCAGAAGGCGCCGTTGGACTCGGGGCCGACATGGGCTGTTTGTTCGGGGTAGAGGGGGTCAGGGACCATGCCGGGGATGTGCCCGACGCCGTCGATCTCGTCGATCGGCACGTCGGTGTCGACTTGGTGCATCGGCACGTAGCCA
>CAYQAC010000287.1:0-4106 GCA_964415255.1 uncultured Polyangiaceae bacterium | reverse complement strand
GCCAGGCTAAGCGCGGGCGACGACGTGGGCCCCTCGGCTGGCGCTTGAAGGCCCTCCACGGCGGGCTGCCAGATCTGTGCGTCGCGGGCGGTGATGCGCGGGCCATCAGCGAGCAGCACCAGGCGCTCGATGAAGTTCTGGAGCTGCCTCACGTTACCGGGCCAGCGGTGTCGCCTCAAGAGCTCGAGCGCTTGGGGGTCGATGCCCATCGCGCCGCGACCATTCGCGAGCCCCGCGGTGCGCGCGAAGTGCACCGCGAGCTCTGCGATGTCGTCTGGGCGCGCCCGGAGCGGTGGCACCTGGAGCGGGACGACGCTCAGGCGGTAATACAAGTCCTCGCGGTAAGAGCCGGCGCGCACCATCGCGTCCAAGTCACGGTGCGTGGCGGCCACGAAGCGTACGTCCGCCTTCAGCGTGTGCGTGCCGCCGAGGCGCTCGAACTCCCGCTCTTGCAGCACGCGCAGCAGCTTCACCTGCATGGCTTGGGTGATGTCGCCGATCTCGTCGAGGAACAGCGTGCCGCCCTCAGCCAGCTCCACGCGCCCCGGCTTGCGCTGAGTGGCTCCTGTGAACGCGCCGCGCTCATAACCGAACAGCTCACTCTCGAGCAGGTTGTCAGGCAGGGCGCCGCAGTGCACCTTGATGAACGGGCCCGCGCTGCGCGGCGACTGCTCGTGGATGCGACGCGCTACCAGCTCCTTGCCGGTGCCGCTCTCACCCCGGATCAGCACCGTGGCCACGCCGTCCGCCACGCGCTGCAAGGTGCGCTCGAGCTCCGACATCACCGGAGAGCTGCCGATGATGGCGGAGCGCTCGCGCAGGATGGTCGACTTGGGCGGCTCGCTGATGAACTCTAAGCTCTGGATCGTCTTCTGGAAGACGTAGAGCACCTCCTCCTCCTCGTAGGGCCGGCACAGAAAATCGCTCGCCCCCTCGCGCACCGCGCGCACGCCGTCCCCCGACTTGCTCGCGGGGGTGGTGACCACCACCGGGATCTCCCCGTAGCGGCGCGTGAGCTCAGAGAGCAGCTCAAGGCCGCTTACGTCCGGCAGCTCGAGCTCGAGCACCACCAGCGAGAACTCATGCGACGAGAGCTCGCTCAACGCCGCGCGCCCGCTCTTGGCCTGACGCACCACGATCTCCATCGGCGCCACCAGCTGCGCGAGGCGCGCACCGGAGCTCGGCTCCGGATCGACGACGAGCACGGTGGTCTGAGCGCGCATGGAGGTTCAGAGGCGCTCGGCGTCGCGCGCCTCGACACCTTGTATCACGAGGCTCGGGCGTAGGGGCAGGAGACACCGCGGCTCGGCGAGGGACTCGAGCAGCGCCTGGGCCGGCGCCGAGCGCTGCAAAACAGGCAAACCCCCAAAACCCGGGAGCCCTGCGGAGCGTTCGTCGACCTCAGGGGGCTCGTCAGTGACGGTGAAGGCAACCGGGTGAACGGCGCCGCGCGATCGCTCGGAGGCGATGTGGGAGAGACCCTCACGGTGCCCAAACGCAGACAGGGCGGCCACGAGGACCGCCCTGCATCAGACAGTATAGCTGACTTATGCGCCGGATACCGTAGGCTTAACTGACGAATCAGCCGCCGCCGCCGCGCCGCTGGTAGGCGGGCGTGTCCCAGTCGCGGTCCACGTTAGACGGGAAGGTGATGCGCTCACGCACGCTCGGCAGACCGCTCGCGGAGGCTTGCAGGCTGGCCGCCGCGGCCGCCGCCGGGCGACGCGTGGAGTACACCGTCTGGGGCTCGCGATCGAGCTCCTCCAGCTCGTGCGCGGGCGGCTCACGGTGCACGCGCGCCGCGGGGCGCTCGCTCGCGACCTCCGCTGACCGAGGCCGCTCGAAGGACTGACGACTCACCTGGCGCAGCAGCTCCTGGGGCTCCTCCGCTGGGCGCTCGAAGCCGGTCGCGATCACGGTCACCTTGATAGCCTCCGACATGTTCTCGTCGATGGTCGCGCCGAAGATGATGTTCGCGTCCTCGTGGGCCTGCTCTTGAATGTAGGTCGCGGCCTCGTTGATCTCGCGCATCTTCATGTCAGGCCCACCGACCACATTGATCAGCACGCCGGTCGCGCCGTCCACGCTGATGTTGTCGAGCAGCGGGCTCTGGATGGCGGCCTGAGCCGCGAGGCGCGCGCGCCCCTCACCCTTGGCGCAGCCGGTACCCATCAAGGCGCGGCCCATGTTCTCCATCACGGTGCGCACGTCGGCGAAGTCGACGTTGACGATGCCCTCTTGCGTGATGAGATCGCTGATCCCCTTCACCGCTTGGTAGAGCACCTCGTCCGCCTTGCGGAAGGCCTCAACGAAGCTGAGATCTTCGTTCGCCATCGTGACGAGCTTCTCGTTCGGGATGGTGATCAGCGTGTCAACGTGCTCGCTCAGCTGCTTGAGGCCCTCCTCCGCGCGCAGCGCCCGCTTGCGCCCCTCGAACACGAAGGGCTTGGTCACCACGCCGACCGTCAGGGCTCCTGCCTCTCGCGCCAGCTGCGCGATGACCGGCGCCGCGCCCGTGCCCGTGCCGCCGCCCATGCCGGCCGTCACGAACACCATGTCAGCCCCGGCGATCGCCTCCTTGATGCGAGTGACGTCCTCAAGAGCCGCCTTACGACCGCGCTCTGGATCCGCCCCGGCGCCGAGGCCGCGCGTCACGGTCTGGCCCACCGGGATCTTCAGCCCCGCGAGGTTGGCGTTGAGCGCCTGAGCGTCGGTGTTGACGCTGACGAACTCCACGCCATCCAGGCCAAAGTGGATCATGGTGTTGATGGCGTTGTTCCCTGAGCCACCGACCCCGATCACCTTGATGCGCGCCTGGTACTCTTGCGACTCCTCATCAAACTCGATCGAGAAACTCATCTGCTCTACCTCCCGGTGTGCGCTCCAGTGGAGGCACGAACAAGTCGCCTCGCGCCGGCGCGATCGGCCTTTTTTTGCTGGGTGTGAGGGCTGCCTCCCTCCCGCCCAAGGCCTGGTCACGCTCGATTCGCTGCGTCGCTGCTTACTGAACTAAAACCTCTAGGCTGGCCTAATAAACGGCAACAGAATTTCCGCCCGCCCTAAAACGCGTCCTTAATCCAGCCCCACAGGCTGCTCTTGCCGCGCCGCGCGGGCGCGTGGTCAGCCTCTGACGGCTCCTCATACAGGTCGTGGTAGCCGCCGCGAGCGGCCGCCTGAGCCAGGTGCTCGGCGCCGTACTGCACGAGCCCCACGCCGGTCGCGTACTGCGGCCCCTGCACCAGCTGCACGATGCCCTTCACGCCCATCGGGAAGCCGAGCCGCACGGCCATCCCCAAGAACTCCTCGGCGCTCTCCACCATGCCTTCCATCAGCACGGAGCCGCCCGTGAGCACGACGCCAGCCGCGACTTGATGCACGAGCCCAGCGTCCTCCAAGCGGCGACGCGCCTCACGGAAGATCTCCTCTGCGCGCGGCTCAATGATGTTGCCGAGCAGCTGACGCGACACCCGCCGCGGCGCGTGACCGCCCACGCCGGGCACCTCAATCTCCTCGTCGTCGCCGATCATGCGCCCGAGCGCGCAGCCGTAGTTGCGCTTCAGCCGCTCCGCCTCGCCCATCGGCGTGCGGAGCCCCGCGGCGACGTCGCTCGTGATGTTGTTGCCGCCCGCCGGGATCACGCTGGTGTGGGCGATGCCGCCGTCGGCGTAGACGAGCATGTCCGTCGTGCCGCCGCCCATGTCGATCACGACGACGCCGATCTCCTTCTCGTCCTCGCTGAGCACGGCGTAGCTCGAGGCGAGCGGCTCGAGCACCACGTCAGCCACGTTCAGGCCGCAGCGCTCCACGCAGCGGATCACGTTCTGCACGCAGCTCGTGGCGGCAGTGACCAAGTTCACGCGCACCTGGAGCCGCACGCCGCTCATGCCGATGGGATCACGGATGCCGTCCTGAGTGTCCACGATGTACTCGCGCGGCAGCGCGTGGAGGATCATGCGATCGGCGTCCACCGGGATGGCGCGCGCGCCCTCGAGCACCCGCTCCAAGTCGCCGGCCATCACCTCGCGCCCGCTGATCGCGCACACGCCGTCTGACATGTGGCTGCGGATGTGGCTGTCCGCGATGCCGGCATACACCGTGGAGATCTC
>CAYQAC010000286.1:0-4130 GCA_964415255.1 uncultured Polyangiaceae bacterium | reverse complement strand
GGCCAGACCTTCAACGAGGGGAGCCGAAAAGCCCCCCAACGACTCGAGCACCTGGCCTCCAAGCCGACGCTCACCGCCTACGTGTCGCCGAACGACCCGGCGAGCGCCGTCCTGGAGCGCGAGGACGTCCCTCAAGCCGTCGCCGTGACTGTCATTGGAGGCGTCGCCTTCCTCGTCGCGCTCAGCTTGCTCTTCTGGTTTCGGGTACTGCCCAAGCTACGTCCCACTCACACCCCGTAGCTGAGCAGCACTCCACGGTCGTCACCGAGCGAGGTCACGTGCAGGCGCGCCGCTAGCTCAGGCGCCACCGCCTCACCTTCAGTCGCCGCAGCCGCGACAGCGTCACCTCCCTCAGGTGCGCACGCGGTGGCCGCGCGGGCTCGGAGCGCGGCTCGGAGCGCGGGCGTCGTCGTCAGCAGATCGAGCCCGGCGCGGCTAGCGGCCAGGAGGGCCCCCTCGCGACTCAGCACGAAGCGCGGCCCGGGGTCGAGATCGAGCAGCGCGTTCAAGGTCGCGCGATCGTCCGCCGCGGCAGGCGGCGCGCTCGGCGGGAGGCTCAGGCGCGCCGCCGCCGCCTCGGTGCGCACGTCGAGCAGCCGGTTGAGCCCGACGAGGCTCTCTTGCAGCTCCACCGCCGCGCCGGGCAGCACCGCCCCACGGCGCAGCCGCGCGCCCCCCGCGTGATCTCGGATCACGTAGCTTAACTCCTCGAGCGGCGTCAGCACCACGCGGTCGAAGCGCCGTAGCGCGAGCAAGCCCGCCGCCAGCGACAGCACCCCTAAGAAGCTCACCACCCAGGCGCCAGCGGAGCTCAAGCGACGCGCGTCGCGCGTCGCCCCTTCAATTTCCGCGCGGCGATGCTCAGCGAGCTTCACCAGCACGTTCGCCACCTCGCTCACGGCGACTGGGTCCCCCTCAAGCACGGCCGCTTGGCGCCGCGCGACCGTGTCGAGCAGCGCCTGCTCCTCAGCGCCTAGCGGGTGACGCCGCGCCGCCGCCAACCCAGCCCCATAGCCCTCTCTGCGGCGCTCAAGATCAGAGATGGGGTCTGCGAGCGCCGCCTCCACCTGCTCAAGCGCCGCGAGGGCGCGCAGCGCGTGCTCCACCTCGCCCTCTTCAGAGGGGTGAATGCGACTCAAGAGGCCGATCGCCGCGGAGGCGCTCAAGAGGTGCAGCGCGAGCAAGGAGCCGAACGCCAAGCGCACGCTCTCGGTCAGGCGCAGCGGCGCTGCCGGGCGCCTACCTGGCTGCGCAGTCGCTGGGGACCCGTTCATACCCGCTCCAGGAGGCTATTGACCGCGTCCGGCGGCGCCACCGCGAGCAGCACGTCGCCCGCCTGGAACGGCGCGCGCGGATCGGGCACCGAGACCTCGGTGGCGCCCGCCTTGCGCAAGGCGACCACGCTGATGCCATAGCGGCTCGGCATCGACAGCTCGATCAAGTTTCGTCCGACGAACACCTGAGGCACCTCGAACTCCGTCAGCACGAGCGACGCCCCGAGCGGCGTCTCCCCGAGCACGCGATCGTGCACTAGCAGGTTCGCGAAGCGCTCCCCGAAGTCGCGCTCTGGGTTCACCACCATGTCCGCGCCCACCAGCTTCAAGATCCGCCCGTGCAGCTCGTTGCTCGCCCGCGCGATCAGGCGCTGCGCGCCCATCTGCTTGAGGAGCGCCGTGCAGATGATAGAGCCTTCGGTCGACTCATCTCCGATGGCGCAGATGCACACGTCGCGGCGCCCGGGCCCGGTGCGCGCGAGCAGCTCCTCTGCGGTAGCGTCGAAGCACAGCGCCTCTGCCACCACGGGGGAGATGGCGCGCACGCGCTGCGGATCGCGATCCACCGCTAGCACCTCCGTGTCGCGCTCCGCGAGCGCGCGCGCCACCGCCATCCCGAAATGCCCAAGGCCGACCACCATGACCTGTTTGTTCATCCTGCTCTTCCCTCCGGCGCGAGGACGCGCAATTCGTAAGCATACCAGACGATATGTGAGGGCGCCGCGCGTGGGTCAGCGCGAGGCGCCCAGCACCGCGCGCTACCCGACATCCACGTCTTCCTCTGGCAGCCGCCAGCCGCCCGGCACGCTGCGCTCACTCAAGAACAAGAACAAGGTGAGCGGCCCCACGCGCCCGATGAACATGTAAGTCATCAAGACCACCTTCCCCACCCAGTCAATCTCCTGGGTGATCCCCGCGCTCAGCCCCGCGGTGCTGAGCGCCGCCACCACCTCGAACAGCATCGGCATGAACTCGGCGTCTTGGGTGACGGACAGCGCCACCACGCCGATCACCACCAAGCTGAGCGCCATGGTAGTGATCGCGGCGGCCTTGTAGACCGTGTGGTTCGGGAGCTGGCGCCCGAACGCCACGGCCTCCCAACGGCCGCGCATCGCGCCCGTGACGGCGATCATCAGGGTGGCCACCGTGGTGGTCTTGATGCCGCCCGCGGTGCCGCCCGGGCTACCGCCGATGAACATGAACACGCACATCACCCACAGCGTGCCCGCACGAAAACTTGAGAGGTCGACCGAGCTGAAGCCGGCGGTGCGCAGCGTCACCGAGTGAAACCAAGCCGCAGTGAGGCGCTCGCGCAGCGTCAAGTGAGCGAAGGCGTGGGAGCCCTCCAGCGCGAGCAGCGCCAGTGCGCCAGACAAGAGCAGCACCACGGTGGTCAGGATCACGATCCGCGTCTGCAGCGACACCACGCGCCGCCGAACGAGGCGCGGCAGCTCAGTCACCACCAGCGGCGACAAACCGCCTAAGATGACCAAAATAGCGATCACGTGGAGCACCAGCTCGCTCTCGGCGTACGGCATCAAGCTCTGGGGCGATAACGTCAGCCCGGCGTTACAAAACGCGGAGACAGCCGTGAACACCGCGCGAAAGAGCGCCGCGCCGGGCTCCTCGCCGTGCCACAGGAAGAGCGGGAACAGCACCGCCGCCCCGAGCGTCTCCGCGATGAAGGTCACCCCAAGCAGCCGCCGGAGTGACTGCCCCAAGTGCCCACGTCCATCGGCGAGCAGCAAATCAGCCATCGCTGCCTCTTGGCGCAGGCTGAGGCGCCGCCCGAGCGCCGCCGCGACCACGGTGGAGAAGCTCATGATCCCGAGGCCACCCACCTGGATCAGCGCCAGGGTGACCCCCTGGCCCACCGCGGTGAAGTGCGTCGAGAGGTCGGCCACCATCAGCCCGTTCACGCACACCACGCTGGTCGCCGTGAAGGCGATGTCGAGCGGCGTCAGGCTATGATCGACGCGCGACATCGGGAGACCGAGCAGCGCGGTCCCAAGCACACACAGCGCCAGGAAGGTGCCCACCAAGAGCCGCGCCGGGTGTGAGGTGATGCCATCGAGCAGCGCGCCGAGCAGGCTCCGCTCACCACCCGGCTGGTGCAGCGTGAGCAGGGTGAGCGCGGCGAGCGGCAGGCTGAAGAGCAGCGACGCGGCCGGCGCCGCGAGCGAGAGCACCGCCAAGATCGCGGGCAGCGCCCCGAGTAAGGCGCCGATCCCGCCTAGCAGGCGGAGCGCCGAACGCCGCCAGCTGGGCGCACGCTCGACGCGGATGAGCGCGACGACCACCAGCGCCGCCACCGCCGAGGCGCTGATCGCGACCGCGAGCACCTCTCCCCGCCCTGGCGACAGGCCCCCCAGGATCGCTAGGGCGAGCGCCGCCAGCAGGACGCCCCCCGCCCCGCGCGCCGCCGCGATAGCACCATATTTCCGTACAGTAATATCTAGCGTGGCGCGTGACGACAACTCGTACCACAAGCCGACGAACACCGACCCCACCAGCAGCGCCACCATCGGCCCGAACGCTGGGCTGACGACCGCGAGCGCGCCGAACGCGGCCGTAGACAGCAGCGCCGAGGCTCGCCCCACCCGCGGGAGCAGCGCCAAGAGCAGCCCTGAGATGGCGTAGGCCGCCCCGAGCACGACCAGCGGGTAGCGCGAGGAGAGCCCCACGAGCGGCAACGTGAACTCGCCTAACACCCGAGGACCAAAGCCCACCACGAGCGGCGCCAAGGCGAAGAGCGCGCCGCTCTCACGAGCCAAGTCGTCGAGGCGTGGAGCAGGCTCGGCCATGTCAGGGCACCCTCACGTCCGTGCTCTCGCGCGCTTGGGCGACCTCCGCCAG
>CAYQAC010000285.1:0-4180 GCA_964415255.1 uncultured Polyangiaceae bacterium | reverse complement strand
AGTCCAATGACTCCAGCGCGAACCAGTCAGACCCGCGGTCCGATGGATCGAAGCGATTCAGCGCGAAACCAGCCTCTTGCGCCGACGCCGTCCCAGCGCTCATCAGAACCGTCAGTAGAACTGGCAAACTCGTTACGTATCGAAGTTTCATGCGTCTCAAATCCCTAGCTGTCTGGTCGCGCGTGGAGGTGACTCAACCTCACGCGGGTGATGTGAATGACTCGTGAGCGCTGGCCCCACCTCCCAAGCGAGGCGCCACTCACGACCCTCGCCGCCTTTTCGCACACCTGCCCACCTCGTGCCAGTTAGGTCACCCGAGTGAACCCGCGCCCGCGCGCAAGGCGCGGCCAGCGACCCCCCGGAGCCGCGGCCCTCACCTCGCCGAAGGACGCGCGCTGAGCGCGACGCGAAGTGAAAAACCCCGCGGAAACGTGGGTTGACGCCCGTCGCAGCGCCCTGCTCAGGCGCATCATGCCCCCCAGCCAGCCGGTACGCCGTGACAACAGGCCACATCTGGCGTTCCGCTGAGACTGCAGCTCGGCTTACACAAGCGACGCGCTGCGCACAAAGCAAAGAGGCCACCCAGTCGCCTGGATGGCCTCTCCACTTGCTTACGCTAGCCGCGCGTCAGGACCGACGACGCCGCCGCAGCATGGCCGCCGCACCCAGCGCCCCGAGGGCGAGCGCGAGGGGTGCCGAGTTGGACTTCCCAGCCGGGACGGCGCAGCCGCAGCCGCCACCCTCCAAGGAGAAGCCCTCGTCACCCTGAGCTGAGCCGCCCTGCGCGCCCGAGCCACCTTGCCCAGCGGTGCCGCCGAACGAGCTGTTGCCCGTGCCGCCGGTGCCGGAGCCCGCGGTGCCCGCGGTACCACCAGCGCCCGCCGCCCCGGCGCTACCCGCTGAGCCGCCGACGCCGCCCGCGCCACCGGTGGGGCTCGTGCTGTCATCGGACGGATCGTTGGGGTCACGCTCACCAGAGTCGACCACGCCGTTACGGTTCACGTCCTCTTCACCATCCGTCGCGCCGCCGCCGTCGGTGTCGCGCTGCAGCACGCCCGTGGTGGTGGCACCCGCATCCCCATCGGGGAGGCAGATCCCCAAGGAGGTGTCCGTGTCCGGGTGGTCACAGATGCGCCCCGCCTCGAGGCCATCCGGGAGGCCGTCGCCGTCGCTGTCTGGATCGAGGAGGTTGATCAGCCCGTCGCCATCATGGTCGTCGCCTGGGTTGGGCTCGTCACCATCAAGCAGGCCGTCGTTGTCGCTGTCAGCGTTGTTCGGATCACTGCCGAGCTCAACCTCGAGGCTGTCTCCCAAGCCGTCGCCGTCGGTGTCCACCACGCTGGCATCGTCAGCGCCATTGCCCGCCGTCGGATCCGTCTCGCCAGCGTCGACCACGCCGTTACGGTTCCAGTCCTCAGAGCCGTCGCTCGCGCCGCCACCGTCGGTGTCCCACAGCAGCGGTGAGGTCTTGGTGGCACCCAAGTCTCCGTCCGGGATGCAGTGGTTCCGGCTCGCGTCGGTGCCTGGCCCGTCGCAGCTGTAGCCCATCTCCGTCCCGTCGTAGAGCGCGTCGTTGTCGCTATCCACGTCGAGGATGTTGATCAGGCCGTCGCCGTCCGTGTCGTGTGAGGGGTTCGGCTCCTCACCATCGGGCACACCGTCATCGTCGCTGTCGGCATCGTTCGGATCACTGCCCAGGAACAGCTCAAGCAGATCGCTCAGGCCGTCACCGTCGGTGTCCACCACGCTGCCGTCGTCGGATGCGTCGTTCGGATCCGCCTCGTCAGCGTCCACGCGCCCGTTCAGGTTGGCGTCCTCAGAGCCGTCGCTCACCCCGCCGTCATCCGTGTCCCACTTGAGCGGGTCCGTGGTGGTGGTGGGGTCTGCGTCGGCGCGGCACGCCTGGGCTGCTGGGTCGGTGTCTGCGTGTGAGCAGTCCTTACCCATCTCCGTGCCGTCGAACAGGCCATCGTTGTCGCTGTCAGGGTCCAGCGCGTTGATGAGCCCATCGCCGTCGCTGTCCAGGCCAGGATCGATCTCCTCGCCGTCCAAGAGGCCGTCGTCATCGCTGTCGGCGTCGAACGGGTCGGTGCCGAGCGCGAGCTCCTCCACATCCGTCAGGCCATCGCCGTCCGAGTCGAGGCAGGCGCCAGGGCCAGCCGAGCACTCACAGGTGAAGGTCCCGAGGTTGCAGGTTGGCTCAGCGCCGCCACAGTCCGCGTCGCTCAGGCACTGCACGCAGATCTGCGGGCTGAGGCTGGTGGCGCAGATGGGCGTGGCGGCGGAGCAGTCCGTGTCCTCGTTGCAGTGATCGATGATGATGTCGGTCGGCTGGGAGCCAGGATCGCTCGAGCCGTCGGTCGGCTGAGTGTCCTGGGGCGCGCCTTGGTCACCCTCGAACGTGATCGAGGCCTGGTTCGACAGCGTGCCCGTCGCGCCAGCGTCGATGGTCACCTGGAAGGTCACCGTCGACGAGCCACCGATGGCGATGGAGCCGCCCACGCTCGCGTTCGCGCCCGCGCCGAGCCGCGCGGTCAAGGAGCGCGTGCCGTCGTTGTACTCCGCCTCGTCATCCGTAGCGGCGTCCGTCTTGCCGACACCATCGATGCGGAGCGATCCAGGGACGAACGTCATCCCCACAGGGATGGTGTCGTTCAGCACCGTGAGGATCGAATCGTCGTTGCCGTCGTTCCGGACCGTGATGGTGTACTCAAGCGTGTCGCCCGGCACCACCCCGTCACCGTTCAAGTCCGTCACCGTCTTAGTGGAGGACGTAAAATTCGGCTTGTAGGTGGAGATCGAGGTGACGAACATCCCGAGGTAGTACTGGTCCCCGGTGCTGGACGCGCGGATGTTCGCCGACGTCTGGCCGTGCGTCAGCCGGCTGCTGATGTCGACCACGTCGAGGTCGTAGCCAGCCATGCTGCGGAGGCCGCCGGTGAGCTGCGGGAGATCCCCAACCACGCTGACCGCCGTGCCGTCCCAGGTGCGCGAACCATTGAAGAAGTTCGTGACCGCGCCCACGCCGTCAGTCAGGCGGTCTGAGTTACCGAGCGTCCCAGTGCCAAAGAACAGCGCGTCGCCGTCGATGTCCCCGTCGCCCTCATAGGCCACCACGCCCAGCTTGGCGTCGAAGCCTGCGTTCGGGACCAAGAAGCCGTCCAGCACAGCGTTCGCGGGGTTGCCGCTCGTCACCTGGTGCAGGCCATCGAAGAGCACCAGGTTGCGCGTCGGCTCGCCGGCGTCTCGGTAGAACACCACCAACGTCCAGGCAGCGAAGTTGACGTTTTGGCTCGTGTTGCGGAAGTCGCGCACGGCGACTGAGCTGAGGCGGTACGCGCCCGAGCCGTGCTGGTCGATGAGCGTGGTCACCTCAGCGACTGACTGGTACTGCGTCCCCTCCACGATTCGCCGGCCAGCGGTGATCGACTGAGAGAACCCACCCACGCCGGGACGCTCAAGGGTCACCGCCATCCCAGTGTCAGGGCCGATGGCCGAGGTCGCGCTCCAGTAGAGGAACGCGCGCTCGACGGTGGCGGTGGCTGGGATGTGGAGCACCGCGGTGCTGCGGGCCGCCGCTGGTGCGATGGCCGTGCTGGCCTCTGCGCTGTCTGCGTCGGCCGCACGCCAGAACACGTCCGGCGCACTGTCACTGGTGCTGCTGCCGCAGGCGCCCACCGTGCCCACCACCACAGGGTTGGGGGTCACCGTGCGGCAGTCGTAGCCGAGCGTGTTGCCGATCACCAGGAAGTCACCCTGGATGTCCATCTCCAGGCGCTTCTCGATCGGCGCCGCGCTGGCTGAGCCAGCTCCGAGCGCCACGGCGGCGAGCGCGGCCAGTGTGGGCAGCGTACGCCACTCACGAAGTACACTGTTCTTAAGTATGTTTAGCGTTCGCATCAGCGCTCCTCCACCTTCAGCTTGGAGCCGGCCTTCACCTTGACGATGTGGAACTCCACACGCCGGTTGTTCTGGCGACCCTCTTCCGTGTCGTTCGTGTCAATCGGCTTCTCTTGACCGAAGCCCTTCGATACCAAGCGGCTCTGAGCCACCCCGTTCTTCGCCAGCCAGCGCACCACAGACGCCGCTCGGCGACCGCTCAGCGCCTTGTTGTAAGCAGCAGCACCCTTCGAGTCCGTGTGACCCTCAATGCTGATCTGCTCAATGTCGGGGTTCTCCT
>CAYQAC010000284.1:0-4301 GCA_964415255.1 uncultured Polyangiaceae bacterium | reverse complement strand
TCAGCCCGACCGTCACCGCCAGGGCCCCGAGCGTGAACGCCCCCTTGCTGCGCTCGCGCGGCGGGCGCTCCCAAGCGGGCTGGCCCCCGCCGCCACGCTCGTACACGCCGACTTGCGCCAGCTGATTCAGCACTTCAGCCGAGGTGGGCTGGAGCGAGTCGTGGCTCGCTGCGCTCACCCCCACGGGCCGGGCGGGCGCGAACGGGCCGCTCGGGAGCACCCCCTCGGGTGATGTGAAGAGGTTGGGTGGGGGCGCGGGCTGCGGGGCAATGGCCTGCACAGGATCGACCGCCGGGGCGGGCGTCAGGCCAGCCGGAGCTGGCACCGGCGGTGGGGTGAGCCTGAGCGCCGGGGCGCCGAAGGAACCAGGCAGCGGCGGTGGCCGGCTGAGGGGCCGGGCCGACGCTGGTGCGGGTGCCTGACCACCTGCACCGGGCAGCTGAGGGAGCCGCGCGGCGCTGGGCAGCGCAGGCCCGCCGCTCAATGGATGGCCAGCTGGCAACGGCAGACCCGCAGCGCCTGGCAACGGCAGCCCCGCAGCGCCTGGCAGCCCCGCAGCGCCTGGCAGCCCCGCAGCGCCTGGCAGCCCTGCAGCGCCTGGCAGCCCTGCAGTGCCTGGCAACGCAGGCAACGCTGGAACGCCTGGCAGCCGCACAGGCTCGGGCGTGGCCTCGGGAGGCAGCCTGAGCTCCCCGCGTGGCTTCGTGATCTCCTCATTGAAGGAGACCGCACCTGAGGGCACCACAGGTGGCGGGATGGAGACGGTCTTGGGGAGCGTGCGCGTCACCTCCTGCGCCACCGCTTGGATCCCGACGCGGCTCTGGAGCGCCACGTACACATTGGCGCGGTCGTGCCACAGCTGGGTCTCACGGTCCTGACCGCCCAGCTGAAGCGCCCGCGCGAGCACCTTCTCCGCGCGCAGGGCGTCACCGCGCCGCAGCAGCACCTCACCCAGGTAGCGAAAAGCGCGAGGATCTCGCGGATCTGCCTTGCCGGCGCTCACCAGCGCGGCCTGCGCCTCCGGAAGCAGCAGCTGGTCGAGGTACATGCGCCCGACCGCCAACATCACCGCCGCGTCCGCTAAGTGCCACGTCTGGGCGCTCGTCCCCACCTCACGCACCAGCACCTCTTGGTCCTGCTGAGTGCTGAGGAAGGAGCACACCGCGATGGTCGCGTCCGCGTCCGGGTTCGCTCGCCAAGTCTCAATCAGCTCTTCTACCGCGCCCATTCCAGTCGATTCATATCGCTCTTCGCTTGCCCCTCAAAGCTGAGACTTCAAAGCCACCTCGCGCGGTGCTCCGTTCGCCGCCACGTGGGGGCCCTCCGCTGCGCGGAAGCAGGCGCTCGCTGCGTTACAAAGCGGGCAGCGCGAGGCGCTGCATCAGCGCGCCCACGGTGGGCGCCTCCCAACCCCCCAAACCTAAGGCAGCTCACGACGCGACGCCGCGCCTCGCACCGCTCTCACCGATTGAGGTGGGGTTCGTCCGCGGCTCGTGCTAGCAGGCGCCCGAGCCGCTCGGCTCTTGGTCCGGTCTCGACCCAGTCGCCAGCCTCCTGGTGAACTGCGGCTCGCAGACCCCGGAGGCAAGCCATGTGTGGTGTATTTGGGATCTACGGGCACGCCGAGGCGGCCAACCTCACCTACCTGGGGCTCCACTCGCTGCAGCACCGTGGCCAGGAGAGCGCCGGCATCGTCACGACCGATGGCGCTCAGCTGTACACGCACCGGGCGATGGGCCACGTGATCGATGTCTTCTCGCAGGAGCAGCTCTCGCACCTCTTGGGCGAGGCGGCCATCGGCCACGTGCGCTACTCCACGGCGGGCGGCTCCCACCTGAAGAACGCGCAGCCCATCGCGGTCGAGTACTCCCGCGGCTCGATCGCCATTGGACACAACGGCAACCTGACCAACGCCCAGCAGCTGCGAGAGCAGCTCGAGGCCTCTGGGTCTATTTTCCAGGCGGCAAGTGACACCGAGGTCATCGTCCACTTGATCGCCAAGAGCACGCAGCGCCACATGCCCGACCGCCTGGCTGACGCGCTGTCGCGCGTCGAGGGCGCCTACTCGCTGCTCGCCTTGAGCCACGACACGTTGGTCGCCGCGCGCGACCCACGGGGGATCCGCCCGCTCTGCATGGGTCGCTTCCGGCGCCAGCCCGGTGCGGTGGTGATCGCCAGCGAGTCGACCAGCTTCGATCTGATCGGCGCTGAGTTCGAGCGCGAGATCGAACCGGGGGAGATGGTGGTTGTCACCGCGCGCGGCGTCGAGAGCTCGTTCCCTTTCCCGCGCGCGGAGCGCAAGCACTGCTTGTTCGAGTACGTGTACTTCGCGCGCCCTGACTCCACCATCGAGGGCGCCAGCGTGTATGAGGTGCGCAAGCAGCTCGGCCGCGTGCTGGCGGCGGAGCACCCCGTGGAGGCGGACGTGGTGATCCCGGTGCCGGACTCCGGCGTCCCCGCCACCATCGGGTACTCGGAGCAGTCAGGGATCCCGTTTGAGATGGGCCTGGTGCGCAGCCACTACATTGGGCGCACCTTCATCGAGCCGGAGCAGCGGATCCGCCATTTTGGCGTGAAGCTGAAGCTCAGCGCCATCTCCCGCACCTTGAAGGGCAAGCGCGTGGTGGTGGTGGATGACTCCATCGTCAGGGGGACGACCAGTCGTAAAATAGTGAAGCTCATCCGCGACGCCGGCGCGCGCGAGGTGCATTTTCGCATCTCGAGCCCGCCGAACAGCTGGCCTTGTTACTACGGCATCGACACCCCCACGCGCAGCGAGCTGATCGCCTCCAACCACACCACCGCTGAGATCAACAGCTACATCACGAGCGACAGCCTGGCTTACATTTCCCTCCAGGGGATGGTGAGCGCCGTGGAGCGGGCGACGGTGCCGAGCACCCCTGAGAACGGGCAGGGCACGCCGGGACGGCGCCTGCCGCTGGCTGAGCCCACCGAGCCCACCGCTCACTTCTGCCACGCCTGCTGGACGGGCGAGTACCCCATCGAGTTCCGGAGCGAGCCAAGCGCGCGCCAGCTGCGGCTGCGTGAGGCCTGAGGCGGCCCCTGAGCCTTGAGGCTGCCCCAGCGCCTTGGCCGCGACCGCTTAGGCGCCCTCAGAGCTGCTAGCTCCCAACCTGCCTCGCCCAGCGCGGGTGACACAGCGCGCTAAGCCGGTGACACCAGCCCGAGCACGGGGTAGATCCGCCAGGGTCCGATGCTCGACGCCCTCCCCGACCGTGTCTCCGTGTACGAGGTCTCACCGCGTGATGGCCTCCAGAACGAGGCCGCGCCCATCGCCACGGCCGCCAAGGTCCGGCTGATCGAGGCGCTGGTCAAGGCGGGGCTTGAGCGTGTGGAGGTCACGAGCTTCGTGTCCCCTCGCTGGATCCCCCAGCTCGCCGACGCCGACGAGCTGCTGCCGCTGCTGTCGGCGCCGCCTGGCGTCACCTTCAGCGCGCTGTGCCCCAACGCGCGTGGCCTGGAGCGCGCCCTCGCCTCCGGCCTCCAAGAGATCGCCGTGTTCATGTCGGCGAGCGAGACGCACAACCAGAAGAACACCAACAAGTCCACGGAGGCGTCGCTCCGCACCTTCCGTGAGGTGGTCAGCTCGGCGCTCGAAGGCGGCATGCGGGTGCGCGCCTACGTGTCCACCGTGTGGGGCTGCCCGTATGAAGGCGCGGTCGATCCTGCGCGCGCCCTGAGCATCACCAGGCAGCTCTTGGAGATGGGCTGCTATCAGGTGTCGCTGGGGGACACCATCGGCGTCGGCACGCCGCTCCAGACGCGCACCTTGGGCAAGCTGTTCCTCAGCGAATTCCCACAAGATAAACTCGCGCTGCACCTGCACGACACCCGCGGCACGGCGCTGGCCAACGCGCTGGTCGGGCTCGATCTCGGCTTCCGTCATTTCGACGCCTCCGTCGCTGGCCTGGGCGGCTGCCCGTACGCTCCCGGCGCCGCCGGGAACCTCGCCACGGAGGACCTCGTGTACATGCTGAGCGGCATGGGCGTGGAGACCGGCATCGACCTCGAGCGCCTGGTGGAGGCCGGCCAGGTGGCGGAGGCCGTGGTGGGTCGCCGGCTCCCAGGGAAGGTGCACCAAGCTGGCGTGAGCAGCCTCCGCGGCGCCTAGGCACCTAGTTGCCGACGGGGCGCCTAGTCGCCGGCCAAGCGCCGTGCGCCGCTTGAGGCGCCGAGTAGGGCGCCGTGCGCCGGCCAAGCGCCACTTGAGGCGCCGAGCAGGGCGCCGCTTGAGGCGCTGAGCAGGGCGCCCGATTGTGGTATACGGCCGCCTATGTCGC
>CAYQAC010000283.1:3239-4331 GCA_964415255.1 uncultured Polyangiaceae bacterium | reverse complement strand
CGAGCCAGCGCGTCGTGAGGTGCGGCTGTGGGCCACGCTCGTCGCCGTGCTGGCTCGGCTGGCGCTAGATCTTCACGCAGCGCGTCCGAGGCGAGCAGCGGCTTCTCCGGCACCCGCACGGCGGGGTGGGTGCCAGACCGGGGGACTAGCCCCGGGCTTGGGGGAGGATCAGCCGTCATCGTGCGGGGTGCGGGGGACACGGGGGCCTTTGAAGGACGGGCCAGCGCGCGGAGGGCCCGCGCTGGCTCACGGGCCTCATGCTAGCGTGAGCGCCCCGAGGCGCGCCACCACCCTCCGGCAGTAGTCGCGTGTCTTATTGAAATCATTAGGTTTTTTGGCGAGGCTCTGCTCGTCCATGTAGAGCCGCCGGGCTAACTCGATCTGCACCGCGTGGAGCCCTTGCCGCGGACGCCCATAGTGGCCGGTGCTGAACCCGCCCTTGTAGGGCTCGTCGTGGGCCACCGTCCAGCCGAGCTCGCGCGCTTGCAGCGCGGGCACCTCGATCACCCGCCGGTCCGCGCTGGTGTGCCCGCGGCTGCCCGGCACCACGTCGGCGCGCTCCACGCTTTGACCCAGCGCGTCGGGTCGGCCACGGCTTGGCATCGAGTGACCACACACCAAGATGGCGTAGCCAAAGCGCCGCCGCTTGCGCTCAAGCAGCTGCCCCACTTGCTCGTGATACGGGCGGTACAGGCGCACCAGGCGCGCCTCCACTTGCTCGCGGCTGAGCGGGCGATGCAGGGCGGGGGCGCCGTCGGTGGTGCTGCGCCAGACCAGGCCGTGCGGCGCTGGGGTGACGGGGCCACGGGTGGGCAGATCACGCGTGGCCAGGGTGTCGAGATCGCTCACGGCGCGGTTCAGGTCGCACACGTAGCGGCTGACCCGCGAGAAGATCAGGGTGGCGCCCTCGGCTGGGGCGTCCGCGTAGAGTTCGTCGACGTACAAATCAGCGTCGCGAGCCAGGGCAGAGGCCGGCGCGGCCAGCGTGGCCAGCTCCGTCGCTAAGGCGGACAGCCCCGCGTGCGGCACCTCCACCAGCACTGGGGTCTCCACCGCCGTGGGCTCCACGACACAGAAGGCTGCGTCTTGTTG
>CAYQAC010000283.1:0-3229 GCA_964415255.1 uncultured Polyangiaceae bacterium | reverse complement strand
GCATCCAAGCCCCCGAGTACCACTTTGTCGCAGGGGGCTGAAGGCGAAAGCTAGCCGCGCGGGTGGCTTCGCCGGTGGGCTGCCCGGACGTGGTCGCGGGTGATGTGGGTGTAAATCTCGGTGGTCGAGATGTCCGCGTGGCCGAGCAGGGTCTGCACGCTGCGTAGATCCGCACCGCCCTCCAGCAGGTGGGTCGCGAACGAGTGCCGGAGCTGGTGCGGGTGCACGCGCATCGCGAGGCCGGCCGCCAGCGCGTGGCGGCGCACGATCTTCCAGAACGCCTGGCGCGTGAGGGCCCCGCCGCGAGGCGAGGGGAACACCCAGTTTTTTAACTGTGAGCTCTTCTTTTGGGGGTTGGGTCGCGCCAGGAGGTGCTGCTCCAGCCGGTCTAGCGCCAGCCCGGCGATGGGCACTAGGCGCCGCTTCTCGCCTTTTCCGAGCGCGCTCACCACCCCACGCTGGAGATCCAGATCGGTGAGCTGCAGGTGCACCAGCTCGCTCACCCGCAGCCCCGCGGCGTAGGTGAGCGCCAGCATGGCGCGGTCACGCAGGCCCGCTCGGGTGTCCTCGGATGGAGCGTCGAGCAAGGCGCGCAGCTCATGCTCCGAGAGCGGCTGGGGTAGCCGCTGGCGCACCTTGGGGCGCGCTAGGCGCGCCGTGAAGTCGCGGTCGAGTAGCCCTTCACGGATCCCGAAGCGGACCAAGCCGCGCAGCGCCGAGAGGTGACGCGCCGAGCTCCGGGCGCTCAGCCCCGCGAGGCTGAGCTCACGCTGCCATGCTGCGACCAGCTCCGCGTCGCCTTGCGCCAGGTCGCTCAGGGCGCGCCCGCTCACGAACTCACACCACTTGTTCAGGTCGCGTCCGTAGGCGGCGATGGTGTGGCGGCTGAGCGCCCGCTCCACCGCCAGGTGGCTCAGGTACACGTCGACCAGGGCACCCGTGTCCATGCCCCCAGCCTAACGAGCCGCCGCGATGTGGGCGAGTTTGAGTGACGTGAGCGCCCTCAACCCGCCGCGGCGCGCAGCGCGCGGAGCAGCGGCGCAGGATCTGCCTCACGCATCAGCGCGGTGCCGATCAGCGCCGCGTCGGCGCGACTCTCAGCGACGCGCGCCACCGCCTGCGGGGTGCTGAGGCCGCTCAGCTGGGCGGTGACGATGTGCGGCGGCAGCGCAGCGAGCACCCGCTCGGCGCGCGGCAGGTCCATCTCCAGGGTGTCGAGATCACGCGCGTTGACACCGATCCACCGCGCGCCCGCCGCGAGCGCCTGCGCCGCCTCCGCCTCCGTGGTCACCTCGACCAGCGGCGTGAGCCGTAGGGCCGTCGCCGCCTGGTGCAGCGAGCGGAGCGCCGGGCCGAGGCAGCGCACGATCAAGAGCACCGCGTCGGCGCCCGCGCGGGCCGCGTGCTCAAGCTGCACCGGATCCAAGATGAACTCTTTACACAGGATCGGCAGCTCACAGGCGCGCCGCGCCTCCGTCAGGTGCTCGAACGAGCCTCCGAAGGAGCGCGCGTCAGTCAGCACGCTGAGCAGATCAGCGCCGGCCGAGGCGTAGCGCGCGGCGCGCTCGGCGACGCTGAGGGTGGTGTCGAGCGCGCCGCTGGAGGGTGAGCGGCGCTTGATCTCGCAGATCAGTTGGAGCGGAGCGCGCACGGCAGAGGCGGCGTGAGCGTCCTCTGGGTTTGGCGCTGAGCCACCCAGCTCCGTCCCTGACAGCGGCGAACGGGACCGCGGCTGGAGCGGGAAGCTGCGCGGCGCGAACCCCAGCTCGGGCGCCGGACCTTGCGCGCGCAGGGCGGCGATTTCCTCGCGCTTGTACGCGAGGATCGCCGTCAGCACGCCCTCAGTTGGCTTCGCGGCGCCCGTCACCTGGCCCCCATCGCGCTCATCGGCCTGTTCCTGCAGGTGTCCGCGGTGCTCGCGCGAGGACGCCTCACTTCGCCCCCGCCTCGCGCCAGCGCTCAAGCAGCGCCAGGGCGGCGCCGGTGTCCACCAGCTCCGCCGCGCGGCGCGCCGCCTCCGGCGGCGACAGCTCCTCCGCCACCACCAGCGCCGCGGCCGCGTTCAACAGGAAGCCCGTGCGCGCCGGGTGCGGCGCGCCGCTCAGCACCGCGCGGAGCGCCGCGGCGTTGAACTCGGCGTCGCCGCCCGCCAAGGCGCCGGGAGCGCTCTCCGGCAGCCCGAAGTCGCGCGGGTGCACCTCGAGCCGGCGCACCTCACCGTGGTGGAGCTCACACACCTGCGTCGTGGTGAAGGGACTCAGCTCATCCAAGCCGTCAGCGCTACGTACTACCCAGGCGCGCTCCACGCCGAGCTCCAGGAGCGCCGCCGCGAGCGTCGGCAGCAGCTCCTCGCTGTAAGCGCCGAGCAGCTGGTGGGTGGCGCGCGCGGGGTTGGCGAGCGGGCCCAGGCAGTTGAACAAGGTGCGCACCCCGAGCGCGCGCCGCACCGGAGCCACGAAGCGCATCGCTGGGTGGTGCACCGGCGCCATCAAGAAGGCGAGCCCCAGCTCGCTCAGCTGCCGCGCGGCGTGCTCGGCGCTCTCAGGGAAGGAGACGCCCAGCGCCTCGAGCACGTCGGCGCTCCCCGAGCGGCTGGAGACGGCGCGGTTACCGTGCTTGGCCACCACCACGCCGTGCGCGGCGGCGATGATCGCCGCCCCGGTGGATAAGTTCAGGGTCGCCTGACCATCACCGCCGGTGCCGCAGGTGTCGAGCACCTTGGGGTGCTGGTGCGGCACCTCGACCATCGCGGCGCGCAGCGCGCGCGCTGCCTCGGTGAGCACCGCGTGGGTGGTGGGGTGCTGCCGCAGCGCGATGAGGAAGCCGGCGATTTGTGCCTCGGTCCAGGCGCCGGCCAGCACCGCTGAGAACACCGCCTCGACCAAGCCTTCAGGCAGCGGCCCCGCCTCTAGCGCTGCCAGCGCACCCTCGAAGCGGATGTCCGTCACCGCCCGGCTCCGCGGTGCCCTGACGTCAGGGTAGCGAGGTGCCCAACCCCCAAAACCTGCACTGCGACCACCCCTCGAGACCTTGGCGAGGCCAGCCTGCTACGCGCAGCCGATCCGGGACGCGCCGCCGCGCCGATGAAGACCGCCGCCCGCGAGCGCGCCGTGACCCAGCCCGGTGAAGTGCTCACAGGGCTCCGAGCCAGTTCTCAAGCAGGGCGAGGCCGTGCTCCGTGAGGATCGACTCGGGGTGGAACTGGACCCCCTCAATGGGCAGCTGCTGG
>CAYQAC010000282.1:0-4375 GCA_964415255.1 uncultured Polyangiaceae bacterium | reverse complement strand
GGCGAGTTCAGGCTCGCGCAGCGGGAGTGCGACGACAAGCGCTACCCAGAGGCCAAGACGCTGTTAACCGCCCTCGCCACCAAGCACCCCCACAGCGCCAGCGTGAGGGTGTGGCAAGGGGACGCCGCGCTCTACGGCAGCACCAAGCTGATTGAGGCCGCGGATGAGTCCATCGTGTTCTACACGGAGGCGCTGAAGCTCCACGACGACGGCTGCAAGCTCTCGGAGTATGAGCACTATTACCTCCGCGCCGGCCTCGCCAACGCTTACCTGCGCAAGAAGGACGGCAAGAGCGCGCTCATCCACCTGAAGGCCGCTGAGAAGGAGTTCGACGACGCGGGCGTCTACTACAACTCGGCGCGCGCTCACTGTCGTGAGAACGATCTAGACCAGTGCGTCGCCTACTTCGAGAAGACGCTCGTCACCGCCAAGGCGCTGCGGCGCCCGCGCTTTCTCCGCACGCACTACTCGCTCGCGTCGTGGATCAGCCGCTCTCGCACCCAGAGCGAGTTCTCCAAGCTCCGCACAGACAAGCGCTACGCGGCGCTCCTCAAGCGCTTCAAAGACGACTGAGCCGTGGTGAGCCAAGCTGACGTTCGCCGTTCGCCGCGCATCGTTCGACGCAGCGCCGTTACGGCGCAGAGCCACCACCAAGCCTGCGCAGTGTCCCAGGCGCTTCAGGGCCCCGAGCGGTTGGCTGGTTTGGGGGTTGGACAGGTTTGCTGTTTTCTCCGCCACAAGCGCGAGCCGCGCGGCGCCTGACTCGCCTACGGCAAAACAGTCCGTGCACCTGACGGCTCACTCGTCCGCAGCAAAGCAGTCCGTCCTGACGGCTCAGCGGCGACGTAGGTCAGCCAACCTGACGGATCACTCGCCTGAAAGCGAATAAAGTCCGTGCACCTGACGGCTCACTCGCCGAGCCACACCTGTACCCAGGCGGTGGCGATGCTCGGCTCGGTTTGGAGCGTGAGCTGGTGCTCGCCAGCTTCTCCGGGGCACACCGGGCCCTCCAGGCTCAGCACGGCGAAGGGGGCCGTGAGGCGCACCGTGCTGAGCTCGGCGCCGCTCGGCCCCCGCGCCGTGAGCGAGACGGCGCGCGCGCTGGGGGCGACCACTGCCGCGCGGAAACACTGTTCGAGCGACGATAGCGGCAGCTTCAGCTGGCCGCGCCCGGCCTCCAGCGTGAGCTGCGCGGGCGCCTTCAGGGCGGGCTTCATGCCAGGGGCGCAGGCGCGGCCCAGGGCGCTCAGCGCCGCTCTTGGCTCCTCGTCGAGCGTCGCGTCGTCATAGCAGCCCGGCTCAAGCAGCGCGGCGGTGGGCTCAGCGGAGGGCGCTGCAGAGGCCTGAGCGCTCGCGGAGGCCGTGACGCTCGCTGTGGCGCTCGAGGGCTCAGCGGGCGCGGGCGACTTACCGCAGCCGGTGAGGGCGAGCAGCGCGAAGAGGTGGGTGAGCCGGCGCACGCCGAGAGCCTACTTCGCTTTGCGCTTCTTCTTGCGATCGGCCTTGCGCTGTTGGCTGACGGCGCGCTTCGCGGCGCCGGTGACGGCCTCGTCCGCGGCGTAAGCGACCTCCCCCGTGACCACGCTGCCGGGCGCTGGGATCTTGGGCTCGATCAACAGCTCACAGTCGAGCTGGGTGTACTCATCGTCGATCGGGGTGATGCGCCAGAGCGCGTCCAAGCGCTTGACGTTGCCCTCCGTCATGCGCCCTTCAATCACGCGCGAGTCGCCCTCCGTGCGCGTGGGGCCAAACTTCACCACCGCCCAGATGTTCGCGGCGCCGTGGAGGATGGGCACTGAGAGGTACACCAAGGTGCTGTCGCCCTCTTTACCCACCACGCGCGCCTTCTTGAACTTGGAGATGAAGCGGGCGTAGTTCTTAAAATCCTTCGCCACCTTCTCCACCACGTCCGGCTGCGCCTTCACCGCGATCTTCGCGCAGCCTGCCTTGATTTTGCTGCGATCAGTCAGGCGCTCGTAGCGCTCGGACTTGCCGCGCTTCTTCAGGCGCTCCCCCTCAGACTCAGCCAGGGCAGGGGAGGCGAAGCCAAGCGCGATGAGGGCGGTGCTGGCGAGCAGCGTGCGGCGGGTGCAGATCATGGGGACTCTCCTTCGGGGGTTCCGGTGACTGACTGAATGAGCGGGCGGGTTTGAAACCCGCCCCTACCCAAGGGGGAGGGTTCGAGGTGCGTACCCTGTAGGGGCGCAGCATGCTGCGCCCCTGAGGCAGTTCGGTGGGGCTGAAGCAGTTAGCGTGCCAGGGACTGCGGCGGGCGCCCGGGGGCGGTGGCTAGCGCTACCAACCCCCAAAAAAACCAGCTTGAGAACGTCATGACACAGGCCCCAGGAGCTAGGCGGAGTTAAAGAGGGAGGCGTGGCTCGCTAGATGAGCCTGAAAATAAGAGGGACTGTGAACTGAGAGGCGTCGTGGCGGGGGCACACCCCGATGGCGCTTGGGGGGGTACGCCAGGGTAAGCAGGTAGCTTCCCGGGTGGGACCTGTGGGTGCCACCAAGCGGCAGCCCGACCGAGGTGCGCCATCGCAAACTGGTGCGGGGCGTCGAGCGCTGGGGCCACGACGAGCGCGCTCGTCCGAGCGTTCGTTGGGCTGGCTCCCCCAGGGCGCGCCGTGACGCTCAGCGCTGGCTCAGGCTGGCTTCTGGATCCGCCGTGGGGGCGTCGAGCGGCGCCATGGTGCAGGAGCCGCTGAACTGCACGCCCTTATCCATGAAGATCTCCGGCGCGTGCAGGCTGCCCGTCACCTGAGCGGGGACGTACAGCTCAATGGAGCGCGACGCGCGCACCTGAGCGTCCACCCGGCCGCCCCGGATGATCAGCTGGGATACGTGGATTTCCCCCTCCACGCTCGCCCCCTCACCGATGATCAGCAAATCTTCGCTGTCGATGCGGCCACGGAAGCTGCCATCAATGCGGACGCGCCCAGCAAAATGCAGCTTCCCCTCAAAGTGGGTGCCGCGGCCGAGGAGCGCGGTGATCTCACTCGCCGGGAGGCTCAGGTCATCCATCACGCCCGGCTCAGCTATCACAGGGCCGCCAAGGACACCAACGGAGCCCAGCCCTGAAAAGGAGCTCGTCGGCCTCACCGCTCGGGCAGGCGTTAGGATCGCGACAGCGTGCGCTGAACAAACTGACAAGGCGAGGTCAGGGGCCCAGTGCAAAAGTCATTAATATCGAATAGTTACGGGTTTTGGGGGTTGGGAACGATTCATGCAAACGTGGCGGTGATACAGTCGTCTGTAGGCCGCGTGGCCGGATTGACATCAGGCCCGATCCTGTGTCAGTCCCGTGGCGCGGCTAGGGGTGATTCCTGGCACGTTCGCCTTCGCCCCCTCCTTCGAGAGTCAAGAGCCCCCCGGAGCCCAGCATGAAGCGCCTCACCTTAGGACTCGCCTTCACCCTCGCCACGCTCACCCCCTTGGCCGCGCTGGCTCAAGACGCCGAGTTCTCGCTCGGCGGCGGTGCGGATGTCGTGCCTGGGGAGGGGTCGCCCTCAGACGCCGGGGTGGAGGAGGAGCCAGATGAGCCCTCCAAGCCAAAGCCGGTGCCGTGGAGCTTAGCGCTCATGTGGGACCACAGCGCGACCATGGACACCGTGGGGATCGGTCAAGATCGTCAGAGCGTCGACCCAACCTACGACATGAGCTTCGCGCTGCGGCCGGCCTACAAGATCCTCTCGGAGGAGCGGTGGAGCTTGTCGGTGAGCGGCGAAATCGGCGCGTCACGTGAGTTCACCAACAGCAACTACACCACGCGCGAGGGGGAGTGGTCGCTGTCGGACGCGCGGCTCCAAGCTGGGTATAACCGCATGCTGATGCAGGACGGGGATTTCGCCACCAGCCTCAGCCTGTCGCTGCCGGTGCTCACCTTCCCCACCTCTAAAATCAGCGCCAACACTGGGCGCATCTTGGGCCTCGGCACCTCGCTGTCCTTGGGTCAGTCAGTGCCCCTGCTCGGCTCCAGCGCGGACGCGCTGCAGACCTTCACGCTCACCGGCGCCGCTGGGTACAGCCACACGCTCACCAAGGCCACCACGCCGGTGAACGGGGACTTCGAGCGCAGCCGCATCACGCCGAGCGGCCTCACCGCGGTCTCTGATCAGCTGAGCACCAGCATGTTCAGCAAGCACCAGGTGTCGCTCACGCTGGCGGGCACGCTCAGCATCACCGAGACCATCAGCTGGACGAACAGCTTCAACTGGCGCCCAAGCTGGCAGTACCAGCCGACCGACACGGACTGCATCGCGATCATCAACGGCTGTGTGGAGCCAGATGCAGGCGCCGCCGAGCCGACCAACTTCAGCGTGGTGACGGTGTTCGCGTCGGAGGTAGGCATGCAGGTGCTGCCGGAGTTCAGCTT
>CAYQAC010000281.1:0-4482 GCA_964415255.1 uncultured Polyangiaceae bacterium | reverse complement strand
CGCTGCGGTGGCGCTCGGCTGCTCGGCCACGACGGGGCCCTCAGTTGCGGTGAGCTTGGGGAGCACCACCACGGCACCCACCGCCGCTGCCGTGAGGAGCAAGCCACCGCCGACCACCCAGCCTAGCTTCGAGCGTTGACGCTCAGGGGGCTGCGTGGTGCTGGCGTCGAGGCGCGTCTCAGCGCGCTCGTGAGCGCTGAACTGGCCCTGGGTGCTGTGCCCTGGGTAAGGCGGCACCACGCTCGGGGGCCCATAGCCACCCGGTGAGATCGCCGTGGGGGGTGAGTAGGAGCCGCTCGCGTCAGCCGCGCCGGGCCCGAACTGAGCTGCGGTTTGCGGCCCTGGTGCTCCACCCGGCGCGCCAAATTGGTGCCCTGTGACCGCGCCTGGCGGCTGACCTGGTTGGTAGGTGCCCGCCAGCACACTGAGCGCCGGGTCACTGAGCTGACGCGTGGCGGGCCCCATGCCGGCGGCTTCAGGTGTCCCCAGGACCGCCTGCATCACCTCGTTCATGGTTTGGAAGCGCGCGTCAGGCTTCTTCTCCAGCGCGCGCATCACCACCGCCTCAAGCTCCGGCGAGATGGCTAAATCGGGCACCAGGGCGCGCATGGGTGGCGGCGTGTCGTTCAAGTGCGCCGCCAGCACCGCCATGAAAGTCTCACCGGTGAACGGCACCGCTCCGGTGAACATCTCGTACATGATGATCCCGGTGGCGTAGATATCCACGCGTTGGTCAGCCTTCTTGCCTGCTGCCTGCTCGGGCGACATGTACTCCGGCGTCCCGAAGATCATGCCCGTCTTGGTGAGGCGCCGGCGCGTCGGCTGCTGCTTCTCTGCTTCCTCCGTGGTGCGCAGCTGCGCGATGCCAAAATCTACGATTTTGACGATCTCTTCGCCGTCCGCGACGCGCTGAAGGAAGACGTTCTCCGGCTTCATGTCGCGATGCACGACGCCCTGCTTGTGAGCCGCCGCGAGCGCGCGGCAGATTTGCAGGGCGATGCGCACGCCGTCCGCGGGCGGCATCACGTGCAGGCGCTGGAGCTCATCTGCGAGGTCGTGCCCCTCCAGGAACTCCATGGCCAGGTAGAAGGCGCCCGTCTCAAGCTGCCCGAAATCAAAGATTTCGAGCACGTTCGGGTGCTTGATGCGCGAGGCGCTGATCGCCTCCTGTTGGAAGCGGGTGACGATGTCCGCCTTCTGGGAGAACTCCGGGCGCAGCACCTTGAGCGCCACCTTCTTCTCGATGGCCTCGTGCATCGCGAGGTACACCTCGCCCATGCCACCTTCACCGAGGCGCCGCACGACGCGGTAGCGATCGGCTACGAGGGTGTCGATCAGTGGGTCGGGGGTTGGGTCGCTCACGGAGTCCTTCAGGCCGGGGGGGGTAGGTTAGCGCGGAACGTGAGCGGAGGGGCTGGTTTCTGGCGGCGATTCGGCCCGGGGGTCGTCACGTGGTGAGCGCTGCCGGTGCTGTGCTGGGGAAGGAGCGCCGCTGCGTTTTGGCGCTGAGGAGCCCTGAGTTCCTGGTACGCTGCCAAGTCCGATGATCGTCGTGATGGAAGCCGAGGCGCCCGAATCCGCCGTTGAGGCGGTGATAGCCCACCTGGCTGAGGGGAAGTTTGATGTCCACCGCTCGAGTGGCCAGAACCAGACGCTGCTTGGCGTGGTGGGGCGCGTCACGGACGAGGACGTGGCCATCGTGCGTGAGCTCGAGGCGGTGGCGGAGGTGGTGCGCGTCAGCGAGCCCTATCGCCTCGCTTCACGTCGCTTCCGCGGCCGCTCCACGGTGGTGAGCGGCGACTTTGGCAGCATCGGCGGGGAGCGCCCCTGGATCGCGCTCGAGCCAATCGGCCTCCCAGAGACAAACGGCGATGATGCGCCGTCCAGCTTGCCCTACGCCCTCGCCGCGGGGCGGCCGTTCGATGCTGCGGTGAGCCGCGAGCGCCGTGTGCCTGACGCGCTCGGCGCGCTCCCCTGGATCAGCCTGCACGCCACGCCCGAGTCACCTAAGTGGCCGGTGCAGTTCGTGGTGCGAGAGCCAAGCTGGGGTGCGAACAAGTGGATCGGCGCCGCTGAGCGGCAGCTGGCGCTCAGCCAGAGCGTGGTGCTGGTGGAGGCCGGTGGGGAGTACCCGAACGGCGCGCGCACTTTGGAGGTGGCGGCGATCGCGCGGGCGAAGCTGCGCACCCACCTGCCGATTTTGGTCGACGTGCCCACCATCGCGCAGCGCGCGCGCTACTGCGCTGCGGTGGCCTGCGCGGCGATCGGCGCTGGTGCTGACGGGGTGGTGCTGCGGGTGTGGGCAGGGCCACCCAACGTGCCCGCGACACAGCCCGCCACCTTGGGCTGGCAAGAGGCGGTGGAGCTCGCGAACAAGCTCTGCGCGATCGGGGAAGCCGTACGGCGATGACCTCGCCAGCGCTTGGCGCTGGAGACAACAGCAGCATCGCGGGGCCGGTGCTGGTGGTCGGGGTGGGGTTAGTTGGTGGCTCGGTGGCGCTCGCGCTGCGTGAAGCGGGCGTCGGCCCACTGTGGGGCGCCGACGTCACCCCTGAGGGGCCACCGGGGGTGTTCGAGCGCTGGGCGGTCTCACCCAGCGCGGAGCTGACGCAGCTGTGTGAGGCGGCGCGGCTCATCATCTTGGCGACGCCCATCTCGGTGACGGAGGCGCTGCTTCCATCGCTCATGACGGTGAGCGCGGTGGTGACCGACTGCGGCTCCGCGAAGCGCTCCATCGAGCGGACGGTGGAGCGCTTGCAGGCGGCTCACAGTTCGTCAGTTAATATGACGAGCGGCGGCTCAGCCGAGGGAGCACTCAGTGCGTCAGGGGAGCTGACGAGTGGTCCCGCGGAGGGAGCGCTCAGTGCGCCAGTGGAGCTGACGAATAGCCGAGCGGAGAGCGCGCTCACGGGCTTCGTTGGGGGGCACCCCATGGCCGGGCGTGAGCGGGGCGGCTTTGAGCACGCGACGGCGACCTTGTTCCAAGGGAGGTCTTGGTTCATCTGCCGGGCGCCGCGCTCCAGCGCGCGGTCAGTGGCTCTGGTGGAGCGGCTGGTGGCGACGCTCGGCGCGGTCCCAGTGCGAGTGAGCGCGGAGCATCATGATCGTCAGGTGGCGCTGACCAGCCACCTGACCCAGGTGGTGGCGAGCGCCTTGGTGGCGGTCGCAGGCGGCGCTGAGCAGTTTGCAGGACCCGCCTTTGAAGGGGCGACGCGCGTCGCCGGGGGGCCAGAGGCGATCTGGCGTGACATCTTCACCGCCAACAGCGCTGAGCTGCTCGGCGCCCTCCAGGCGATGGAAACAACACTCGCGCAAGCGCGCCATGGCCTCACGAGCGGCGACGTGGAGCCGTTGCTTGAGCTGCTGCGCGTCGCCCGTGAGCTCAAGCGCAGGAGCGACTAGAGCCACTAGGTTGCTCCGCAGCGCGCCGACCTCGAGAGCGCGCTCTTTCTTTTGGGGGTTGGGTCGCCCCTCGGGCAGCCTGCGCGCGGCGTCCTGTCACCGGACGACCTGAGCTGGCACTCGCGGTGAGCGGCGAGCAAGTCGCTCCGCGAGCCGCTCGGTTGGGCTGGTAGGGAGCTGGCAAGAAGTTTGCTAGGCTCCCGAGTGGGATGGCGGTGTTTGGGCATTTCGCGCGTGGGGTGAGCCTGGTCTTGGGGCTGGGTTGGGCCGTGGCATGCGGGCTGAACCCCCAGCCGGAGCCCCCGGTGGAGGGCGTCGATCGAGGCGCGGGTGGCAGCTCGTTCCAAGAGGACGCAGGCGACCGGGGCGGCGCGGGCGGGGAGAGCGTTGACGGCTCGGGCGGCAGCGGGGCTGGTTCGCCGCACACTCAGGTGGATTCCGGCGTAGCAGGGGCTGCTGGTGCGGGCACCGGCGGGACCCCCGGCTCGGGTGGAGTGGCTGGGTCAGGTGGGGTCGGCGGAGCCGGCGCGGGCGGCATGGCTGGGTCAGGTGGCACGGCTGGCTCAGCTGGCACGGGTGGTGAGCCGGGGGATGCCGGCCTAGAGGCCGGTGAAGGGTGCCCTGCCGACGCCCTGAGCGGTTGAGATCTCGGTTTGTGCCAATTGTGCCATCTGGGCCACTTGTGGCGCAGCCTTTGGGCGGTTGGGCAAACGCGAGCATGGCACAGCGCTAGCTGATGGCATGCCACGTGGTACACTTGGCTCCCTGATGAAGCGGCTCACCTGGCTCGTGTGGTTGGGGGTGTTCAGCGCCTGTTCGCTGAACCCACAACCGGAGCCGCCCACTGGCGGCGCAGGCACCGGTGCGGTCGCTGGCACAGGCGGATCAGCTGGTAGCGGCGCAACAGGCGGCAGCGGCGCGATGGGCGGCAGCGGCGCGACGGGCGGCAGCGGCGCGATGGGCGGCACAGGCGGCTCAGGTGGCAGCGGCGCGACCGCGGGCACTGGCGGCGCAGCGGGCACTGGCGGTGCAGCGGGCACTGGCGGTGCCCGCTGTGCCACCAGTGCCCGCTGCACCGCC
>CAYQAC010000280.1:0-4578 GCA_964415255.1 uncultured Polyangiaceae bacterium | reverse complement strand
GCCGAGGTCGTCGAGGTCGGCCTCGGCGGGCGGCTCGACGCCACCAACGTGCTCCCGCCGCCGCGGGTCGCCGCCATCACCCGGGTCGCCTTCGATCACATGGAGTACCTCGGCGACTCGCTCAGGGAGATCGCCCACGAGAAGGCCACCATCATCAAAACGGACTCCAAGATCGTGCTTGGACGACTACACCCCGACGCGAAGCTCAAGGTGGATCAGCGCACCTTGGAGGTGGGCGCCGAAGTGCTTGAGCTCGGCCCGGCAGAGCCCACCCCGGGCGCGCGCATCGCCTACCCCCGGCTGGCGATGTTCGGCACCAACCTGGCGGTGGCCAACACCATCGCGCGCGAACTCGGCGTTGACACCCAGGCGCTGCTCAAGGGCATTGAAGCCACCCAGTGGCCAGGCCGAAACGAGCTGCTCCACCGCGGCAATCAGGACCTCACCTTGCTTGATTGCGCGCATAACCCGGACGCCACCGTGGCCTTGAGCCACGTGCTCGATCCGAGCGCGCTCGGGGAGATTGAGTCGCGGCGCGAGGTGGCGCTGGTGTTCGGCGCGGTCACGCGCAAAAACTGGCGAGCCATGATGCGGCGCCTGGAGTCCACGGCGGGGCATCGGGTGTTCGTGGCGCCTCCGGTGCCGGGCGCGGTGGATCCCCACGAGATCGCCGCTCAGTTCAGCGGCGACGTGGCAAGTTCGGTGGGCGAAGCGCTCACCATGGCCCGCGCCGCGGTGGGCTCACGCGGGGTCGTGGTGGTCACGGGCTCAAGCTACTTGGTGGGCGCGGCGCGCTCGATGCTGCTCGGCTTGCCGAGCGATCCACCCGTCGAGCTGTGAGCGCCCAGGGCACGTCCTGGGGCGCGCCGAGACATCGACAGGAAGACGTACTTTCAGCAGGTCGATGGAGCCAACCACTTCAAAGAGCTGCACGTCCGTCAGCACACCAGATTTTCTAGTTCAAGGAGAGGAGCAGGATGCCGTCGTTCGACGTGGTCTCAAAGCTAGATTGGGCCGAGGTGAAGAACGCCCTGAACCAGGCGAGCAAGGAGGTGGCGCAGCGCTACGACTTCCGTGGCACGGACGCCGGCCTCGAGCAGGGCGAGAAGAGCATCACGGTGTTCGCCAGCAGCGACGACCGCGCGCGCGCGGTGTGGGACGTGGTGATGGACAAGCTCGTCAGGCGCTCTGTCAGCTTGAAGCACTTCAGCCCAGGCAGCCCCCAGCGCACCGCCAAGAGCCACTCGAAGGTGGTGATCGAGGTGAAGGAGGGCATCGACAAGGAGCCCGCCGCCAAGATCATCAAGCTCATCAAGGACCAGAAGCTGAAGGTGCAGGCGGCCATCCAACAGGACACGGTGCGCATCACCGGCAAGAAGCGCGACGACTTGCAGGAGGTGATCGCCCTCTTGAAGAGCGCGGATTTGGACCTCGACCTCCAGTACGTGAACTTCCGTGACTGAAGCCTCACAAGACGCAGGGCGGCGCAGCACCGCGTCCGTGAGTTTTTTTGGGGGGGGTTCGGTAGCATCGGGCAGGCTCCCCGGCTGCCACGAGCTGCCGCGCGGCGCCGTGAGCCCGCGCCGCATGACGCTGCACGGTATCGTCAAGTCACCTGACGGCCTACGGCGCCCGCGCCGCGTGGCCCCTGCCATCGTCAATTTGCCTGACGTCAGCGGCCCGCGAGCCCCGGGCGGAGTCATCAGCTTACCTGATGGTGTGAAGGGCGCGGCATGACGGAGCGCAAGCTGTTCGGCACCGACGGCGTCCGCGGCCCCGCGAACGTGTTCCCGATGACGCCGGAGCTGAGCCTGCGCCTCGGGCGCGCCATCGCCCGCGTGGCGGGGCGCGGCAAATCGCGGCCGCCGCGCATCGTGATCGGCAAGGACACGCGCCAGAGCGGCTACATGCTGGAGACGGCGCTCGCCTCAGGGATCTGCGCGATGGGCGGCCGCGTGATGCTGAGCGGCCCCATCCCCACCCCCGCCGTCGCCAACCTCACCCACAGCATGCGCGCCGACGCCGGCGTGGTGATCAGCGCCAGCCACAACCCGTTCGCGGACAACGGCATCAAGCTGTTCGGCCCGGATGGCTTCAAGCTGCCGGACTCTGAGGAGCTCGAGATCGAGCGCCTGCTGGACAGCGCTGAGCTCGACGGCGGCCCGACCGGCGCGCGCGTCGGCACCGCGCAGCGCATCGACGACGCGACCGGGCGTTACATCGTCTACGCCAAGAGCACCTTCCCCAAGGAGCTCACGCTGGATGGCCTCAAGATCGTGGTGGACGCCGCTCACGGCGCCGCCTACCGCGCCGCGCCGCGCGTGCTCAGTGAGCTCGGCGCCGAGGTGTTTTGCCTAGGGTGTAAGCCGAACGGTCAGAACATCAACAAGGCTTGCGGCGCGCTCCACCCAGAGCATGCGGCGCGCGAGGTCAAGCGCCGCAAGGCGCACCTCGGCGTGGCCCTAGACGGCGACGCGGACCGCCTGATCGTCATCGATGAGCGCGGTCAGGAGGTGGACGGCGACGCCGTGATGGCCCTGTGCGCCACCCGCATGATGGCCGCGCGGCGCTTGAAGAAGAACACCCTGGTCGCCACCGTGATGAGCAACCTGGGCCTCGAGCACGCCATGCAGCGCGCCGGCGGCAAGTTGCTGCGCACCGCCGTCGGCGATCGCTACGTGGTGGAGGCGATGCGCCGCGGCGGCTACTCGCTCGGCGGCGAGCAGAGCGGGCACCTGGTGTTCATGGATCACGCCACCACCGGCGATGGCGTGGTCGCGGCGCTGCAGGTGCTCGCCATCCTGGTGCGTGAGGGGCGGCCGATGAGCGAGCTCGCGCAGGTGATGCAGCGCCTGCCTCAGCGGCTCGTCAGCGTGCGGCTCCCCAAGCGCCTCCCGCTCGCTGACATGAAGCGCCTGAAGGCGGCGGAGGCCGCGGCCGCGCGCCAGCTCCAGGACGAAGGCCGGGTGCTGGTGCGCTGGAGCGGTACGGAGCCTAAGTTGCGGCTGATGGCGGAGGGCCCAGATGAAGCCGCGCTGAAGCACATCCTGGCTGAGCTCACGCGCGCCGCGGAGCTCGACACCGGGGCGTGACATGACGCGCCGCGCTCCACCAAGCTCCGCCGTGGGCGACCCAGCCCGCTCGGCTAGGGCCCCCATCATCCGCGCGCGCCAGGTGTCGCGGCGCTTCGGCGCACGCGGCGCCGAGTGCACCGCGGTGAACAACGTCAGCTTTCAGGTGCAGCCCGGGGAGGTGGTGCTCCTGTTCGGGCCGAGCGGCTCGGGCAAGAGCACCCTGCTCGGCCTGATCGGCGGCTTAGATCGCGCCTACACCGGGCAGCTCGAGCTGTTCGGGCAAGACTTGAGCAGGCTCTCAGATCGCGCGCTGAGCGCGCTGCGGGGCGAGCGCATCGGGTTCGTGTTCCAGTCGTTTCACCTGCTTGAGCACCTGAGCGTGAAGGACAACGTGCTCGCCCCGTCGCTGTTCGCTGGCGCTGCGCTGCCCCACATAGACAGGCGTGCTGACGAAGTGCTCGAGCGCGTGGGGCTCTTGGCGCGCGCCGCTGATCGCCCCAGTCAGCTCTCGGGGGGGCAACGCCAGCGCGTCGCCATCGCGCGCGCCCTGCTCCGGCGCCCCGAGCTGATGCTGTGCGACGAGCCGACGGGGAACCTGGATCGGCAAACCGGGGAGAGCATCATCGACTTATTCGGGGAGCTGCACGCGGAGCTCGGCACCACCTTCGTCATCGTCACTCATGAGGAGCGGCTGCGCCGCCTCGGGGGCCGCGCGCTGCACCTGGAGGACGGTCAGCTGGTGCGTGAAGAGCCCGGTATCCTCGACAACGCAGCAGAGGGAGCCGCGCCGCAGGGAGAGCGCCATCGTCAGTCGACAGGACAGCACGGTGAGCGCGCCGAGCTGAGCGGCGCTGAGGCGCCAGGCGCGGCGCGGAGCGGCGCTGGGCCGGACGGTGCTGAGAGCAGCCAGGCGCCTCACGTGGCGCGCGCGGAGGAGGTGGAGTGACACTGCGCGCGCTCTGGGCGCTGCTTAGCCGCGATCTAGCGCGCACGCGAGGGCCGCTGGTCACGGCTGGGTTCGGCATCGCGGTGGGGGTGGCGGCGCTGGTGTTCTTCTTGGCGCTCGGGCTCGGCGCACAGCGGGTGCTGCTCGGCGATGTGTTCCCCATCGACCAGGTTGAGCTTGAGCCACAGAAGACGAGCGTTGGGGTGCTGAGCCTGTTCGGCGGTGAGTATCAAGCACCGGGCGTCGACCAAGCGGCGCTCAGCGAGCTCGGTGAGGTGCCAGGCGCCGCCGCAGTCTACCCCAAGCTCCGCTTCCGCTTCCCCTCCTCCGCGCGCGGCGGCGCGGAGATCTTCGGTAAGGAAATAGGCACCCACGAGATGCTCGGGGACGGCATCGACGCGGCGCTGGTCTCCGATTTGGAGAGCGGCGTACGCTTCGTCGATCCGCTCTCCACCCCCGGCAAGAGCTGCCTCACGGACGCGGACTGCGCCGCCCAGGACTACTGTGAGCGCCCGAGCGACGCGCCGAGCGGCCAGTGCTCAGCGCCGGTGCCCGCCG
>CAYQAC010000279.1:0-4581 GCA_964415255.1 uncultured Polyangiaceae bacterium | reverse complement strand
CTTCTACGCCCAGCACGCTCGGATGGAGCGCATCGCTAAGGCAGAGGCGCTGACCAGTGAGATCGCTGGGATGCTACACGGCGGGAAGCTCGACGAGCTCACCCAGACGGACGAGAAGCTGAACGCGGTGTTTGAGCTCGACTCGCGCAACCAGCGCGCGGCGCGGCTGTGGCTAGAGAACCGCGTGCTGAACACGCTGCTGTCGCCGATGGAGGTGTCGGGGGTGGACACCGCGGTGCAGCGCGCGCGCAGCGTGGAGGTGCCTGAGGAGCAGTTAGCTTTTGGTCAGGTGGCCTCCTTCGTAGCGGAGGGGGATCTCGCGGGCGCGGCGTCGCTGCTCTCGCGCTGGGATCAGCGCGCGGAGAAGGACGCGATGTACCAGCTGACGGCCGGGGCCGCGCTCGACCTCGCTGGCGATCAGCGCGCGCTGTCGCGCTACCAGCTCGCAACCAAGCTCGACCCAGAGCTCGCGGCTTCGCACATCTTCCTCGCCATCTTGGCGCTGATCGAGCTTGAGGATGAGGCAGCAGGGCCGGTCATGGATCAGGCGCTTGAGCGCACCCGCGGCACCCCCAGCGGTAAGGCGCTCGCCCTGCTGCGCTGGGCGGCGCGCGGCGCTGAGGGCGCTCCCCCCGCTGAGCACGCGCTCACCGAAGCAGAGGCGAAGCTGCTGCCGGCGCCGCTCCGGGTGGTGCCGCCGCTCGTGGTGGCGCTCACCTCAGAAGATCCCGCTCAGCGCCGTGAGCGGCTCAAGGACGCCATCGGCGTCAGCCGCACCCCAGCGATCGCCACCTGGCTCGGCTTCATCGCGGTGCGGCAAGGTGATGAGCAGCTGGCGCGCTCTGCGGCGCTGCGCGCGCTGAAGTTCAGCGCCATCTACCCACAGGCGCGCGCTCTGGCGGCGCGGGTGGCGCTGCTCGGCGGCCGCTTGGAGGAAGCGAAGCAGGCGGTGGAGACCCTCAGCACCGACTCCCCCGAGGGGGTCGTGGTGCGCGCGGTGATCGCCTACGAGGTAGCCGACGAGGCAGAGCTTGGGCGCGCCGTGGGGGGCGCCGAGGCGCCCGCGCTGGCGGGGCTCCGCGCGGGGCTCGAGCGGGTGCGCGGCGCACCCGCGCCGAGCGATGAGCGCCTCGATCAGCTCGCCTCACCCGAGGTGGTCTGGGGCGAGCTGGTGGCGATGGACTACGCGCTCGATCATCGGCGCTTTGAGTGGGCAGAGAAGCGCGCGAGCAGCTGGGCTGAGCCGAGCGCCGCCCAGGCGGTGCGGCGGCTGCGGCTCGTGCGCTACCAAGGCAACGCTGAGGCCGTGAAGCAGCTCTTAGCTCCAGGCTCGGCGCTGGCCGGCGCGGGCGCGAGCGTCTCCTTGCTCTTGGAGCAGGCGTACGCGCTCATCAGTGTCTCTGACTACACCGCCGCGCGTGCCTTGATCGAGCGCTACCCAGCGCTGCTCGGTGGCATGGCTGGGTGGCTCCAAGCGCTGATCGACGCCGCCGCGGGGGAGGTGCCCAAAGCGGTGGGGCGGCTCAGCGCGCTCGAGCCACCGCCAGACACCGCCGCCTTCCCGCTGCGAGTGCTGGCAGCCCGATCGCTGGCAGCGAGCGGCGATCGCCGCGCGAAGGGCTACGTCGCGACGCTCATGAAGCGCTACGCGAGCCACCCGGACGTGCTGCTCGCGGCCAAGGACGTCGGCCTGGTGCGCTGAGGCGCCCTCACGCGCTGAGGCGCGCCCCCTGGGGCGTCAGTGGGTGGTCACGACCACCCCGAGGGTGGTCGTGATTTGGGAGTCTGCGGCGTCGCGCACCTCCTTGGCGAACACGCGGGTGCTGGCGCTTGAGTGCGCGTCCAGCGCGAAGTCCGCGCGGTTCTCCAGCCGCAAAATCAGGTGATCTGTTGGGCGCAGCTCGAGCGTCAGGGTGGCGCTGGCCAGGCTCAGGTCTGGCACGCCCAGCGGGAAGTGCTCGGCGCTCAGCGCTGGCTGGCCGTCCACCTCTTCCCCCGTCACGCGCAGGTACTCACCGCGCGCGGCGACCGCCCACGCGGCGCTCAGCGCGTAGCGCGCGCCGAGCGCGCCGGCCAGGTGCTTCAGGCTCTCCGTGTCGCTGGTCAGCGTGTCCTGCCGCACGCCCTCGGTGCGGTAGTTGAAGCTGCCATAGAGATCGAGGGAGTCCGTGGGGCGCCACGCGATCACCGCGTCGAACAGGTGCCGCCAGGCGCCGAACTCATTCGCGCCGCCGCGGTCCACCGTGTGGGTCGCTGCGCTGGCACCAGGGCTCGCGGCGCAGCCTGCGGCGTCCACCTGGTAGCTGGTGCCGTCAGGGCAGCTGACCTCAAGCGTGTCTGGCTGCTCAGGCCCGCCGAGCCAGCCGAGGCTGACGTCGAGGCGCTGGCTGGGCCTCACCACCAACTGCGCGCCGAAGGTCTTGCCGGCGTTGGTGTCCAGGCTGCGGTCCCAGCCGTTCACCACCAGCGCGTTCAGCGCCAGCGCGTCATCCAGCTCCCACGCCAGGCGCACGCCCAGGTGCGAGGCGGGCGTGACGTAGGTGAAAATGAGCCCAGGGCTGTAGTGGTGGTTCAGGTGGCTCTCGGCCGCCTCCACGCCGTAAATGGAGTCGAACTTGCCGAAGTCGAGCCGCAGCGGATCCTTCGGACCCACCGGGCGAAACGAGGCGAAGGCCTGAGTCACCTGCTCGAGGCCCTCGACCTCATCCTCATTGTATCGCTTCGCGTTGGGGCCGAAGCGCAGGCTCAGGGTGCCGCCGACCGGCTCTGCCGGGAAGCTCGCGTCCACACCGGCCCAGCCGAGCGCGAACCCGGTGTCCTGATCGAACGCCCGCCCGCGGCTAGCGCCCTCGTTCGGCTTCGGGAAGTTGTAGTTGATCGACGCGTAGCCATCCACGAAGGCAGACAGCTCGATCAGCTCGTACCAAGCCGCCGCGGGGGGCGCGGGCAGCGGCGCGAGCTCAGGCTCGGTGGCGGCGGCGGTGGCGCTGATGGACAGCAGCGCGGTGGACAGCATCACGGACGAGAGCTTGCGGAGCTTCATAGGAGGATCACCTCGTTCGAGGTGGCCGACGTGGCCCCCCGAGCCGCCCGTGCATAGCAACACCTCCCGGCGGGCGCGAGCAAATCGCGCGTCGTAGCCTTGAGGGCCGTTTGGGGCTTCGGCTCAGCGCTCAGCGGTTCAGCGCTCGGCGGTTCAGCGCTCAGCGGCTCAGCGCCGCCCGGCGGGCTGCCCTGCGGGGGCGTCGCCCTTGCCTTCGAGCATCATTTGAAGCTCGTCTGGCTCGTTGGAGCGGCCCATCGCCTCCTCCAAGCTGATGAGCCGCCGCGCGTAGAGCGAGTACAAGGACTGGTTCAAGGTCTGCATGCCGTAGCGCGCCTGGCCCACCTGCATCTGAGAGTAAATTTGGTGCACCTTGTCCTCACGGATCAGGTTCCGCACGGCGGCGTTCGGCACCAGTACCTCCAGCGCCAGCACGCGCCCCGGCGCGCCATGGCGCGGCAGCAGCAGCTGACTGATGACCCCCTCAAGCACGAAGCTCAGCTGGGCGCGCACCTGACCCTGCTGGTGCGGCGGGAACACGTCGATCACGCGGTTGATGCTCTGGGCGGCGCTGTTGGTGTGCAGCGTGGCGAACACGAGGTGCCCCGTCTCCGCGATGGTGAGCGCCGCCTCGATCGTCTCGAGGTCACGCATCTCACCGATCAGCACCACGTCCGGGTCCTGACGCAGCACGTACTTGAGCGCGTCCTTGAAGGTGGAGGTGTCGCTGCCGATCTCGCGCTGGTTCACGATCGAGCGCTTGTGCGGGTGGAGGTACTCGATGGGGTCCTCCACCGTCATGATGTGCTGCCGCGTCTCGCTGTTGATCTTGTCGATGATGCTGGCGAGCGTGGTGCTCTTGCCGGAGCCCGTGGGCCCCGTCACCAAGATGAGGCCGCGCGGCTTCATCGAGAGGTCGGTCACCACCTGCGGCAGCCCCAGGTCCTCGAAGGTGAGGATCTTGAAGGGGATGGTACGGAAGGCGCCGCTCACCGCGCCGCGCTGCATGAAGATGTTCGCGCGGAAGCGCGAGAGCTGCTTCACGCCGAACGACAAGTCGAGCTCCTTCGAGCGCTCGAAGGCAATTTTCTGCTCCTCGGTGAGCACCGAGTAGCAAATCTGCTTGGTCTCCACCGGGCCGAGCGGCGGCAGCTTCAGCGGGACGATGGCCCCGTCGATACGCAAGAGCGGCGGTGACCCGGTGGTGATGTGCATGTCGCTCGCGCCCTTCTCGATCATGGCGCGCAGCAGCTGGTGGAGGTTGACCGTGAGGCCGTCTTGTTGGGTCATAGCGTCTGCGTCAGGGGTAGGGGGGCGGTGGGTTCAAGGGCTGCGCGGCGCGCTGCCTTGCCGTAGGCGACAGCGCGGGGGGCCTTTGGGGGCTGGGTCGGGGTTCCTGGTCGGTGATGCTTGCCTGAGCGGGCTGTAACCATGCCGCGCGGATATATTGGTGGGTTTGGGGGTTGGTGTGCCTCAGGGTGCCCCGCGCGGTGCCCACTCGCCTTGGGCAGCCAACCTGACTGAGCGTGATGGGCGGC
>CAYQAC010000278.1:0-4627 GCA_964415255.1 uncultured Polyangiaceae bacterium | reverse complement strand
CCGGCGCATGGCGTTCGCCGCGCCCTCCCCGTCGCGCGCCTCGAGCCTTTCGAGAATGTCGCGATGCTGGCTGATCAGCACCGGCATCGGCGACGCGTCCGGCAATGAAAGCAGCCGCACGCGGTCCGTCTGGAAGCGTGCCGCTTCCACGATGCGCCACGCGAAGTCGCTCTGCACGATGTCGGCGATGGCGCGGTGGAACGCCTCGTCGCTGTCGTTGAAGCGGGCATAGTCGCCGGCCGCCGCGGCCTCTTCCTGCCGGTCGACCAGCCCGCGCAGATGGGCGAGTTGTTCGGGCGTGACCAGCCGCGCCGCCTGGCGCGTTATGTCGCTCTCGATGGCCTCGCGCACGAAACGGGCATTGGCCACCTCGCGCACGGATATCTTCATGACATAGGTGCCGCGGCTGGGCCGGACCTCGACCAGCCCCGCTTCGGCGAGCTTGATGAAGGCTTCGCGAACGGGCTGGCGCGACACGCCGAAGCGCGCCGCGATGTCCTTTTCCGACAAGGTGTCGCCGGGCCGCAACCGGAGCTGGGCGATACCCTCCCGCAACGCCACCACCAGTTGCGGCGCGATCGGCTCCCTCATGCGCAGCGTTACATCCATCGATCCGTCCCTGCTTTTGGCGTTGCGATCGACGGCCGCGCCGGTCCCGGCCATTGTCATTTCTTGGTCCTACCAGAGGGCTTGTTTTCAGTCGCCAGCGCTGTATCATACCGGTATGGTGCCATACCGCAAGTGACGGCATGGAGTGCCAGAGGCAGATCCGAGGGAGGAAAAAGTGACCGTCCAAAAGGGCATATCCACACTGACGCGCCGCGGCTTCATGGTCGCCGGAACTGCTGCGCTTGCAGCGCCTGTTTTCATCCGTGACGCGCGTGCGCAGGAAAAATTCGTCTGCAAGATCGCGCATACGGAGGGCATCGGCACGCCGATCACCGACGCGTTCGACACATGGGCCAAGACGCTGAACGAGAAGAGCGGCGGCCGCATCGACGCCCAGCACTTCCCGGCAGCCCAGCTCGGCGGTCTGGCCGAGGCGCTTGAGGGCAGCCGCATCGGCACGATCCAGGTGACGACGGCGGGCCCGGATTCGGAAGAGGCGATCGCGCCCGAGATCGCGGCCTTCGGCGGCGCGCCGGGCTTCATCTACAAGAGCGAGGAGCATGTCGACGCCGTCCTTCAGGGGCCGCTCGGCCAGGAATGCTCCGACATCGCCCGCGCCAAGACCGGCGTGGAGTTCGTGGCCTATGGCGAGACCGGCTTCCGCCACATCCTCGCCAAGCGTCCCGTTACGTCGCTCGCCGACCTATCGGGCCTCAAGATCCGCGTGCCGCAGCTTCGCATCTGGGTGGATTTCTGGACGCTGCTGGGCGCCGCGCCGACGCCGCTGCCCTATTCGGAGCAGTATTCGGCGCTGTCGACCGGCATCATCGATGCGATCGATTCGGACGTCTTCTCGATCGTCGGATTCAAGTTCCACGAGCAGGCCAAGCACCTGACGCTCACCGGCCACTGGTTCCTGCCGAAGGCGGTGCGCGTCAACGCGGCCTGGCTCGACAGCCTGCCGGAGGATCTGCAGACGCTGGTGCGGGATACCGCCAGGGAGGCTTTCGCCGAGCAGCGCCGCGTCAACCGCGCCATGGCGGCCGATACGCTGGAGCAGCTCAAGGGCCTCGGCGTCGAGGTGCAGTCGCTGCCGGCCGAAGAGCTCGCCAAGATGGAGGAGCAGACCGCCGGGCTCTTCGACGAGTTCGGCTCCAAGAGCCCCGAGACCAAGGCGATGATCGACAAGATCCGCGCGCTGGGCTGAGATCGGCGACATGGGAGTTCATGCCGAAATGAGCGTCGTGCCCGAGGGCGCGGCACTGGATGCACGTCCGGCCGGATTGGCGCTCCTGCTCGATCGCCTTCTCGAGGTGATCTGCGTGACGCTGATGCTCGTGGCGGTCGTCGTCGCCTGCCTGCAGGTGACGCTCAGATACGTCTTTCACTCCGGTTTGCCGTGGCCGGAGGAACTGGCGATCTGGGCGTTCTGCTGGGCGGTGTTCCTCGGCATGGGCCTCGCCACGGGGCGGGACGCGCATATCGCCATCGATACGGTGCCCCGCCTGCTGTCACCGCGCAACCGCGCGGCGCTCGACTTCTTCAATCAGGCGATCATCGCCGCGGCCAGCATCATGCTCGTCATCCACGGCTACCAGTATGTCGCGCGCGCGATCGCGGCCTCGCCGGCGCTGCAATGGCCGATGAAGTACTATTTCCTGGCGGTCCCCGTCGGCGGTGCGCTCAACCTGTTCTTCCTGCTGTGGCCGAAGCCGGGGCGCAGCCTCGTCAGGGGCGCCGCGATCGTTGCCGCCGGCATCGTCATCTATCTGGCGGTCCGCTACGTCGGTCCTCTCCTCTACGGCCAGGCATCGAGCGCGATCGTGCTCAATCTGGTCGGGCTGGTGCTGATCGTCATCGGCTCTCCGGTCGCCTTCGCCATGGCCTTCGGCGCTTTTGCCGCCTTCGCGCCGTTCGCGCAGATCCTGCTGGTCACGATCTCGCAGAACATGGCGGCATCGCTCGATTCGTTCACGCTGCTGGCCATCCCGTTCTTCATCCTGGCGGCCGCGGTGATGAATGCGGGCGGCATCACGCCGCGCCTCGTGGACCTGGCGGTGCAGCTCGTGGGCCATTTCCGCGGCGGGCTGGCGCAGGCCAATGTGGTGGCCAACACCATGCTGGCGGGCCTGTCCGGCTCGTCCACCGCCGACGCCTCGACCATCGCCAAGCTGATGGTCCCCGAAATGGAGAAGCGCGGCTACGACCGCCCGTTCAGCGCCGCGCTGACGGCCTCGGCGGCGACGCTCGCCAACATGATCCCGCCGAGCCTCGGCCTGATCGTCTATGCCGCGCTCGCCTCCGTGTCGGTCGGGGCGCTGTTCGTGGCCACCATCGTGCCCGGCCTGATGATCGCGGGCGCGCTGATGCTTGCCGCCTATGTGATGGCGCGCCGGCGCGGCTATGGCGGCGACATGCCGAAAGCGTCCGGCCGCGCCCGGCTGAATTCCCTCGCGATGGCGCTGCCGGCGCTGACACTGCCGCTGGCCATCGTCATGGGCGTGCGCTTCGGCGTCTTCACCGCCACCGAGGCGGGCGCGATCGCCTTCTTCTACGCCATCCTGTGCGGCGCGCTACTCTACCGCAAGCTGACGATCTCCAACCTGTGGGCCGCCATCCGCGAGTCGATGATGGATACGGTGCTGATCGTCGTCATCATCGCGGCGGCGGCGCCGTTCGCCTGGGTGCTGGCCTACGAGCAGGTGCCGCAGAAGATCGCCGCGGCGATCGGCGGGCTGGTCGAGAACAAGATCCTGTTCATGCTGGTTCTCAATCTCTTCCTGCTGGTCGTCGGCCTGTTCATGGAGATGATCGCCTCGCTGGTCATCCTGGTGCCGATCCTGGTGCCGCTGGTCATCGCGGCGGGCATCGATCCGATCCATTTCGGCATCGTCATCGTGCTCAACATGGTCATCGGCGCGCTCACCCCGCCGTTGGGCGTGCTGGTGTTCACCACCGCGCGCGTGGGGCGGGCCGATCAGGCCGCCACCTTCAAGGCGGTGATCCCGTTCACCTTCGTCCTGATTGCGGTGATGATGGTGATCGCCTATGTGCCTGCCCTGACCATGCTGCCGGTGCGATGGTTCGGCCCCTGACGCACATCTGCCATTCGAACTGAGGAAGCGTACGAACGTGAAGAAGACACGTATCGCGATCGTGGGTCTGGGGATGGCGGTGACGCCGCATGCGCGCGGCCTCGTCGACCTCGCCGACACGATCGAGGTGGCCTACGCCTTCAGCCCGAGCGACACCCGCCGCCGCAGCTTTGCGGAGCGCTTTTCGTTCCCGCTGGCGGACAGTATCGAGACCGTTCTCGCCGATCCGTCGGTCGAGGCGGTGGCGGTCTTCACCCCGGCGAACACGCATTGCGACATCGCCGTGCGCTGCGCGGCGGCCGGCAAGCACGTGCTGATGGAAAAGCCGCTCGACATCACCACCGCGCGCGCGGAGGAGCTGGTGGCCGCGTGCGCGAAGGCCGGCGTGACGCTGGGCGTGGTGCTGCAGCACCGGTTCCGCCCGGCCGGCATGCGGCTGGCCGAAATCCTGAAGGAAGGCCGGCTCGGCCGCATCGTCGGCTGCTCCACCGTCATCCGGCTGTGGCGGCCGCAGAGCTATTATGACGAGCCCGGCCGCGGCAGCTTCGCCCGCGACGGCGGCGGCGTGCTGATCTCGCAAGGCATCCACACGCTCGACCTGATGCTCTCCCTCGCCGGCCCGGTCGCCGAGGTGACGGGCTATGCCGTCACCACGCCCGTCCACCGCATGGAGACGGAGGACATGGTCTGCGCCGCGGCCCGCTTCGAGAACGGCGCCTTCGGCACGATCGACGCCACAACGGCCGCCTATCCGGGCTTCCTCGAACGCATCGATCTGACCTGCGAGAAGGGCACGGCCTCGCTCGCCGGCACGCTGCTGTCCGTGCGCTTCCAGGACGGGCGGTCGATCGATGTCGAGCAGGAGGTCGGCGCGGGCGGCACCGGTGCGGACCCGATGGCCTTCCCGCACGACTACCATCGCG
>CAYQAC010000277.1:0-4672 GCA_964415255.1 uncultured Polyangiaceae bacterium | reverse complement strand
ACCACGTCACACACCGGGAGGGAGTGAACCCCCAAAAAAAGAAGAACATGCCGCGCCTACGTGCTTTGCCCTCATCGAGTCAATGAAGGGTGAAGGGCGAGGTGTTCAAGGACGGCGGGCTCAGCGGATGCCGGGGAACATCGACTGCGCTAGCTGCAGCACCGCGATGCGGGGGATGGTGCCCTCTTCATCCACCGGGTAGTTGTCGCTCTTGATCTTGAGTGAGCTGGTCGCGGTGACGTCCGCGCTGCCCTTCACGCGGTAGCTGATGCTCGGCTTCGAGAGCGTCTCTGCGAGCAGCGGCGGCACCAGCGGCCAAGGGATGGTGGTGGGCGCGCTCACCATGACCGTGCGATCTGAAGGCAGCCAGGTGTTGGGGCTGTAGTCGAGCGCGGGCAAGGTGTAGCGGCCTTGCAGCACCGTCTGCGCCCGCACGCTCCGCACCTGCACGTCGAAGCTGTTGTCGTTACGCACGCTGAAGAACACCTCCATGGCGATCCCCAGGGGGTTGGCGGAGCGGAGCTCCGCGTGATGCAGCTGCATCTGTGGCTTGGAGACGCACGCGGGGAGCAGCAGCGCGCTGCTGGCACCGACGAGGAACTGGCGACGCTTGAGTGGCTTCATAGGCTGGGGACGTACCCGTCTCGACGTAGGTTACCTCGCCCGGTGGGCCAGAGCAGGCAGTTATTGGCGGAGCCAGGCACCTCATACACCAGCACCTGCGCGCCGCGGTCGATGCCGTCTTTCAGGCTGACGACGATCTCCAAGGTGCCGTCGCCGTTGGTGTCGGCGATGGTGGGCACCGGCATGGCGCCGCGGCCAGGCAGGCTCACCTGGTGCTGCAGGTTGCCGCCCGCGTCCAAGATGAACAGCGCGCCGACGCCCTCCCGGGTGGAGTAAGTGGTGAACACCACCTCTGGTACGCCGTCTTGGGTCAAATCTGCCACCACCACGCCGCCAGTCGCGACGTCATCATCTGACGTGTAGCGGAAGCTGAAGAGCAGCTCTTGAGCGGCGCTCACCGCGTGGATGCGGCCATCGAAGCCCGCGAAGATGAGCTCTGGGCCAGGCCTGTCTGGGTCGATGTTCGCCACCGTCACCTGGTTGGTGATGGCCACGATGTTGGTCTCCCCATAGTCCCACAGGCCGCTCAAATAGTCGCTGAAGTGCAGCGGCGTCCCCCAGCCGGGCGGCCGCGTGCCGTCGTGCTTGAGCGCCCACAGCGCCACGCCCAGCTCGCGGCGATCTTGAGCCGCGTTCTGCACCGAAGCGAGGAACACCAGCTCATGGATTCCATCGCCGTCCAAATCGGCGATGGCGGGCGCGGTGTTGGTGTGGTGCGCCTGGAGCGCGGTGGCCTCGTCGTTCGCGTAGCCCTGCTGCGCCTCGGCGAAGTCGTGCAGGCCACGCACGCCGAGGAACTTGGTGCGGTTGCGGAAGCCTGGCGCCGCGTCGAAGGCGCGCCCCGTGCCCTCGTGGAGTGAGTTGTAGGCGTTGTCCTGCGTGGCGAAGATGTCGCTGATGCCGTCGCCGTTCACGTCGCCGATGGCGACGTTCTGATCGTAGCCGTTATACACGTAGCAGGCGTCGTCGCAGCCGGAGGCGCCGCTCGTGTTGGGGGGGAAGCCGCTCACCACCGTGCCGTCGCCGTTCAGCGCGATGAGGATGTCGCGCTGGCCGTTCGCCTCCAGGTTTCGCGTGGTCACGCTCACCAGCTCGAGCGCACCGTCGCCGTCGATGTCGCCCGCCGCGAGGCTCCTTAATTCCCCACGGAAAGTATACGGGAAGCCGGGCAGCGGGCTGCCGTCCGCGCCGAACGCGTAGATTTTGTCGGCGGAGGCCTGCGCTACCTCGAGCCCGGGCAGGTCCGGGCGCAAATCTGCCACCACCGGGGAGGCCCAGCAGCGCCCCTCCACTTGCTGGCGAAACACCACCTCCCCGTCCAAGTGCCAGCCGAGCAAGAGGCCGTGGCGCGCCGAGAGGATCTCCGGCACGCCGTCGCCATCTAGATCAGCGACGGCCGGCGAGGCGAGCCAGCTCTCGTGCCATCGATCGCCGAGCTCCGCGAGCAGGCGCGGCGCTTGGGTGGCGGCCACTGGGTTCGCGCCGGGGTCGCAGGCGGGCGCGGGTGGCTCAATCGAACCGCCGTTACCCCCGCTGGCTCCGTTGCCGCTGCTGCCGCCGCTGCCACCTTGTGCGCCAGCGCCGCCCTGCGCGCCTGAGCCGTTGCCACCGCTGCCGCTGCTGCCGCCGCTACCCCCGTCGCTGCCGCAGGCGATGAGTGACGCGCTAAGCGAAGCCCCGAGCACCCAAGCTATCCGTCGCATGCAGAGGAGGATAGCTGAAGGTGCCGGCCACGTCTCGGCGCTCCGCTGACCTGGGCACGCCGAGCTGCTCCCCCCGCCTGACCCAGCGCGCGGACCGCTCGAATCGGCTATACTGCGCCGATGGGGAACTCAAGTAGGGTCAGGCCAGCGCAGCAGTTCAGTCAGCTAAGCTCACGTGAGCGCGCCGAATGGCAGCGCCCGTCCGCTGGTGCTCGGGTGAGCAAGCTGGCGGCGATCGCCAGCGTGGCGCTGCTCACAACCACGCTCGCCGCGTGCGGCGACGATGGGGGCGGGCGCTTGGGTGGCAGCGGCGCCACCGCTGGCAGCGGCGCCTCGGGCGGCAGCGGCGCCTCGGGTGGCAGCGGCGCTTCGGGTGGCAGCGGCGCTTCGGGTGGCAGCGGCGCCTCGGGTGGCAGCGGGGCCTCAGGTGGCAGCGGAGGCAGCGGGAACAGCCACGCAGGCGGCGGCCCCGCGGCAGGAAATCCAGACGGAAATGCTGAGGTGCCGGCGGACGCGCGCGCGGAGGACAGCAGTCAGCCAACCACCGTGGTCGGCACTGGCACCCCGGCGAGCTGCACCTCCAGCGCCTTCGTGGCGGCGGTCGCCGCCGGCGGCGTCATCACCTTCGACTGCGGCGATGAGCCAGTGGTGATCACCCTCACGGAGACGGCCAAGGTGTTCAACGCCGCGAGCCCTAAGATCGTCATCGACGGCGGTGGCAAGGTGACGCTGAGCGGCGACGGGGTGCGCCGCATCCTCTACATGAACACCTGCGACGCGGCGCAGGGGCACACCACCTCACACTGCCAGGATCAAGATCATCCCCAGCTCTCGATCCAGAACCTCACCTTCATCGATGGCAACGCCACCGGTCAGCATGAAGAGGGCGGTGGTGGCGGCGCTGTCTTCGTGCGCGGTGGCCGCGTGAAGATCGTCAACTCGCGCTTCTTCCACAACCGCTGCGACGACACTGGGCCCGACGTCGGCGGCGCCGCGGTGCGCGTGCTGAGTCAGTCAGAGGGGCTGCCGGTTTACATCGTGAACAGCACCTTCGGCGGCGCTGAGGGTTACGGCAACGTGTGCTCAAACGGCGGCGGGCTCTCGAGCATCGGCGTCTCGTACACCGTCATCAACAGCCTGTTCACCCACAACCTCGCGATCGGCAGGGGCGCGAACCCTCAGCGCCCCGGCACCCCCGGCGGCGGCTCTGGCGGCGCCATCTACAACGACGGCAACACCTTCACGCTCACCATCCTCGGCACCAAGATTGAGGACAACCACGCGAACGAAGGCGGCGGCGCCATCTTCTTCGTTAGCAACAATCGCACCGGGCACCTCATCATCACGGACTCTGAGCTGCGGCGGAACCCGAGCGACGGCTTCGAGACGCTCCCTGGCATCTTCGTGCTCGCCGCGGAGGACCCCCAGGTGACGCGGTCCGTCATCGAGTAGGGCGCTGAGTGCGCAGAGTGCGCCGAGTGCGTGCTGAGTGCGCCGAGTGCGTGCTGAGTGTGCTGAGTGTGCTGAGTGTGCTGAGTGTGCTGAGTGTGCTGAGTGGCCATTGGTCAGCATGGCTAACCTTTGGCGCGCGCCCGGGTGGGGGGCGCGCGTCAGTGCGTGGAGCAGGGCGGGTTTTTGGGGGTTGGGTAGCCACGGGGTGCGCTGGGCGCCGCTGTCGGCTGCCGTGCAGTTCAAGTCAGTCGGCGTCGCCCGTCAGTCGGCGCCGCTAATTCTTGACTAATAAACTGTGAAATAGAAATTCTGGCCAGATTTTAGGAGGATGCTAGAATAAGTTCATTACGTAATTGGTGTAGTATGCGCTGCGGCGCGCTGGAGTCCCATGAATCACCCCCGTCGCGCTGCGCGCTTGGCGCTCGCCGCCTGGTCTTCGCTCGCCGCCTGGCTCTCGCTCGCTCTCTGGTCTTTGCTCGCCGCCTTGGCCCTCACACCGCTGCTCGGCGCCTGCGGTAAGTCGTCTGGTGAGCTGACGCTCCTCAACGTGAGCTACGATCCCACGCGCGAGCTGTACGGTGAGATCAACCCGCTGTTCATCGAGCATTGGAAGCAGCAGACGGGCCAGTCGGTGAGCATCAAGCAGTCGCACGGCGGCGCCGGCAAGCAGACGCGCGCGGTGCTGGAGGGCTTGGAGGCGGACGTGGTCACCTTCGCCCTGGCGCACGACATCGACACCCTGCACGAGCGCGCCTCCCTGTTACCGAAGGACTGGCAGGCCAAGCTGCCGCACCGGAGCGCGCCGTACAGCTCCACCATCGTGTTCTTGGTGCGCGCGGGGAACCCGAAGCAGATCAAGGATTATGGCGACCTCGTGCGTGAAGGGGTGGAGG
>CAYQAC010000276.1:1689-4701 GCA_964415255.1 uncultured Polyangiaceae bacterium | reverse complement strand
GGTGGCATGGGCGGCATGGGCGGCATGGACGACTTCGGGATGGACTGAAGTCGCGCGCGCTCACAGCGAACACGAGCTATTGCCGCGCGGAATATTCAGTCCGCGCGGCAATGGTGAGCCCGGTGAACTATCAGGGCGCTTCGAGGCAACGGAGCAGGGCGCTTCGAGGGGCAGCGCGGAGCGCCTGCGGTGAGCGCGGCGTTCAGGGGCAGCTGGCGGCGGGCGGCGCCACTGGTGATGTCGTTCGGTGCGCTGACCACATGTCGTTGATGAACGCGCCCGCCGCCGTCTCGCCCGGCGTGACCTCACCGCCCATCCAGCGCTCGACGTAGTCGAAGAAGGGGTCGTGGTTCCAGATCTCGACCGCGCCGATCAGCCGCGCCGCCAAGGCCTCCCCAATCCAGTAGCGGCTGGTGCAGCAATCGCGATAGTCGCTGCAGCCATCGACGAGGCCAGCAGGATCACGGCAGTCCTTGGAGCCCCCACCCGAGCAGCCGTCCTGGAAGTAGGTTTGGTTGCTGCCGCAGCTTTGACCGAACAGCGCCGTGTTGTTCTCGCCGTAGTAGGTCTGGCCGTCTTCGCCGAAGGTCCGCGGGGGGAGCTGGCCTACCGCCAGCAGCTCACAGTCGTCTAGCATGCGCGCGGCGAAGACGATCGGCCACTTACGACCGCTGTGGTGGCCACCGTTCGGAGACCAGTCACCGCCCGCCCGCACCACGCCGTGGTTGTCGATGCCGAGCTGAACCAAGCGTCGCGCGAGCTCGTCGCGCGATGGGGTATCGAGCATGACCGCCAGCGCCGCGTGACTCACGACGTCGACGTACTCGCGGCCATAGCACGCGTGCCGACCCGGGCCGTTGTCCCAGTTCTGTTCGGCGCAGCTGTTCTGAATGGTCCAGCTACTCAGGTGATCGATCCGCGGCCGCGAGAAGCGCTCGGCGAGCACCGCGGTGTCCGGCGCCGAGCCTGGCGCTTGCAGGTTGGGGAGGATGTCGTCGCGCATCGATTGGGCGTCGAAGATGCGCTTCTCCGCGCCAGCGTAGGCAGGCCGAAATGCCGTCGGGCTCTGCGGCGCTGCGACCACGGTGAGCACCGCCTGGACGCGCAGCGCGCCGAGGTTCTTGACCTCGGCTCCCTCTTCTTTGCTGATGCTCGAGACGAGTGAGCTATCGGCGCCAAGGAGCAGCGGGAAGCTCGCCGCCGCCTCGGCGTCGAATTGGCCGCCGCGATCATCGTAGGCTTGTTCACCCGGCTTCGGGTTGACCATGGAGCCATGACGACCCGCGGTGGGGGACGGCGAAACCGAGACGACGGTGAGCGGGCCAACCACCCACGGATCACCCGTGATGAACACGCCCGACGGCACCTCACGATCGAAGGTCCACGTGATGCCGTCGTGGGTGATCGAGCGCGTCAACGTCGGCGAGTCGGCGTCGCCCTTGGCCGCGTCGGTTGTTGTCGTTGCGTCGGGCGAGGCGTCCTGGAGCGATCCTTGAACGGGAGCCTCGCTTGAGCTGCAGGCTGCGACGAAGGCGAGGGTGACCAGAGCAGGGCGCAGCGTCGTCATTCCTTGAGGATATCGGGGCGATGCTCTCCAGAATAGTCCATTCGCAACCAGCGCCCTGGGACTCCATCACCTAACCTGACGGTTTGGGTTGGGGGGTTGGACGGTACCGCGCTGCGAGTCGACTCGCGGCAAGTCGACTGACCCTCACTGAGTGAGCACCTGAAACCCTTCGCGCTCTGCCGCGTCGGCGAGCCGTGCGTCGAGCACCACGAACGACCACGCTGTGGGGTCGGGATCGGCGAGCACGAGCGCCGCCCCGAGCTGTAGCGCGTCTGCAGCACGCAATGAGTGGCGGGCGAGCGCCAACGTGGCCCGGGCTCGAACGCTCGTGAGGTCGAGGACCTCGTGTGCATTCTCTGTGAAGCGGCTCACGGTGGCGAGCGCACGGCGCCTGCCGTCACGGCCGAGAGAGCCCTCCCGCGACCGTCGTTCAATCGCCGACGCGAGCTCGACGCGGGTCAGGGACCAGACCGCCACGTCGGGATCGTCGGCGAGCCAACCTCGCACCAAAGGGCTCATGGCCTCCTGCACGATGAGCGGGACGATGGCCGACGCGTCCCAGAACCTCACAACCGATCCTCACGATCGTCGGCGAGCGCCGAGGACACGTCGGCTCCGCTCGGCACGACCGGTTCGTGCTCCAGAACCCATGACAGATCACCACTGCCGCGCCGGATGATGCCTGCGCCTACCAGCCAATCCAGGCGGTGCGCATCGCCCGCCGACGATTGCACGCCGACCAACCTGGCCACCGGTGTTCCTCGCTCAAGCACCTGGATCTCTCCACCCCGCTTCACCTGCCTCAGGTACTTGGAGAGCTGAGCCTTGAGCTCACTCACGGAGATCGACGTCATCAGACCAGATTGGTCTGATGGGCATGACCCGTCAAGTCTCACAACGATGAGTGGTCGCCGCGCTTGAGCTGCTCGACGCGCTGCTGTTCGGCACCAGACAGGGGCGGCCTACTGGTATCGTAAAATCGACACACAAGGCAACCAAAACATTGCGATACTACGATTTGAACGACAGAACCCGTCTGCTGAATCGTAAAATCGCACGCGCGCAGGGGTCGCTAGGGTGCGCCAGAGCCATCTGGTGACTAACGAACCATTCCGCTCAATCGTAAAATCGCACGCACGTGTCAGGGTGCGTCTGAGCCGTCCGGTGACTACGAACTGGACGCTGGGTGCTTCGACGGGTGGCGCATGCGGCGACTCGCTCCAGGGGGCGCCTGTGCGGTCCGGTGAGTGCGAACTCGACGCTGGGTGCTTCGACGCTTGGGTGGCGTGCGGCGACTCGCTCCAGGTGACTGGGCGCGAGGTCTTTGAGTGAGGTGCAGGCAAACCCCCAAAAACCCCCACCCGTGAGTTAACATAATCTCTATTATGCGAAGTTTAGTTTGGGGGTTTCATTAGGGATTCTTGGGGTTTCAGCGCTGAGCTGGG
>CAYQAC010000276.1:0-1679 GCA_964415255.1 uncultured Polyangiaceae bacterium | reverse complement strand
GGACTTCTTCTGCTCGCCGCCGCCGGCTGTCCCGGGCCGTGACGGCGCGCGCGGAACCACACTTGAACGCCTTGCTGGTTGGACTTCGCCGCGTGCTCGCAGCGCCGGCGCATGGATCTGGTTCCGATTGTCGGTCGCGCGGCGGCGGAACACTGGCTGGGTCGGCGCGCTCGGGAATGAACGGATTTGATTTGTGGAGCCTCGCGCCTTGGCCCTAGGCTTGGGCATGCAGCTACGGGTTCCAGGTCTGATCGCTCTCACGCTGAGCCTTGGCTGCTCGTCGAAGCCAGCACCCGACGCACCGACGCCCGTGCCGGAGCCAACGCAGGTCTCAACAGAGCCCACCGCGCCCGAGAGCCCCCCCGATGCTCCTGACGAACTCACGGGTGAGCTAGACGGCGCGCACAGCAGCACGCAATCGCCGGCCACCGAAGCGGAGGCGGCTGCCTACTACGCCGCGGCGATCGCCGCCGCCAAGAAGCAGAAACCGAAGCGCGTCGTGGCGCGCCTGGATGACCGTGAGGTGGTGATGTACCAGTGGGAGGCTCCGCGGCTCATCGTCTCGGAGTCTTGCGCACCTCAGGGTAAGCTGGGCTCCTGCAAGGCGCTCGACGCGGTCCGTGACGTGGCGACGAAGACCATCACCGTCGGCCCTGGCAACCCCTCCTCCTACTACTGCGCGCCGAGCGGCGGTGAGTTGGAGAGCGCCACGTACGATGACGACGAGGACAGCCTGTGCCGCTACTCGGACGGCTCTTACGCGGCCACCTGGTCCCTCGTGTATGTCCCGAAGTTCGGCCGCGAGCAGGTCGAGAAGAAGTAATCGAGCTGAGCCGGGACCACGCCTGGGGAGTGGCCACAAGGTTGCGGCGGTCTCCTGACGAATAAGGCGCGCAGAGGACGATTTTACGATTGATGAGCGATGCGCGGGTGTGGCGATTTTACGATTTAACCGCCAACTAGCCAGATCACCTACAACATCTACGATTTTACGATCAGGAACCGTAGCCCAGCTCAGCGGCAACAGACCGTGACCGCGTCGGTCCCGGTGACCGTGCCCGTCGCTGCGGTCGTTCCCCCCGGGGTGCAGGCCACGGTCGGCGGCGAGTACCGAATCGAGCTGAACGAGGCCTGACAGGTCGTCGTCGCGATGGTCAGGTCCGTTGCCGTTCCGGTGCAACCGCTCGCGGAGTAGCGCGTGGCCGCGGCGGTGCAGACTGGCGCCTCACAGGTGCACGAGTTGGAGCAGCCGCGCGTGTCGTTGAAGCTGGTGTAGTAGATTTGGCGGTTCAGGTAGCCTGGCGGGCAGGCCCATTCGCCGGCTCGCGAGACACACAGGTTGCCGAACGGCGGAGCGATGTCCGGCATGCAGAGCTGTGCACCAGGGCAGCTCGCCGCGAGATCGGAGCCGCCGCACAGGTTGATGGTGGAGTTCCACTGCACCGCCGGCTTGGTGCTCTGGGGGGCCGGTGGACAAGTGCCGGTCAGGTTGGGCCAGAGGTAGCTCGCCGAGTTGTGTCCCGGCGTCGTGCTCTTGCACAGGTTGGGCGGCCCCAGGGGGACGGGCCCGAGTGGCTGCCCACAGCTCTGACGCCAAAGCGCGCTGGGCTCACCGCAAGAGACCCCCGACGTCGAGCAGTCGCAGGCGCACGAGGCCGCTCCGGAGATGCTGTCTCGGA
>CAYQAC010000275.1:0-4762 GCA_964415255.1 uncultured Polyangiaceae bacterium | reverse complement strand
CGTCGTCCTCGTCGAGGTCTTCGTCGTCCTCGTCCTCGTCCTCGTCGAGGTCTTCGTCGTCCTCGTCCTCGTCCTCGTCGAGGTCCTCGTCGTCTTCACGCTCGTCGTCGAGGTCTTCGGTGGGGTCGTCGACTGGCTCCTGCTTGCTCTTCTTGGCCATGCGCCAAGGGCGATAACAGAACGCGCGAGGGTGAACCACCGCTGTCCAACCCTGGGCCCCCCTCGCGTACGGCCACTAGGCCGAGGCCGTACGCTTAACTATTGGTAATTATTGGACTTTATTGAATTAAGGCTGCGCTAAGCGGGCTCAGCCCTCGGTCTGCATGAAGGCGCGGGCGATGACCGGCTCGGGGCGCCCACCAGCGAAGGCGCGCAGCGCGATCACGCCGCCGCCCAACTCGAAGCCCTCCGTGCGGATCGACTCCCCTGGCCAGACCGGCTTGCGGAACTGCGCGGAGAAGCTCCGCACGCGATCGCCGTCGCCGCCGAGCGACTTCAGGATCGCGGCGCGCGCCACGAAGCCATAGCTGCACAGGCCGTGGAGGATGGGCGCCGGGAAGCCAACGAGTTTTGCGAACTCCGGATCGGCGTGCAGCGGGTTCTGATCGCCGGAGATGCGGTAGAGCAGCGCCTGCTCCGGGCTCGTGGTCTCTTCGTGCACCCAGCTGGGCGCCTGACCATCCGGGATCTCGGGGACCTCTTGCTTCGGCGGCGGCGCGCCGCCAAACCCGCCTTCCCCACGGAAGATGATCGAGCTCTCCGTCTCGAACACCAGCTCATCACCGATCTCGGTGCGCGTGGTGACGATGGCCTGGGCCATCTTCTTCATGTCGTAGATCCCTTGCAGCGTCGCGACCGTCTTGGCGACTCCCTCCGAGGGGATGCGCTTGTGGATCCGCACTGTTTGCCCGCCGTGTAGGATGCTGGCGAGGCTCCCTTGGGTCTTAGCGACCGTCTCGCCCATGGGGGCAAAAGAGGGGATCACGGCGAACGTTGGGTACACCTTGGGGCCCTTGGCCTCATACACGTAGCTGAGCTCGTCGGCCTTGGCGCCGATACCAAGCGCGTAGGTGGCGAGCGTCTTCCAGTCGTAGGTGTACTCATAGACGTCGGTCTTGGCGCCGACAGCTGACAGATCGAGGGCCATGGGGCTACTCCTTAGAAAGCCGCGCGTGGCGGCGGACGCTGCGGTTTAGTGAGGCATGTCAGCGACGTCAATCACGCCTCGCGTCGCACCCCCCAGCGCCGAATGGGCGCCCCGTAGCCGCGTTGGTGGCTTCGAGTGGCCGCCTGGAGTCCGCTCGTGTAGTGGCATCAGATGGCGCCGGGGCTGGTCGAGTCGTGGCTCTCAGTGGTCGAGCTGTCGGCCGCTGATCTGCGCGGCTGGGGCTTGGCGTACGCGCGCGTGGCGCCGACCATCACCTTGGTGCCTGCGTTCGGGATGCGCGCGGTGCCGGGCCCTGCGCGCATCTTGCTGGGGCTCACGCTGGGCCTCAGCATCGCGCCTGCGCTCGCGCCGCTTGAGGGCAGCGGCGTGCCGTGGCCCGCGCTGATGCTGTGGCAGGTGGCGCTGGGGCTCCCGGTGGCGATCGTGGCGGCCACTGGGATTTGGGTGCTGGTCATGGTGGGCGGCCTGGTGGATGAGCTCGGGGGCTCGCGAGCGGAGCTCCAGAGCCCGATCTTGGAGCGCCCCATCGGGCCGGTGGGGATGCTGCTTGGGCTGCTTGGCTGTCTATTATTCCTGGAGTCAGGGGGGCCGGCGCGGGTCGCCGCCGCGCTGATGCAAGAGCAGTCAGTTAACTTGACGACTCCGGCGCTGCGCGCGGTGCTGCACCTGACGGGAGGGATCCGCCTGGCGGTGGCGCTGGCCGCCCTGCTGCTCGCCGCGTCGCTGGTGTTGCAGCTCGCCTCCGCGTTGATCACCCGCGCCGCGAGCCCGGCGCATCTGTCCCCAGCGCTCGAGCCGCTCAGATCGCTCTCCCTGATCGTGCTGATCGCCTTGCTCTTGGATCGCATCCTGGTGGCGTCTACCAGCGCGCTGATGGCGCTCGGTGGCGCGTGACGCGCGTCACAGGTTCAAACGGTAGGCGACGCTCAGACCCAGATCGAACATCAGCACGCGGCCTGAGAGCGACGCCTCGTCGCCGAGCGGGCTCCGCGCCGACTCGCTTGGGAGGAACCAGAGCGCCATGCGAAGGCTGGTGCCAAGGCTCCAGTTGGGGGCCAAGGCCACGTCGACGCCACCCGCGAGCCCGACCGTCAGGCCCTCCGTACGGATCGTCACGCCGGGGGCGCCGATCAGCGCGCGGTCGTCCTCAGTGTTCTGCGGGGTGAAGCGATCGCTCAAGACGACGAGGCCGCTCGTGGCTCCAAGCCACGACTCGAAGCTACGCTGAACCAGGGCGTAGTAGCGGCCGGTGGCCTCGATGGTGAGGTAGCGGCGCGCGTGGTCACGGGTGATGCCCGGAGGATCGCGTCGGGGCGCGTCGGTGGAGGGGGTGAGCGCCATGGTGAGGCCGGCGCCTAGCGCGAGCTCTTGGCTCACACGGAAGAGCTGCCAGGCGTGGAGCTCCAGGCTGGTGTCGCCTGTCTCACACCCTTGGCTCACGTCGACGCACACCTCTGCCCCCGGCAGGGTGAGTAAGCCAAAGCCAAACTCGGCGGCGCCGTGCGGACGCACGAGATCGCGGGGCTCTGGCAGGGGGGTCGGCTCGGCGTTGGCGCTGGGCGCCGCTAGCCAGCAGCCACTCATAACCAGACAGGAAAACAGACGAAGTGGCGAGTGGAGCCGGGCATCAGTCGCTTCGCCGCGTGCGGGCCGGCGCTCGAGCGTCGGTCCCTGCCTGGATGAGCGGCCCGTCACAGCCAGCGTCCTCCTGACGGACCAGGCGCGGGCGCAGGCGGCTCCTGGGCGGCGCTTGGCGGCGTGCTCGGTGCGGTGCTCGCAGGCGCCGCTGGGACCCATTTGGGTGTCGGGCGCCGAGCTGGGGGCTCCGCGCTGGGCAGCTCGGGTGGTGGCAGCGGCTCGAGCTGGGCGTCGAGCTGCCTCACCAGTTGCCGCGCGGATTCAAGATCGGGATCGAGCTCCACCGCGAGGCGGCCGTGTTGGCGCGCCAGCTCTGGGGTGGCGATCGCTGCGCGCGCGTCATCCAGCGCGCGCGCCGCTGCGCGCCGCCTTGCCTCCAGCAAGCCTGGATGCCGCGGCCAGTGTCGTAGCGCCGCGTCCGTGAGATCACGCACGTTGTCGTCGGGCGGCTCGCTGAGCCGCCCCGCCTCAAGCGCGGCGTTCGCCTGCGCCACGTAGCTCTCGGGTGACAGCTTGCGACGCTCGAACACGCCGAGCCCGAAGGCCGCCATGAGGGCGAGCCCAGCGCCCAGCGCGAAGCACAGCAGCCACACCAGCGTCCGTCGCCCAGCGGGTGCGCTGAGGGGCGCGCTGAAGGGCCCGCTCGGTGGCGGCGCGCTGAAGGGCCCGCTTGGTGGCGGCGTGCTGGTTCGTTGCGTGCTGGGCGCGCTGAGGGGCCCGCTTGGTGGCGGCGCGCTGGTTCGTTGCATGGGCGGCGCGCTCTGCGGCGACGCGTCGAACGTGCCCGCGGGGGACGCGGTGGGTGTGCTCGGCCTCGTGAGGTGGGGGCGGATTGGGCTCAGGGAGCCACGGTCCGGGGCCTCGGGCTCAGGCGACGAGCGCTGCTCTGAGGAGGGCTCCAGGAGCTCGGTCGCGCGCGCGGGCGCCGGCAGCTCAGGCTCAATCAACTGGGTGCTGCCTGGCCCCCCGAGCGGTTCTGAGGACGGCGCACGGTGCTCCGCGAGCCCCGCGACTGGCTCGTGATCGATCACCGTCAGCACCCGGGTGGTCGCGACGCTGATGGGGCCTTCAGCCTGCGCGGTCGCGTCGATCGCCTTCGCCAACGCCTGAGCGAAGGCGCGCCCGTTTGGCTCACGCGCCTCTGGGTGCTTGGTGAGGTTCTGGGCGATGAGCTCCGCGATCGGTGCCGGCAGCGCGCGGCAGCGCTCGAAGCTCCTGATGTCTGGCGCTGGGCGGCTCGAGTGCTGGATCAGCACCGCCACCGGGTTGTCTCCGTCAAACGGCGTTCGCCCCGCGAGGCAGCGAAACAAGAGCGTGGCTAGGGAGTAGACGTCGGCGGCCGGCCCCACCCGCTCCCCCCGCGCGCCCTCAGGTGAGACGTAGCGCGCGGAGCCGAACACGGCGCCCGTGTGAGTCGCGATGGAGTCTTCACCGAGATCAGCGCGCGCCACGCCAAAGTCGAGCACCTTGACAAAGTCAGGATCGCTGCCTTGGCGTATCAGCATCACGTTCTCAGGCTTGATGTCGCGGTGGACGATCTGGTGGGCGTGCGCCTCACCCACCGCGTCGCTCACTTGGAGCATGACGTGGAGCGCGCGCGGGGGCGGCAGCGCACCACCGGCCGCGGTGAGCGCGGCCTCCAGCGACACCCCCGCCAGGTGCTCCATCACCAAGTAGGCTTCGCCGCTGGTCCGCGTATCTCGCGGTAAGGTCCCCGTCAGGTACACCTGGATCACGCCTGGGTGTGAGATGCGGCTCGCGACGGTCGCCTCCTGGTGGAAGCGCTTGATCAAGGTCTCGTTGCTCAACAGCTCGCGGTGCAGCACCTTGACCGCGACGTCGCGCCCCTGGCTCAGCTGGTGCGCCCGGTAGACGCGCCCCATCGCTCCAGTCCCGATCAACTGCTCGAGGCGGAGGTCCTCCGCGATCGTCAGCTTAAGGTACGGATCGCTGCCC
>CAYQAC010000274.1:0-4834 GCA_964415255.1 uncultured Polyangiaceae bacterium | reverse complement strand
GCTCTCCAGGGCCGCCCGGATCCTCCAGTAAGGTCTGGGACCGTGGCCCCAGTGCGCCACGACGCGTGAACAACGCGGGCAGAGACGTTCATGGCGGATCAGGAGGGAGTGAACCCCCAAAACCCCAAAACCAATGAGCGGTGGCAGGAGGCTGTTCAGGGCTTGGGGCGGGCTTGAAACAGCGCGATCCCAGCGGCCACCGAGACGTTGAGCGAGTCGATGGCGTGGGGACGCAGCAGCTGAGCGGTGTGGGTGCAGGCCTTGCGGATCGCGCGGCCAAGCCCCTCATGCTCCGAGCCCATCACCAGCACCCGCTTGGAGCCGAGGGGCAGCTCCTCAAGCGTCTGTTGGGCGCCCGCCTCCAGGCCCACCACCTCACAGCCCGCCTCCACCGCGGCGTGCAGCGCGCTCAGCAGCGACGGCACCCGGATCAGCTCGGCGTGCTCGATGGCGCCTGCTGAGGCGCGGAAGGTGGCTGGAGTCAGCGGGGCTGACGAGCTCTCGGGCCACAGCACAGGCGCCTTGGCGATGGCCACCGCGCTGCGGACGATGGCGCCGAAGTTCTGAGGATCTTGGACGCCGTCGAGGGCCAAGACCAGCAGCGGATCGCGGCTCAGCACCGCCGAGAGCGGGGTGAGGCAGAGCTCCGGGGCATAGCAAGCGACGCCTTGGTGGCTGGCGCCGCGCGCGAGCCTATCGAGTTCGCCTGCGCGCACCCGCTGGACGCGCTTCACGCCCTGCGCCGCGGCGTAGCGCGCCAGCGCGTCGAGGCGCGGGAGCCGCCGGTCGTCGATCAGCACGCGGCCCAGGGCGCCTTGGTGGACGCGGATCGCCTCGCGGGTGGGCTGCAGCCCGAACACCAGCCGCGTGGCGGGCCCAGCGCTCGTGCCCGCTTTGGGGCCCTGATCTGGCTGGCTCACGAGCGGGCCTCCCGCGTGTGGCTCGGTTTGGCAGCGAGCGCCTCCGCCACCTCGGCGCGCAGGGCAGCCGCTGCGGCGCGTGGATTGGGCGCCTGACGGACAGGGCGTCCCACCACCAGCAGGCTTGAGCCCGCGAGGATCGCCTCGTGAGGGGTGCCGACCCGCTTCTGATCGCCGCGCTCCGCGCCCGCCGGGCGGATCCCAGGTGTCACCAGGATGGGCGCGGCGCCATGGCGCTCGCGCAGCGGCGCCAGCTCCGCTGGGGAGCACACCAGCCCGCCGAGCCCGGCGCTCAGCGCGAGTTCCGCCAGCGCCAGCGCTTGCGTGCCTGGGGCACGGCTCACCCCGACGGCGCTCAGATCGGCTTCATCCAAGCTCGTGAGCACCGTCACCGCGAGCAAGATGAGCCCGGTGCCGGCGCGTGTGGCCGCCTCCTGCGCCGCCTCCAGCATGCGCGGTCCGCCGCTCGCGTGCAGCGTGAGGTAGCGCACCCCGAGGCCCGCGGCGCTCTGGACCGCGCTCTCGACAGTGGCGGGGATGTCGTGCAGCTTCAGGTCGAGGAACACCGCCATCTTGAGCTCCTCGCCAAGCCGCACGGCCTCTGGCCCCACCGCGGTGAACAGCTCGAGTCCCACCTTGAGCACCCCCATCTCACTTTGAACCTGCTCGGCGCCTAGCCGCGCGGCCGCGAGCGTGGGGTAGTCGAGCGGGAAGGCCAGGTGGTCACGGGCGGCGCTCAGCAGATCAGCCATCGCCGCGGCTATAGCGCGGATCGGGGGTGTCGCGGCTAGCTTCTGGCGTCGGTTGTCGCAGCTTAGCTAGCTCGGTCGCTGCCCATGACCTGGATGGCTCCGCGTCTCGTGGCGTCTTGAGCTGGTGGCTCAGAGCCGCTTCGGCTGGGGTGGGTTTGGCGAGTGAGCGCGGCGCGTAGACAGCGGCTCAGGCGCCGAACATAATAGCAGGGATGCCCGACAGCTCAGGCCCCTCCGCGCGCTCGCGGGATCTTGCGGTGACCCGCGTGGTGCAGATGACGGAGGCACCCAAGGTGGAGAGCGCCGGGGCCGCCTGCCTGGTGGTGATCGTGGGCTCCAAGATCGGCCTACAGATCCACCTGGATCGCCCGGTGGTGGTGGGGCGCGACCCCAGCTGCGACATCCACTTCGACTCCGATCTCATCAGCCGGCAGCACGCGCGGATTGAGGCGTTCGCGGGCCACTATCAGCTCCAAGATTTGGGCTCGACCAATGGCACCTTCGTCAACGACGTCCGGGTGGACCAGCGGCGGCTGCGAGATGGAGACCGCGTGGGCGTCGGGAAGGTGCTGCTCAAGTTCCTCGACGGCGACAACATCGAGGCCGAGTACCACAAGGAAATCTACGATCTGATGACGGTGGACGGCCTCACCGGCGTCGCCAACAAGAGGCACTTCCATGACCACCTGGCGACCGAGCTGAGCCGGCCGGGGGTGAGCCTAGCGAGCCTCATCATCTTCGACGCCGATCACTTCAAGCGCATCAACGACACCCACGGCCACGCGGCGGGCGACGCCGTCCTCCGGCAGCTCGCGCAGGTGGTGCGTCACGTGGTGCCGAGCGGGCACTTGGTGGGGCGCGTGGGGGGTGAGGAGTTCGCGGTGAGCTTGCTCGGCGTGGATTGGCAGCAGGCCTACTCGATCGCAGAGGTGGTGCGCGCGGCGGTGGAGCGTCACGCGTTCCAGTTCGGCGAGCAGCAGTTGCCGGTGACGGTGAGCGTGGGCCTGGCGGCGCGTGTGGCCGCGTCAGAGGACGCGGTGGCGCTGTTCAGGCGCGCTGACGAGGCGCTCTACCGAGCGAAGCAGGGCGGACGTAACCGCGTGTGCTACTGAGCTGGCGCTGAGCTTGGCGAGCCTGACGGGGCTAGACCGAGGGCGGCGTGGTCGCGTAGCCTCCGGCCGGAGCGCGCATGATCCGATTCGTTGACGTCAAGAAGTCCTTCGGCACCAAGCAGGTGCTGCGGGGCGTCAGCTTCGACGTGAACCTGGGTGAGGTGTTCTTCATCATCGGCGCATCGGGGGTAGGGAAGAGCGTGCTCATCAAGCACCTGATCGGGCTGCTCTACCCAGATGATGGGGAAATCTGGCTTGATGGTGAGGAGGTCAGCCGCTTCAGCGAACGCGCGATGTACCGGGTGCGCAAGAAGTGCGCCATGGTCTTTCAGCATTCGACGCTGTTCGATTCCATGACTTGCGCCGAGAACGTGGCGCTCCCGCTGCGGAAGCACCGGGGAATGAAGCCGCGCGAGGCGCTGGCGGAGGCGCACCGCCTGCTTGAACGTGTGCGGATGCGTGAGTTCGGGGATCGCTACCCCGCGGCCTTGGGCGATGGCATGCGCAAGCGCATCGCCATCGCCCGTGCGTTGACGCTGGAGCCACACTACGTGCTGTTCGATGAGCCGACCACCAGCCTCGACCCCGTGAGCGCGCGCCGCGTCGACACCCTCATCCGCCAGCTCAGCGACGAGCTCGGCGTCACCAGCATCGTCGTCTCGCACGACCTGGTCAGCATCTTCACCATCGCCGACCGCATCGTGATGCTGTACGGAGGACAGGTGAAGCTCCTCGGGACACCGGAAGACTTCCGTAGCTCCCCGGATGGTATCATCCAGCAGTTCATCCATGGCCGGGCCGAGGGCCCCATGGATGCCTGAGCCTAAAGCGGAGGCCTTAGCGTGAGTCAGCGTTCGATTGAAGTGAAGGTCGGGATCCTGATCCTAGTGGCGCTCGGGCTGCTCGGCGGGTTCATGCTGGTGATGGGCGGGCTCAGCTTCGAGCCCACCTACAAGGTGCGGGTGAGTTTTGAGAACCCAGGGGGGCTGCAGACGGGCTCCCCAGTGCGCATCGCCGGCAAGAAGATCGGCGTGGTCGATGAGATCGAGTTCCGTGGTGGCCAGGTGGACCCCGCCACCAACCAGCCGCTGGCGCCCATCTTGGTCGTGGCGAAGGTCGAGACCCGCTATCAGCAGGCGATCTTCGAGAACTCCCGCTGGTACGTGACCAGCCAAGGCGTGTTGGGGGAGCAGTTCCTCGCGGTGGACCCAGGCTCTCACGACCGGCCGATGCTGCAAGATGGCGCCGAGGTGGATGGCGTGAGCCCCCCGCGCCTGGATCTGCTGCTAGCTGAGAGCTACGAGCTCTTGCACGCCGCCTACACCGGCATCACCAAGAACGAGAAGAAGATCACCGAGACCTTCGACGGCCTCCACAACACGCTCACGGGCACTGGTAATTTCTTCAAGGAAAATAGCAAGAAGCTCGATAACATCGTCACCAACGTGGAGACGCTCACGGTGGAGGCCAACGACACCCTGAAGAGCGCCCGCGGCCGCTACGTCGAGAACCCGCAGATCAACCGCATCATCAACAACGTGGAGACGACCACGGTGACCGTGAACCGGCACCTGGGGCCGATGATGACCGACGGGCGCGCGGTGCTCGCAGACACCAAGAAGCTCACGGGGGAGCTCTCACGCCCCGAGCAGCTGGCGCGCATCGACAAAATCACGAAGGACGCCAGCGAGCTGACGGGGCGCGCCAAGCTCGCGACGGCGGACGCTCAGAGCATCATCGCCCACGTGAAGCGGGGTAAGGGCAGCGTGGGTGCGCTGGTGATGGACGAGGCGCTCTACGATGACCTCCAGGAGATGGTGCGCGATCTGAAGCACAACCCCTGGAAGCTGTTCTGGCGCGAGTAGCCGACCACTAGCCAGCTGAGCTGACCAACCACCAGCGCGGGTAGCTGGCCAATAGATAGCTCACCTGACGAAATGCCAGCTCACCTGACGAACCGCCAGCGCGAGCAAGCTAGCTCAGCGATGCTCAGCGGGGCGTGAGGGCTCAGCCCGCCCCAGCGGCGCCCGCGGCACGGGTGGTGCCGCGG
>CAYQAC010000273.1:0-4842 GCA_964415255.1 uncultured Polyangiaceae bacterium | reverse complement strand
CCACAGCGCGGCCTGCGCCGGGGCGCTGCTGTGCGGCGTCACCACCACGCTCATCACGCTCACCCGTGGCAGCCTCAAGAGCTGCTTCATCACGCTACCAGGCTTCCGGAGCGCCGTGTAGTGGGGTACCCCGTAGGCCTGACAGAGCTGAGCGATTTGGACATCATGGGGGGTGGTCCACGCCTCCAGCAGCTCAGGTGACACGTGGTTGGCGATCGGCAGGGACTCGAAGATGCGCCCACCGCCGTTCTCGATCACCACGATGACGCACGGCGAGCGCACGTCGCGCGCGCTCCACAGCGCGCCCACGTCGTGGAGGAAGGTGAGATCGCCGAGCAGCGCCACGCTGGGGCCATCGGCAGCCAGCGCCGCGCCCAAGACCGCGCTCAGGTTGCCATCAATGCCGCTCAGCCCGCGCTGGGACCACACCGGGCCGCGCGGCGGCTCTCGGTGAAACCAGTCCACTTCACGAACGAGCAAGCTGTTGCCCAGGGTGAGGGGGCAGTCGCTCGGCAGCTCCTTGAGCAGCTCGCGCACGGCGCGCGCCTCCGTGAGCGGGCGCGGCTTGGCGGTGACCGTGCCGGCCGCGTGAGCGGCCGCAGCCTCCGCCTCCGCGGTGCGTCGCGCGGCGTCGCCCAGTGACAGGCGTCGCTGAGCGGTCAGCTTGGCTGTCGAGCGCTGGCTTGAGGCCTTCGTTGCGCTGGGCGGGCTCAGGCTGGGTGCGTCAGCGACACTGTCTAAAGCGCGCAGCGCCTCGACCAGGCGCTGGAGGCTCGGCGTGAGATCCACCCGGTGCACGGCGCGCGCGGTGCTCGGCGGATCTTGGTAGCCGAAGGGGCACAGCACGTAGCGCTCGGTGGGGTGCTGGGTGAGGGCGCTGGTGAGCGCGCTTGAGGTGGGCAGCGGGCCGAGCTGGAGCATCACCTCGGGCCACAGCGCGGCGCGGCGCGCTTCGTCTCGGAGCCACACGTCGAAGCGCTGCGCGCGGAGCGCCTCCGGCAGGTCGCCCACGTTGCTCGTGGCCTCACACCACACTGGGAAGCTGAGCCGTGCGGCGAGCTCGCTTAGCACCGCGGGGTTAGCGGTTTGCCAAGGGGTGAGGGGGCCGCACAAGATGGCGCCGGAGGAGGCGCTGCGGAGGCGCTTCGCCAGCGCCTCCGTGGTCGCCAGGTCCAGTCGCCGCTCGGCGCTGCGCGTGATGGGCAGCCCCTGCTCCAGCAGCCCACGCACGCGCTGCCCGAGCGGGCCGTCAGGCTCCGGCTCGAGCGGCTTGTCGGCGGGCGCGTTCAGGTGCACGGGGCCGCCGTCGAGCGCGAGGGCCACCGCTTGCTCGGCCGTGCGCCGCAGCGCCTCGAGCGCGCCCTCGGCCGCGCTCGGCGCACCCAGATCGAAGCTGGCGAGCGCCGCGGGCCCGTAGAGCCGCTGTTGGTCCATGGTCTGCGGTGCGCCCACCTGCTGCAGCGCCGTGGGGCGGTCAGCTGTGATGACGAGCAGCGGCAGCCCCGCGGCGCGCGCCTCCACCACCGCGGGGAAGTAGTTCGCCGCCGCGCTCCCGGAGGTGCAGATCAGCGCCGCTGGGGCGCCGCTTCGCCGCGCGATCCCGAGCGCGATGAAGCCCGCTGAGCGCTCATCCAGCACCAGGTGGCAGCGCGGCGCCTCGGGGTGCTCTAGCTGAGCGAGCTGGAGCGCCGCCCAGGTGAACGGCGTCGAGCGCGACCCCGGGCTGATCACGAAGTGGCGCACCCCAGCGCTCCACAGCCGCCCGATCAGCAGCTGTGCCCAACTAGTCAGGAGCTGTGCCGAACTGCGACGCGCCGTGGCTCGAGGATCGGTGAGCGACACTCAACTCACTCCTTCAGCAGCCCGAGCGCGCAGAGCTTGAGCTCCGTCTCGGCGTACTCCCGCGCGCTCTCAGAGCCTTGCACGATGCCGGCGCCAGCGAACAGCTGCACCGAGTTAGGCTCAAGCAAGGCCGAGCGCAGCCCCACCCAGAACTCGCCGTCGCCCGCGGCGTCGAACCAGCCGATGGGGCTGGCGTAGAAGCCGCGCTCAAGCGGCTCATGCGCTTGAATGAAGCTGAGCGCCGCCTCCGTGGGGGTGCCACCCACCGCCGGCGTGGGGTGCAGCGCCTCCACCAGGGACAGCACGTGGCGCCGCTCGCTGAGCTCCGCGGTGATGGGGGTGAGCAGGTGCACCACGTGGCGCAGCTCGCGCACGATGGGCTGCTGAGCGGCGTGCACCGCGCGCGCGAGCGGCGCGAGGCAGCGCACGATCTCGCGGGCGACGGGCCGGTGCTCCGCGCGGTCCTTCTCGCTCGCGAGCAGCGCGAGCGAGGCGCCATGGCCTGCGGCGCGGCGCGTCCCCGCGAGCGCCTCCGTGCGCACCTCGAGCCCTGACAGCGACACGAGGCGCTCCGGGGTGGCCGCGATGAACTCGCGCTCGCCGAAGCGCAGCGCGACGCGGCTGATGTGAGGCTCCCCGCGCAGGCGCCGCAGCACCTCCACGCCGTCCACCGCGTGAGCGACGGCGTAGCGCTCGGCGCGCGCCGCCACCACCTTCTCGACCTCGCCGCGCTCGATCGCCGCCAAGATGGCGCTGACCAGCGCGTCCCAGCGCGCGCGCTCGGCGCCGCGTGAGGGCACCCCGGAGTCAGTCAGCAGGACGGGCGGTGACTTAAGCGGTGAGCTGTCCTGACTGAGCTGCGCGAACAGGGCGCGGAGCTCCTGCTCCACGGCGGCGGGGTCGCGTTCGGCGGGCCCCAGGGTGAGCGTGAGCCAGGCTTCGCGCCCCGTGACGGTGTAGGCCACGCGGGGCAGTACGAAGCGCGCGTCGCCGAACTCGCTCCACGACTCGCCCGGCGCGGACGTCGCCTGAAAGGCAAACCCCCCAAAAAAACGAGGCAGTGGGGCGCCTTCGCCACTCAAGCTGTGGCGCTCGCTCGGGTGCGCTGCGCTGGCGGCGGCGAGCTCACTGAAGCGCCCGGTGCCCTCAGCAATGAGCTCCACCGCGACGCCCAGGCCGGCCCAGTGCGCGTCCCCGGGTGGGGCGAAGAGCACGCTCGGGGTGTCGCCGCGCTGGCTCAAGAGGGCCTCCACCTCGGCGCGCGGCGCGAGGAGCTGCAGGCTGATGAGCGGGGCCTGGCTCTGAAGCGCGCGCTCAAGCGCGGCACGGTTAGGTAAGCTGACGTTCCGCGCGTCAGGGCGCGTGGCGATGGAGCCGCTCGGGCGCTGCTCCTCCCCCGGGTTCACGGGCGCTGGCCTCGCGCGGGCTCCGCCACGTACAGGTGACACACGCCGAAGGTGAGCGGCACCACCTCAAGCACCTTCAGATCGCTATTCTCCATGACCGCGCGGAACTCCTCCGCGGGCGGGAACGAGGCGATGGAGCGCTCCAGGTAACGGTACTCCTTCGCGCCGGAGAGCAGCGCGCCGAGCCGCGGCACCACCTGATGCACGTGGAAGCGCGCGAGCGGCCCCAGCACGCCGCGCGGCTCGCTCAGCTCCAAGATGGCGACGCGCCCGCCCGGCTTCGTCACCCGCGCCATCTCGCGCAGCGCCCGCGGCCTGTCCTCCGCGTTGCGGATGCCGAAGGCCATGCACACCGCGTCGAACTGCTCGTCGCCGAAGTGCAGCTCCTCTGCCCGCCCCTCGCACAGGCGAATGCGGCCGCCGAGCGCGCGCCCGTGCACCTTCTGGCGCCCCACCTCGAGCATTTGCACGGAGGGGTCGACGCCCACCACCTCCACCGTGGGGTGCGTCTCTGCCACTAAGATGGCGAGATCTGCCGTGCCCGTCGCAAGGTCGAGCACCTGCGCCTCCTCGCGGAGCGCGAGCGACGCCACCGTCTTGTGGCGCCAGCCCTGATCCACGCCGAGCGAGATCAGGCGGTTGATCAGGTCGTAGCGGTGGGCGATGCGATCGAACATCTGCCCCGAGCCACCTCGCGGCCCGCGCTGCTCGTGCGGCTCGTGCTGCTCGTGCTCCGGAGAGGCGTCGTCGTTCGGGGCGCTGACGGGTTCGGCTGGGGCGCCGCTCGCCGCATCATCAGGTGCACTGACTGATGCCGGGGGGGCGGCTACGTCAGCGCTACTGACTTGTGGGTCCGCCGCGTTGGCTGTGCCTGCGGTGGCCGCGTCGGGGGCTTCAGGGGGCTGTGACATGGTCCTCAGGGCAGGCTCTCTAGCACCCGAGGCGCAGGCGCGGGGCGATCACCCGCGCGGGGTGCCACGGGGCGCGAAGCCCAGCCCAGCTCCGCCGTTAAGCTCGCGAATTCATGGGGTGGCAGCGCCTGGGGGCCGTCGCTCAGGGCGTCCCCCGGCGCGTCGTGGGTCTCCAGCAAGAGGCCCGCGGCGCCCGCCGCCAAGGCGGCGCGGGACAGCGCCGGGATCAGATCGCGCCGCCCGGCGGCGTGGCTCGGATCGGCGATGACGGGCTGACGGTACACCTGGCTCAGGAGCGCGATGGCGCTGATGTCGAATAAATTCCGTGTAGAAAGGTCGAAGCTCCGGATCCCTCGCTCACAGAACACCACCTGCGGCGCGCCGTGCACCAGGCAGTGCTCCCCCGCCAGCAGCCACTCCTCCACGCTGGCGCTCATGGCCCGCTTGAGCAAGATGGGGCGGCCGAGCTTGGCGGCGGCGGCGAGCAGCGAGTAGCTCTGCATGTTGCGGCAGCCGATCTGGATCCAATCGGCGACCTCAGCCACAGCGCCTGCGTGCTCCTCGCTCATCAGCTCGGTGACGCAGGCGAGCTGATATTTCCGCGCGGCATCAGCGAGCCAGCCCAGCGCCCGCGCGCCGTGACCGCGGAACGCGTACGGCGAGGTGCGCGGCTTGAACGCGCC
>CAYQAC010000272.1:357-4862 GCA_964415255.1 uncultured Polyangiaceae bacterium | reverse complement strand
GGCTCCGAGCGGCGTGAGCGGACCCACCACCAGCTCGCTGACCAGCGTCTTGGCCTCCCCGGTCGCCTTCGGGACCAGGCTAAGCTCCGCCTCCAGGTGCGCGGCTTCAGGGCGCACCACCAAGCGCGCGACCTCAGCGCCTTCGAGGATCCCAGCTAGATCGCTCACGGCGCCGTCGATGCCGAGCATCGCCGCCGCCGGATCGCCAAAGTCAGGTTTCCTGCCTTCACGCTGCTTGCGCGCCTCAACGTCCGCCGTCTCAAGCTCATCACGGCGCTTCTTCCACAGCTCACGGATCCGCTTAGCGACCGTGCCGCTCAGCACCTCCTTCGGCGAGGTCAGCACGATGGGCTCCTTGGGGGGCACGCTGCCTGGCAGGGTGCGCGCGACGTAGGGCCCGGCGAGGGTGAGCGCCTCGCCGCGTGAGGCGATGAGCAGGTAGTTGCCGAGCACGCCGAGCCCGAGTGTCGCCTCCTTGCCTGGGTTCTTCGCGACCAGCAACGTGATGCCGCTCGCCGTGTCCTCCTTGGCGTCGAAGCGCGCGTCAGCACCTCGTGATGAGGCGGCGATCAGCTCACGACCGCTGCGCACGTGCACCCCGATCACCACCGCGAGCTCCGCGTCCCCCACCTCCACCAGCGCACCATGAACCGGCACCTTGGCGTCGACGCTGGACGACACCGTGGGCGGCAAGCCAGTCAGGGTGGTGACCAGGACTGGATAGCTTGAGGGCAACAGCGCCGCGCCCGGGCCAGCGAGCGCCCGCAGCTTCTCCCAGGTAGCGCTCGGGGTTGCCACGGCGATGTCAGCCAGGTGAGCGGCGGGCGCCGGCACGGGCGAGAGATCGATCGGCGCGCTGGCTGAGGGCGCGCCCTTGGTCGACGCCGCGTCATCGCAGCCGCTCCCCAACGCGAGCGCCGTCACGCACAGCCATCCCGCCACGCGCGCCGCCTTGAGGCGCGGCTGACCCGCACCCAATTGACTCGAACTCTGTCGCATCGGCGACAATCTACCCGAGTCCGCCCAGGCAGCTAGCCCAAACAGCACGCCGCGCTCCGCCGCGCGGCGCTGCACGCGCCGCGCGATGGACAACCCAAGCTCTAGAACGGGATGTCGTCTTCGCCGCCGTAGTCAGCGTCGTCGTAGCCACCGCCCGAGGGCTCTGGGCCACCGCCGCCGCCGTAGCCGCCGCCGCCACCGCCGCCACCGCCGCCGCCGCCGCCGCCGCCGTAGCCGCCACCACCACCGCCTTCACGCTGGCCGCCACCGCCGCCGCGACCCGCGAGGATCACCTCGCGCGCGATCACTTCCGTGCGGTAGCGCTTCTGGCCCTCCACCTCATAGCTGGAGGTGCGCAGGCTGCCCTCAACGAACAAGCGGCTCCCCTTCTCCAGGAACTTCGCCAGCGCCTCACCGCGCTTGCCCCACACGACCACCGAGTGCCACTCAGTGCGCTCTTGGCGCACGCGGTTCTTGTCGAGGTACGACTCGCTGGTGGCGAGCCGCAGCTTCAAGACCGCCTGGCCGCCCCCTGTCATCCTGAGCTCAGGGTCCGCCCCGAGGTTTCCGAGTAGCATCACGCGGTTCAGTCCTTCTGCCATCACGCCTCCTAACACGGCGGGTGTGGTCGTTTCGGCGGAGCGAGTCAAGGCATGAGCCGCCAGCTGACAAACAACACCCCACCCTCCAACGAGCAGCCCTCGGGCGGCCGCTGATGCACCGCTCAGGGTCGTCTACGTGGCACGCGGCCTCAAGCGCCGGCTACGCCGCGTGCGCCAGCTACGCCGTGTGCGCCGCCTACGCCTCGAGTTCGCGCAGCATGCTCAGCACCTCACCGCGGAGCTCGCAGAGCCCCGCGAGCAGCGCTGTTGGCGGCTCGGCGGCGGGCGCCACGGGGAGCTCCGCCACCTCCGCCACCTCCGCCACCTCCGTCGCCTCACTGGCCCCCACCCGGAGGCGCTTACGCGCGCCGGCGATGGTGTAGCCCTGCACGTAGAGCAGGTCCTTCACGCGCAGCAGCTTGTCCACGTCGCGCCGCGAGTAGATGCGCTGACCCTTCCGTGACTTCTGCGGACGGATGCTCTTGAACTCCATCTCCCAGTAGCGGAGCACGTGCGGCTCCACCCCGACGATGTCCGACACCTCACCGATGCGGTAGTAGAGCTTCACCGGCGCCGCTTTGAGATCCGCCACGCGCTCATGCTCGCGCGCCGCGGCGGCCACGGCAAGCACCTTCCACGCTCAACGCCGAGCCGAGCGAGCTATGGGGAGGTCACGCGCGACCCTCAAGACGAAATGGTCGGCTCGGCTCCCTGAGCCGCCGCGTCGAGCTCCGCGTACAGCTCCTCGTTCAGCACCTGCTTCAAGATCTGGCTCGCCTTGAAGCTCAGCACGCGGCGCTCGTGGATCACGATGGGCTCACCCGTCTGAGGGTTTCGCCCTTGGCGCTCCCGCTTGTCGCGCAAGACGAAATTCCCGAAACCGGAGATCTTGATCTTCTCGCCGCGGGCGAGCGCCTCCTTCATCGCCTCGAAGATGTCGTCCACCAAATCAGCGGACTCCTTCTTGGAGTAGCCCCCACCGGCGTCGGTGTAGACCACGTTCACTATGTCGGCTTTCGTCATTCGCCCCTCGGTGCGCTGTCATGCCCACGGCCCGTCACAAGGCACGGCACCCTCAGCCTAGCACGAGCAGGCGACCAGGCGCAGCAGGCCGCCCCAGCGGCGAGGGGGCGCGAGTGACAGGGGGCACCGCCGGGCAGCGCCGTCCACGAAGCGGGCCGCACCACGGGCGGCCCTCCTTCGTGCGCTTTTGTCAGCCCTCAGGCGACGCGCGGCAGCTGCTCTGCCTCGGTCTCCTTGACGGCGCGCGAGGCCAGCTGCTCGCGCGTCACCGTGAGCGCTACGTAGCCGTACCCAAGCGAAAACAGCAGGGTGAACGGCGCAGCGAACCAATGCCCCGTCTCAATCGCCGCGACCACACTGGCGATGCTCACGAGGCACAGCCCGATCTCGACGTACGGCAGCTGCGCGGCCTGACGGTAGCGCCCGAGCTGGCTCCCGCGCTTCGGGGTACGCACGAACTCGCCGCTCATGTTCTTGAGCCCATCGAACACCGCCCGCGTGAGGTGGGGGCTGAGGCCCGCGCCGAGCGCGATCAGCGCCGGCAGCCGCTTCAGCGCACCGAACACGCTGCGCCCCTGCGCGCGCTCCGCCAGGCAGTAGAAGGTGGCGAGTGACCCGGTGGCGCCGAAGCACAGCGGCAGGTCGACGATGAACATCGTCTTCACGTCCACGGCGGGCAGCAGGATGAGCGCGGGGAGGATCAGGATGCTTAGCAGGAGCATCAGCGGGTAAGCGAAATGCGGCGTCAGGTGGAAGAACGCCTCCACCCGCTGGGTGAGGCCCAAATCCGAGCGCATCACGCGCCCCAAGAGCTTGCGCGCCGTCTGCACGGTGCCCTTCGCCCAGCGGTACTGCTGCGCGCGGAAGGCGGACAGATCCTCCGGGACCTCGGCGGGGGTGACGACGTCCTGACGGTACACGAAGCGCCAGCCCTTCAGCTGCGCGCGGTACGAGAGATCCAAATCTTCCGTCAGCGTGTCGTGCTCCCAGCCGCCCGCGTCGTGGATCGCCGCGACGCGCCAGATCCCTCCGGTGCCGGAGAAGTTGAAGAAGCACTGCGAGCCGTAGCGCGCGCGGTTCTCCACCATGTGATGCCCATCGAGCATCAGCGCCTGCACACTGGTGAGGAGGCTGTGGTCGCGGTTCATGTGACCCCAGCGCGTCTGCACCATGGCCGTGTTCGGGTTCTGGAAGTGCGGCACCACGCTGCGCAAGAAGTCAGGCTGAGGGATAAAATCCGCGTCGAACACCGCGACCAGCTCGCCGCTCGCGCGCGCCAAGCCATACTCCAGCGCCCCTGCCTTGTAGCCGTGGCGATCGGGCCGACGGAGGTAGACGATGTCCAGCCCCTGAGCGGCCAGCTCACGCACCTTGGCCTCGGCGATGGTGCGCGTCTCGTCGCTCGAGTCGTCGAGCACCTGCACCTGGAGGCGGTCCGCGGGGTAGTCCATCAGCGCCACCGCATCGAGCAGGCGCGTGGTCACGGTCGCCTCGTTGTAGAGCGGCAGCTGCACCGTGACCTTGGGGAGCTCATCCTCCGGAACCGGCGCCACCTCCGCCACGCGGTCAATCCGCCGGCGGTGGCGCGCGCAGGACATCACCAAATGCAGGCGATGCAGCCCGTAGGCGCAGAGCAAGATCAGGACACCGAAATAGAGGGTAACGAAGGCGATCACCATGCGGTTGAGCGCCTCCTACCATCGCCGCTGCGGCCGATTGTCACCACAATGTAATTGTTTGCATGAGCTTGTAGCGAAGTGAATTCGCCTGTAAGTTCAATGACTTACGGCATTGCGCCGGTCCCAGAGGGCTCCACGGGCGTCTCCATCCAACGCCAAAGCGGGGCCGTGAGGGGTGCCCGCCAGCGCCTGGCCGGCCAGT
>CAYQAC010000272.1:0-347 GCA_964415255.1 uncultured Polyangiaceae bacterium | reverse complement strand
GGGTTCGGCTACAGGTCCTTTTTGGGGGTTGGGCACCGCGGTGGTGCGGTGCCGTCCAACCCCCAAAGCCCGAGAGGATCCGTGACAGGCCGCGTCATCCGACCGGGCCCGCTGGGTGGCCCCCGCCGGGCCGCCGTGCTGAGGCGCCCTTCAAGCTTGAGCCAGTAGCGCCCCACCTCGCCGCCCGATTCGGCTAGAGCCACAGCATGGCAACCAGGCTGTTCGAGGCGGGCGCGCCCGACGTCGTCTACATCGTCGACCTGAGCGGGTACCTGTTCCGCTCCTACCACGCGATCGCGCCCCTCACCTCGCCGAGCGGTGAGCCGACCCACGCGGTGTTCGGCACC
>CAYQAC010000271.1:0-4869 GCA_964415255.1 uncultured Polyangiaceae bacterium | reverse complement strand
GTCATCACCACCTCCGCGGCGCTCACGCCGCGCTCGTGCTGACCCACGGGGATGCCGCGCCCGTCGTCCTCCACGGTGACGGAGTTGTCGGCGTGCACCGTCACCTTCATCCCGCTGGCGTGGCCCGCGAGGTGCTCGTCCACCGCGTTGTCCACGGCCTCCCACACCAGGTGGTGCAGCGCGGAGCCGTCGTGGACATCCCCGATGTACATGCCGGGGCGCTTACGGACGGCCTCCAAGCCCTCCAGCACGCTGATTTGACCGGCGCCGTACTCCTCCGCGCTGGGCGCAGGCGCTGCGCTGAGAGTGGACTCCGCGCTGGGAGTGGACTCGGCGGGCGTGGGGCTGGGATCAGTACTCAAGGTGCTTCCTCTGTTGGTTCAGGTGTCGCTCAGGCTGCCTGTTAGCGGCGCCTGGACCCCGCCCACCGCCCCTCGACAGCTCGATGAACCGATCCACCAGGGCGCCCAGCGAGTGGGCGTGGTGGATGAGCTGGTGAGCCGCTCGCTCCGCGGCGATCTTGCGCGCGGGGACGCTTCTGGGTGGGACTTCAATCAGGGCCTTCGACGACCCTGCTTATAGCTGAAATAGGCCGCTCACGCTAAGCCAAACCGCACCCAATGAACGATAAATTATTCAATGATTTCAGTAGCTTACAGAACGCTTCACGGGCGCTCGCGGGGGCTGTCTACGCGCGCCCTGAGCGAGCCACCACGAGGCCTGCGCTGGGCTCACTGCAAGCGCGCCAAAACGCTCGCTTGGCGCCGCTCTCAGGCGCTCGCGCCGCCACCCGGGGTGGTTCGAGCTGAACGCGTGGCGGCGCTTCCTGGCGGCAGTGAAGCGGCCTCAAGCAGGTGTCTCGACGCGCTCCACCGCGCCGCCCACGAGCCGAAAATCGCGGCGCTCACCTGGCTCAAGCTCAGGCGTGGTGAACAGCTCTGGCCGCGTGGTGGTCACGAAGACCTGACTCGCCGCCTCCCGTACCAAGCGGTAGACGGCGCCGGTGCGCTCTGGATCAAGCTCGCTCGACACGTCGTCGAGCAAGAGCACTGGGTGCGCGCCGCGCGCCGCGCGCACGCACTCAAGCTCAGCCAGCTTGAGCGCCAAGGTGAGCACCCGGAGCTGGCCTTGGGAGGCGCTTCGCCGCGCGGGCCGGCCATCCAAGCTGAGCTCCAGATCATCGCGCTGGGGTCCGAAGCTCGGGCGCCGCGCGCTCCTGTCACGCCGCCGCCGCGTGAACAATTCACGTTGAAACACCTCACGATCTTCGGCGCCGCCCGCTTGGTACTGCACCCCCAAGCTGAGCTCCGGCGCGGCCATCCGCTGAAAGGCCGGGAGCACCGCCTCCGCCAGCCGCTCAGCCGCGCGCCGGTGGGCCGCCGCCAAGAGCGCGCCGCTCTCCGCCATCAAGACCTCGAACACCTCAAGCTCACGCGCTTCAGCGCCGCCCTCATCAAGCACGCGTTGGCGCTCACGGGAGGCCCGGGTGTAGCGGCGCTGGTGGCTCAGCGCCGCGGGCTCAAAATACAGCGCCACCCGGCTGAGCAGGGTGCGCCGCACGCTGGCGGGGCCGCTCCCTAAGGCGAGATCCCCCGGGTGGAACACCACCACTGGGGTGCGGGTGGCGTAGCTTGCCAGGTTCTTTGGCGCCTTGTCGTCCAGCCTCAGGCTGCGACGCCCCGCGCTGATCGCCGCGCGCTGCTCTCGCCGCACGTCCTCTTCAACCACCACGGCGCGCACGCTCGCGACGCGCTGCCCTTGCTGCACCAGCTCAGCCATCCGGTCGGCGCGGAACGAGCGACTCGTGGCGACGAAGTACACCGCCTCGAGCAGGCTGGTCTTGCCCTGGCCGTTGTCACCCGCCAGCACGTTGAGCCGCTCCGCGGGCTCCAGCGTGAGCTCGCTGATGTTACGGAGGCCCTGCACCGACAGCGACTGGAAGCTCAGGCGGCTTATCATCAGCTTACCTGACTGAAGGGCGGGCCGGGTTCAAACTCGCCCCTAGTTCGTACGGCTGACGAGCCATGCCCTGCGCCGTGTGGGGTGGTGCCAAACCCCAAAAAAACCAAGGGCGGGCGGGTTTGAAACCCGCCCCTACGAACTCAAATGCGCATGGGCATGACCACCGCGATGTGGCTGTGATCCACGTCCTCGCTCGCGGGCCTGAGCACGGCGGGGTCGAGCTCGCCGCTGATGCCCAAGATGACCTCAGACTGATCGATGACCTTCAGCACGTCGGTGAAGTAGCGCGCGTTGAAGCCGACCGTGACCTCGCTGCCGCGGTAGTCGACCACGATCTCGTCGAAGGCCGCGCCGCTCTCTGGGTTCTCGCTCTCGAAGCAGAGCTTGTCCTCGGTCACGGTCATCTTCACGCCGCTCGTGCGGTCGCTGGCGGCGACCAGCATCGCGTTCAGCGTGTCTTGAACGGCGGCCTTCGGCACGCGGATGGCGCGCTCGGTTTGGTCGGGGATCACCCGCTGGTAAGGCGGGAACTGGGCCTCCACCAGCTTGACGCTGAACTGAAACGCGCCGAGCACGAAGAACGCATTGGGCCCGCTCTGGGTCATGGTGAGCTCAGGCTGCTCTTTGTCGCCGAGCGCCTCATCACACAGGCGCTTCAGCTGCTGGATCCCCTTGTTGGGGATGAGCATGGTGGCGGAGGCCTGCTTGCCAGGGACGGTGGCCTCCACCTTGCTGAGGCGGTGGCCGTCGGTCGTGACCATGCGCACGCGCTCGCCTTCCCACTCGAACAGCGCGCTGTTCAGGTGCTGGCGCGTCTCGTCCTGCGAGATGGAGAACTGCGTCTTCTGAATCAAGCTGCTGAGGGTGCTCACGGGCAGCACCAAGGCGGGAGCGTTCGCGTCGGCGCTCGGCAGCGTCGGGAAATCTTCACCGGGGATCCCGTTCAAGGTGTAGCGCCGCGCTGAGCCCACCGCGCGGATGGTGATGGCCGAGTTCTCAGTGCCCGTGATCGAGATCTGACCCTCCGGCATTTTGTCGACGCGATCGCTCAGCTCACGTGCCCCCACCGCGATCTGTCCGGGCTTGGCGACCTCCGCCCGTGCGGCGCCCCGCACGGCGATGAAGAGATCCGTCGCCGACACGCGGATCTCCCCGTCCTCTGCCTCAAGCAGCACGTTGCCAAGCACTGGCATCGTGCTCTTCTTGTCCGCCACCCCTTGGCATTGCTTGAGGATGCGGCTCAGATCCTTCTTGCTGACAACGACGTGCATCGGGTTCTCGTCTACTCGCGCGACTGGCGGCTGGCTACGCCCTTCCGCCCCCTTTTGAATACTGTACCGATGTTCCCTGGTGGTCTAGGTAGATCAAGGGACGGGATCCATGAAATTTATAAAATTGGTAGGGTGTAGTAGGCCCTGTGTAGAGCGGGGATAAGTCACTAACCACCTGAAATCACTGACTATTTTCAGATTAGGCCTGGGGATGATGGACGCACCCGGTGTGATCGCGGTGTGGGTGGTTGGAGCGGCGGGCTGGGTTGTCCCGGTGTAGCCCCCGAGTTGTTGTCAGGCTTATCCCGAGGCTATCCCCAGGCTGTGGATGGGGCTGAGGGCGCTCGGGCGTCGATGCGAGCCGGTCAAGCGGACCCTGGCGGCGGAAAATTGAGCCGCTAGCGGAACTGGAGGCGGGGTCCCGAGGGCGCTTGCTGCTGAGCTGGGTGCGCTCTGGCTGAGGATTTCGTCAGCGTAGCTCACTATCCCGAGGGCGCTCAGCTGCTGAGCTGGGCGTGGAGCCGGGCTGAGGCGTCGAGCAGCGCTTGCCGGGCGCGCTCATAGGTGCGCGGCCCGATGTCGCCGCGCAGGTGCGCTTCGGTCAGGCGCACCATCTCATCGAGGATGAGCTCCTCCGCGTCCTTCAGCTCCACGTCCGTGGCGTCGACCGCGTTTGATTCCTTGCGGAAAGCGAACACGAGGCCCGCCCCGGCGCACAAGAGGCTGAGCACCAGCGCGATGAGCGCGCCGCTTCCGCGCGTGGGGATGCCGCTCAGGCGGATCTCCAGGCGCTCAAGCGCGGCCTCTCCGGAGTGGAGGCGGCGCGTGGTGGCCAGGCTCCGTTGGCCGTTGCGTGAGGGGATGGGGCGCGCCGGATCGAAGCCTTGCACGTGCAGCTCCATCCCCTGCGGCGCGCCGGCGATGACCTGCATTTGCCCTACCCGCGGCGGCAGCTTGAGCGAGAAGGACTGCTCAGCGCGGCCGGTGTTCGGCACGTGAAAACGGAAGCTCGCCTCATGCTGACCTGGGCCGAAGGTGCCGTGCAAGATCACGCGATCTTCCTTGGCCTCGAACCGCACGTCGGTCATGCCTTCTTCCGCGCGGAAAGCCTTCCAACCCTCTGGGAGCCGCAGGCTGACGTTCTTCGGCACCCAGGCGACGCGCCCGATGTTGAACACGCGAAACAGCACCTCAAAGGCGAACACGTCATCGCGCGTCTCGATGAACATGAAGCCGAACATCCCGAGCTGCACCTCAGCCAGCTCTTGTGCCACCTCGTACACATGCAAGAGCACCTGCTGGCCGTGCTCGCGATCGAGCTGGAACGGCGCCGAGGCGAAGGTGGCTGGGCCCCGCTGCACGGTCACGCGGTAGGCGAAGCTGCTGTCAGCCCCCGGCAGCTCCGGGAAGCGCACCACGCCCGCGTTGTCGGTGACCGCGGTGCGGCTCTCCCGCGACTCCCCAGTGGAGATGGTCTGGCGCAGGATGCCGAGGCGCACCTCCACCCCGGCGAGGGGGCGGCCATCCGCGTCCAAGATGTGCGCCTCAACGTGCTGCTTGGGCACGGAGGGCGAAGGCTGACTGCGGTCCGCCCGCGCCTGAAAGCCGAGCCCGGTGTCGCCGCCGACCTGCGGGT
>CAYQAC010000270.1:0-4958 GCA_964415255.1 uncultured Polyangiaceae bacterium | reverse complement strand
CAAGGCCGTGGTGTCCACCTTCGGAGCCGCCGGCTACCCCGTCCCCGAGACGCCGTTGGCGCCACGCAACCGCTGAGCGATGGTACGCCGTACTGGCCCCGACTCGGTTCCGTAGTCTGACTATTTTTTCGGGGGGGGTTGGACGGTACCGCGCTGCGAAACGACTCACGGCTTAGGCCAGGTGTCGCGGCCCCCAGGAGCAATCCTCGGGGGCCGTTGGCTTTTCTGTGTGCCGCGCGGGCGCCTCGCTTCTCGAGCACGCGCTAGAAGCGTGGCGCGCGTAAACGTAAACAATTTTGCGGGGGTGTACGACTGGAACTCTCGGGCGGGCGCACGTAGCACGGGGGTGCGTCGGTCGAGGACACGCACCGCTTACGAACGTGAGGAGCACGATGAATCCAAAGCCATTTTCCCTGTTTACGATGACCATCGCCGCATCGATCGCGGTAGCAGCCAGCAGCTGCGTGGTGACCTCGAGCGACGACCAGGATGGCACCGGCGGCGCCAGCGGAGGCTCGAGCGGTAGCGGGGCCACCAGCGGCTCGGGAGGCTCAGGCGGCGCCAGCGGCTCAGGCGGCGCCAACGGAGGCACCGGCGGCGTCGCGGGTACCGGCGGTAACACGAATGGCGGCGTCGCGGGCGGGGGCAGCGGAGGCACTGATGTGACCCCCGAGATCGACCCGCAGCTCGTGGGGAGCTGGTCCGCGGTAGCGACAGGGATCGCTATCGTCGAGAGCTTCTACGACGACGGCACGCGGCTCAGGGTCGTGGTGACCCGCGGCTCGTTCTACGACCTCGACTACACCTTCAAGGGCAACTACCGAACCGCGAACGGGCGCATCTACTACTCGGATACCATCAATCAATACAGCGAAGACCGAGGGCAGACGTGGACTCCTTGGGCACCGTCAGCCGAGCCAAACTACGAAGAGCTGTACCTCATCGGCACCGATGAATACGGCGAGTACCTCATCACGGAGGAAGAGGAGATCACGGAGGACTCGCTTCGGTACTACCGTAACGAAGACTGACGCTGCATCGAGTGCGTGGCGCAGGGAGCTCAAGGGAGTGATCTCGAGGAATACGATATGATGCATCATGGGTCCCGGCGACCCTCGCGGTCGCCATGGCAGTCAGCGGCTGCGGCTCGAGCGGCAACCGCGGCAGCAACGGCGGCACCGCGGGTGATGGAGGCGCGGGAGGCAGCTCGGGGCACGGCGGCACCGCAGGTAGCGGTGCTGACGGCGGTGCTGCGGGCCATGGCGGCGCTGCGGGCCATGGCGGCGCTGCGGGCCATGGCGGCGCTGCGGGCAGCGGCGGCATCGGTCCTATCGATCCCACAGCCTACCGGGAGGTCATCGATGCGGACTGGCAGCCACCGAGTGATTCCGCGCGGTAACACCGTAGTCAGCCTCAAGTACAATTGACCGCACCATGTGATGGGTGATACCCTCGCGGCGTGGAAGGCCTGCCAATATTTCCGCCTGGATTCAGGGCCCACCCGCTGGATGGGGCGCTGTTGTACTTCCACCCACTCTCGGGGACGCACGTTCGCCTGGCCACCGCCGCCACCGGCGCGCTCAGGCGCACCGCGCCGCGCGTGGTGATGTTCGGCATCACCAACGCGTGCAACCTGCGCTGCGCCTTCTGCTCGCGGGACGCATCGAGGCCGAGCCGGTGGACGGCCGAGACGGCCGCTCAGGTGCTCCGGGGCCTCTCGGAGGCCGGCACGCTGGAGGTCGCGTACGGCGGCGGCGAGCCGCTGGCGTTCGCGGGCTTCGATGATCTGGTCACTCGAGTCGCTCAGACGACCCAGCTGGCGCAGCACGTCACCACGAACGGCACCTTGCTCACCGAAGCGCGCCTGAGGCGGCTGCAAGGGGCGCTCGGTATCGTCCGATTATCTGTCTATAGCGATCCGCGCTGGCGACGAGCGGCCGAGGTTCTCTCAGCCAATGGCCAACGCTGGGGCGTCAACCTCCTGGTGGATGACGGCGCGCTCGACACCTTGCCAGCGCTGCTGTCTGAATTCGCCGCCTTCGGCGCGCGGGATGTCTCCATCCTCACCTACGTGGGCGAGCCCGGGCGGCGCCTCTCGACAGCCTGCGCTGAGCGGCTCGCAGCCATCTTGAAAGGCGCTCCCCTCCCCGCGCGCCTCTCGGTGTGCGCGGGGGATCTCGTCCCTGTCCCGCGGCTCTTCAGCGGCGACTGCGGCGCTGGGCTCGATTTCGTCAGCATCACGCCTGATCAGCGGCTCCTCGCGTGTAGCTTCTCCGACGCGCCGGGCGCCTCACTGCCGGCCACCACGGCCGCACAGGTCCTCAGCGGCTGGCGCGCCCATCAGGCTTGGCTCTCGCGCCCGAGCCCGCGCGAAGGCTGCGGCCGCGCGCTCCCCATGGCGGAGGCCGACCCAACACCACCACTTACCGTGTGGCAAAGCTTCTCGGGCAACAACAGCGGCGAGTGCGTGATGGTGGCGCGGTTCGAGAGCGTCGCGAAGGCGGAGGCCTACCTCGCGAAGTTGCTGCCAAGCTGGGAGCCCGGTGCGCCCTGGGCCGAAGCCTGGCGTGAGCTCGTCCGTGAGCACGGCATCGCGGCGCCCGGCGACGACGCGGAGGCGTGGGACGATGACATCGAGATGCCAGACGAGCTCGGCGTGATCGGACGCGCGGTGATCGCCCTCGGCTACGCCGTCGATGACGCCTTCCACGCGCTGCGCGGCCTCGCCTGGAACGACGATGGCTGGGTAGCACCCGGCGGCGTGCACACGCACATGCCCCTGTGCGCGCTCATCGCGATCGCCACCAAGAGCGCTCAGGACGCGCGCACCGTCGCCCAAGCCGCGCGGAGCAACCACCGCAGGTGCTGGGTGCACGGCGCGCAGGTCCTCGTCAGCATCCCGCTCGGCCCTCGGGATTGGCGGCGAACCGGCACGGAGCAGCGCCTCCCCAAGCTGCGGAGTGAGGTTGAAGCGCTCGCGTCCGGGAGGACCTTCGCCGTCGAGATCACGACACCCGAGCCAACGGAGGACGCCATCATCCAGGTGATGAAGCGACTCGGCGCTGACGTGCCCACGCGCGGCCGCATGGTCGTGCGTTTCTGGGATAGGCAACCTGCGCGAGCCCATCGTACGGATACCTTCCTACGCGCGCTGGGTGACCTGCCCGTCACTCGGGTTGACGATAGCTTCCTGCTCTTCGATCCCGTCAATCGTCCGAAGCGCCTCGCGCGGCTCGCGTACCGCCACGGCGGGAGCTTTCGCCTGCTCTCGGGGCACCAAGTCGAGGTCACGGCGTCCATCTGGCTCGGTCAGCCTGCTCCCACCCGAGGGAAGAAGGCCGTGAAGCGGCAGCTCGCCGCGGGTGAGGTCGAGCGCGCCGCGCGCGCCATCAGCGGCTACGCCATCACGAAGATCGAGCCGTACCGCGCCGACACCACGAGGATCACAGGACGCACCTCGGACCCAGCGAGCGTGCTCCAGCGCTTGTCGAGCATCGCCCGGCAACACCAGGCGAACCTGTCCATTCACGTGAGTGACGTCGACGAGCTGTCGTGGACGATCCGAAGGCTACTCGCCGCGACGCGGGTCTGAGCTGCAGCTCACCTCGGAGGGAGGCGGGCGAAGCACCTCGCTTCGCTCACTGATTGAGTCAGCATCAAGTGCTCTTTTCTTAGGGGGGGGGGGTTGGTAGCTCCCGCCCGGTTCCGCGAGGTAACACAGTCACCGGGACGCCAGCGCAGTCTCACGAGACCATCCATCGCAATTCCGCAGGGAGGGCTCACACGCCAAGCTCGAGAGGATCCGCGAACTGGCGAAGCTCGACGTGAGCGGCGAGCGCGACCTGCTCGCATCGGTGTGGTAATGACGGGGCATGCATCCGACGTCGAAATTTCATTGGAAGGATCGAGGAGGGATGCTCGCGTTCATCCAGCACAGGAGCTTCGCCACCCTAGTAGACGCGTCGCTTCACGTAGCGCAGGTGCCCGTCATCGTGGATGAGCCTGCCAATCGGCTGCTTCTCCACCTTTCTCGCGGCAATCCGATCGCACACGCTCTTCCAACGCGCGTGGTGGCGGTGGTCTCTGGCGTGGATGGCTACATAAGCCCTGATTGGTACTCGAAGGCCGATCAGGTGCCGACTTGGGATTACGAGAGCGTCGAGGTCGCAGGCACCCTGACAGAGGCCGACGACACCTTGCTGATGGACATGCTCGCCAAGCTCAGCGAGGAACATGAGGCGCGTATTACTGACAAGTCGCCGTGGACCATGAGCAAGCTCTCCGAACCCACCCTCGGCAAGCTCGTCAAAGGGATCGTAGGAGCGACACTCACGGTCGAGAGCATTCGCGGTACTCAAAAGCTCTCTCAGAACAAGTCGGACGAAGACGTTGATGGTGTCATCGCTGCCCTGAAGCGGAGCCGCTTGCCGCTCGATCATGACCTCGCAGAGCGGATGACGGTCGTGACGCGACAGCCGAGGTGAAGAACCCGGCCGCGGACCTCATCGACCAGGCTATCCTCGAACGCGTGACGCGGCGCCCGCTTCAGCCCTTCGACGTCGTTCCAGGCCACGTGCTGCGGGACGAGTATGGGTACAACGCGGAGAACTGACCCACCATCGCCGTGGACGAGGCACAGGTCCCGGAGCACCTTCGGCACCTGATCCCCTACGTCGAGCGCTGGGCGATCGCGTGCGACGTGACACGGCTCGACTACATGGAGAAGCAGGGCGAGGAGGCGGTCAGGCAGTTCTTCCACGACGTGGAGCCACACCGGCGCGCGGTCGACCTGTGGCTCGACAACCAACCTGAGGATGTGGGCGCGTGGCCCGAAGCCGCCGTCCAGTTCATGTACCTGCTCGAGGCGCACGACGGCGCCGAGCCCATCTCGCCCGTGCGTCAGGCCAAGCTCGAGGCTGCGCATCGAACGCGGCTCGCCGAGCGCGCCAAGCAGGAGG
>CAYQAC010000269.1:2780-4960 GCA_964415255.1 uncultured Polyangiaceae bacterium | reverse complement strand
CCAGCTGCAGCAGGACCTTCGCGGCGGAGGTCGCGCGCTGCAGCTGGGGCAGTGCCGCTCGCCCATCACGCCCCTGACGCTCGCACTGCCATGGCCCCTTGTACTAGAGCGCCCAACACTTCGCCGCCAGGGCTCGGGCGCCCAAGCTGTGGATTACTTGGGGATACTACCTATCGAAGCGTCTTGGAGGTCCCCCGGGTACAGGTTTTGGGGTGCTCGGGGCGTCTGCCTTGTGGCAACTGCAGGTCCAGAATCCACCGCCCCCGGGCGGTGCTGTACTAGGCTTCTGCCCTTCGTGTTCTTGGCCGCACCGCTCACCCCCCTCCCGCGCCTCATCCCGGCGACGCCCCGCGCGTCGCCGCGTGGCGCCCTGCTCGCGTCGCTCAGCGCGGCGGCGGTTAGCGCTGTGGAGGGCCCATGAGCGGGGGACCTCCTGAGCTGACGCCGCGTCCGCCTCTAGAGCAGGAGCCTGACCAGGCGGCGCTGAGCGATCTACCTCCGGCAGGTAGTACGTCAAACGAACCACTGGCTGAGGAGGGCGCGCTGGGCGGTGAGGCGCTAGAGCCGCTGGCCGAGGGCGGTGAGGCGCTAGAGCCGCTAGCCGAGGGCGGCGCGGCGCACGAGCCTGCCCCAAGTGGAGCGGTCGCTGGCCCCGGCCCTGAGGTCTCGCAGGCTGACGTGGCGGCGCGCCAAGCCCAAGGCGCAGCTGAGCCTCAGCTCGCATCCTCTGGCGCGGAGGAGCAGCCCGATCACGCGGTGTATCGCGTGACCATCGAGGGCTTTGAGGGGCCGCTCGATCTGCTGCTCCACCTGGTGCAGCAGCACGAGCTCGACATCCTCGACATCCCCATCGCGTTCATCGCCAAGAAGTACACCGAGTACCTGCGGCTGATGACTGATCTGGAGATCGACGTGGCCGCCGAGTACCTGGTGATGGCCGCCACGCTCACCTACATCAAGTCGCGGATGCTCCTGCCGCCGGACCCGAGCCAGGCGGACGAGGACGCTGAGGAGGGCGAGGAGGAAGATCCGCGCGCTGAGCTGATCCGCAGGCTGCTCGAGTACCAGAAGTACAAGGCCGCGGCTGAAGATCTGGGCGATCGCGATCTGCTGGGGCGTGACATTTTTCCACGAGGAATTGATGCGCCGACGGTGGAGGGCCCCGCGCCGCTCATGCAGCTCGGCGTGTTCAAGCTGCTGGGGGCCTTCCAGTCCGTGCTCGATCGGGCAAAGAGGCCGGTCCACACGATCGACGCTGAGCAGTTCTCGATCACCGAGAAGATTGGCCACCTGTCGCAGCTCCTCAGCAAGCGCCCACACGTCCGCTTCGAGGAGCTGTTCCGGGACGATCAATCGCGCGGGGAGGTCGTGGTCACCTTCTTGGCGCTGCTCGAGATGACGCGGCTGCGCCTGATCCGCATCGAACAAGCGGGTCCCTTCGACACCATCTTCATCAGCCTAGCGGTGCTGCCTGGCGCTGACGGCGAGCTGCTCGACGTCCTGAGCCAAGCCGACGAACTGGAAACGGACCGTCTCACTGACGAAGCGGACGCGAGCGCCATGAGCGCCGCGGGGCCGGGCCCAAGCGACGAGCTGGAAGCAGGCAGCTTCACTGATGAAGTGGGCATGAGCGCCGCGGACCCTGACCCAGGCGACGGACTGGAAGCAGGCAGCCTTACTGATGAAATGGGCGTGAGCGCCGCGGACCCTGACCCTGACCCAGGTGACGAACTGGAAGCAGGCAGCCTTACTGACGAAGCAGACGCGAGCGGCGCGGACGCGTTGGCTGAGGGACGGGACGTGCGTGGCGCCTTGGGCCGAGCCGAGCAACTGACAATAGACGGCCTCACAGACGACACGCGTGCGAGCGGCGCGGATGCGTCGGCTGATGGCGCGCAGGGCCCTGGCGAGGCGCTCGGCGAGCGTTCGGATGGAGCCGCCCAGGCGCTGAGCGATGCTGACCTGCCTGATGCTGAGCTGTTTGACAGTGATACTGATGATTGGCGGCCGCGAGCTGCGCGGCTTGAGCTGTTCGACAGTGAGCCAGATGATGAGGCCTCGGGCGTCGAGCCATTGGCCGAGGGAGCGGGTGGCGTCTCCACGTCGGGTGATCAGGGTTTTGGGGGGTTGGGCACCGCACCACACGAAGCGCTGGTGGGCCCCGAGCTGAGCGTCTCAGC
>CAYQAC010000269.1:0-2680 GCA_964415255.1 uncultured Polyangiaceae bacterium | reverse complement strand
GTCTTCAGAGCACGCAGCGTCTTCAGAGCACGCAGCGTCTTCAGAGCACGCAGCGTCTTCAGAGCACGCAGCGCCGATCCCGTCGTCGCGCTCCGCGGCGCTTGAGAGCGACGCGTCGTCGCGCTCCGCGGCGGTTGAGGCGCTGGATATGGTTGAGGTGCTGGGTGCGTTGGAGGCACCGGAGGTGCTGGACCCTGACGCATCACGCATCGCGCCGCTCGGCTCAACAGCGCAAGAAGCAGCGGCGTCGAGCGGCTCCGCAGCACCAGGAGAGGCGCTGGCCGCGCTTGAGGCACTGGATCCTGATGCATCGGGCGTCGCGCCGCTTGGCTCTGCAGCGCAAGAAGCAGCGGCGCCGAGTGGCTCCACAGCACCAGGAGAGGCGCTTGCGGCGCCGGGCGCTGAAGGAGCCGCGGACTTCGCCGCTCCGACCGCGAACGAGGCCGCTCAAGATGCGCCGCTCGTGGCCACCCCGAATGACGACACCCTGAGCTTCGAAGACTTCGAGGCGCTGCTCAGCCAAGCTGACGAAGACTTCGAGGACGCCTTCGGTGAGGAGCTGAGGGCCGCGGCTCTATCCACCTCGAGCGAGGCGCCCCAGGTGTCGCCGAGCGCGGAGGAGCCGCCAGGCGACAAGCGCGCGCCGAGCGCGGGGGCGCCGCCAGGCGACGAGCGCGCGCCGAGCGAGGCACCTGAAGGGGTGTCTGAGGCGGCACCTGAAGCGGCGTCTGAGGCGGCACTTGAGGCGACGGAGCACACGCCAGGCGATGGAGTGGAGCCGGGGCTGGACGCTCAAGCTGGGCGGCCCACGGGTGATGACAGTGAGGCTGACGGTGGGGCCCAAGAGGCGGACCCGCAGGATGACGAGCGAGAGTGATGGCGAAGGCGAAGCGGCAGGGTCGGGCGGGACAGGGCGGTCAAGCGAGCGAGGGTCCGCCGAGCGGCGGGGATCTCGACGCGCTTAAGGGCTCGGCGGGCCAAGGTGGGGAACCGATGCCCGTCAAGGCTAAGCGGGGGCGTGGGTCGTCGAGCGCAGGACCTGATGAGCGGACAGGCGCTGCGCAGCGAGCTGCGGTGGACGAGCCAACTTCAGAGCCGGTCGACGCGGTGCAGGCAAACCCCAAAAAAACCAAGGACCCTCAGAGCGAGCTGAGCACGCAGGGCGCGCCGAAGAAGGGGCCCGCGAAGAAGGCGCCCGCGAAGAAGGCCGCGTCGGAGGACGTGGAGGTGGCTGCTGCGGGGGACGAGGCAGCGAAGGGCTCGCCGAAGAAGGCGCCTGCGAAGAAGGCGTCAGCGAAGCAGGCCGCGTCGGAGGACGTGGAGGTGGCTGCTGCGGGGGACGTGGTAGCGAAGCGCTCGCCGAAGAAGGCGCCCGCGAAGAAGACGCCCGCGAAGAAGGCGCCCGCGAAGAAGGCCGCGTCGGAGGACGTGGAGGCGCCCGCTGCGGAGGCAGCGCCAGCGAAGGGCTCGTCGAAGAAGGCGCCCGCAAAGAAGGCGCCGGTGAAGAAGGCGCCTGCGAAGCAGGCCGCGTCGGAGGATGTGGAGGCGGCCGCCGCGGAGCCAGCGCCCGCGAAGGGCGCACCGAAGAAGGCAGGAGCGAAGCGAGGGAGGGGCGCGAAGGGAGAGGTCGCGGCGGGAGACGCACCTCAGTCAGCTGAGGTGACTGACGGAGCGTCAGATGAATTGACTTCTGCGGACGCAGAGGGATTGGAGACCCAGTTGGGGGAGTTGGGGCTCAACTTCGAGGATGACGCGCGCTCCGCGCGGCTCGAGGTGACTGACGCCGAGGGCCGGGAGATTGAGCCCACCGCGGAGGACGCAGAGGACAGCGAGGCGTACTTGCGTGGGCTGGTGGAGGCGGTGCTCTTCGTCTCCGATCGCCCGCTCAGCGTGAAGGAGGTGGCGCGCGCTGCCAAGCTCGACAAGAAGCGCACCCAGGAGATCCTGAACGCGCTGAAGCTTGAGTATCAGGGCCGCGGCCTCGTGATCCATGAGGCGGTGGGTGGGCTCAGCTTCCGCTCGAATCCTAAGTACGGTGACTACGTGCGCACCCACCTGGCGCAGCGCCCGGTGCGCCTGTCGCGGCCGCAGCTTGAGACGCTGGCTATCATCGCTTACCGTCAGCCGATCACGCGCCCAGAGGTCGACGACATCCGCGGGGTGGATTGTGGTCCCGTGCTCAAGGGGCTGCTTGAGCGTGAGCTCGTGCGCATCTTGGGCAAGAAGGACGAGCCAGGGCGGCCGATGCTGTACGGGACGAGCGACGCGTTCCTGGAGCTGTTCAGCCTCGACTCCTTGAAAGATCTGCCGACGCTGCGTGAGTTCACGGAGCTGAGCGATGAGTCGCGCACCCACTTCGAGACGGCGCTCGGTGAGGAGGCGCCCGCAGGTCCGATCCAGTTCGATGACGTTGAGGGCCCGCGCTTCGAGCCGTTCGTGGAAGGCATCGACGACGACGAGGCGGAGCTGGTGGCTGCTGAGTCGGAGCCTGGTGAGGCCACGCGCGGCGACGAGTTGGAAGACGATGAACTCGCTGACGGTGAGCGGGGAGGCCCTCAAGGGCAGCTGTCGTTCGATGATGGAGCTGTCAGCGCTCAGGGCTCAGGCGACGTGGAGCAGGCTGAGGCGGATCTCGCGGCTGGGTCGGCCGGCGTCATCGGCCTCATCCTCGACGCCGGCC
>CAYQAC010000268.1:0-5083 GCA_964415255.1 uncultured Polyangiaceae bacterium | reverse complement strand
CTACCGACCGCGCTCGCGGACGGTAGCGACAAGATGATGGGCCTCTGAGCGCGAGGAGGTGGCGTGACGAGGATGGGTGATGAGGGCGGGCTGAGGGAAGGACGGGAGGTCTGGCTTGGGCCTCTGTGGTGCGCGCCGTGTCTGGAGTTTGTGTCGGGCTCTCGCGGACCCTGGCCTACGAGCGCCCGCTCAAGGCGCGGGGCGATGACGCGTGACGAGAGGGGTTGCCCGGGGGTAGGCTCAGGCGTTCGGTGCGCTTCAGCCGAGCCTGGGGGTGTGATGACTCAGCGAGGATCAGGGTGGGGGGATCGGGGGGTTTGCCAGGGGGGCGCTGGGCGCGCTGGTAAGGGCACAGCCAAAAAGAGCTGGGCCAGGCCCGGGGGCCGCAGGGCCAAGCGCGCGGACGTTACCACGGCGCCGCGTGCTGAGGTGGGGTAACGTCTTGGAGCGCTCGCTGATGGAGACCCCCACCCACCTCGCAGACTTCGAGATCATCCGCCGGCTTGGCGCTGGGGGGATGGCGGAGGTGTTCCTCGCCAAGCGGCGGGGGGCCGAGGGCACCTTCAAGCTCTTGGTGGTGAAGCGGATCTTACCGCAGCACATCGAGTCCGCGCGCTTCCGCACCATGTTCGCGGAGGAGGCGCAGCTCGCCACCCGGCTCAATCACCCCAACATCGTCCAGGTCTACGATTTTCAGGACTACGGCGAGGAGGGGCAGCTCCTCAGCATGGAGTACGTGGAGGGGCCGGATCTACGGAAGCTTCAGCGCGCGGCGAAGGCGCAGCAAATGCGCATCCCGCCTTACATCGCGGCCTACATCGTCGGGGAGATCGCCAAGGGCCTGCACTACGCCCACATGCGCAAAGACGAGCGCGGTGAGCCGCTCGATATCGTGCATCGAGACGTGTCCCCACAGAATGTTCTGCTGAGCTTTGAAGGCGCGGTGAAAATCGCCGACTTCGGGATCGCGACGGCTAACGTGTTCCGCGACGAGCCGGGCGTCTTGATGGGCAAGACGAGCTACATGAGCCCTGAGCAAGCGCGGACCGAGCGGGTGGATCGGCGCACGGATGTCTACTCACTTGGGGTGGTGTTCCATGAGCTGCTCACGGGGCGTCCGCTCCACGGCGCGGCGGAGGGGCACGAGCTGCTTGAGTTGGTGCGCAGCGGCCACGTGGAGCCGCCGAGCACCTACGCGCGTGGGGTGCCCTCCGAGGTGGAGGCCATCACCATGCGCGCCCTGTCGCGCGAGCCTTCAGATCGCTTCCAGACGGCGCGGGACATGGCGGGGGCCATCACGCGGGCGCTGTTCGCCAAGCAGGAGGTGGTGGACTCCCATTCGCTCGAGGGTGTGATTGAGCAGCTGGTGGGGCGGGAGCACACCTCGCCAGGTGTGGAGGCGCCGGCGGCCTCAAGCAGCGTGAGTGAGCTGCCGCCCAGCGTGAGCATGGTGGAGGGCTCGCGCCCGCGCTTCGACGAGCCCACCGGGCCCGGCATACCGAAGCGAGAGACGCAGGATCGCGTGGGGCGCGAGGTGCGCCACGTGGCCATCGTCACCCTGAGGCTCCACGGTGGCCCCGAGCTCGCCGCGGCGCTGGGGGTGGACGCCACGCGTCGCTTCGGCGAGCAGCTGCGCGGCACGCTGGACGAGATGGCGTTCAAGCGCGGCGCCCGTTGGTCGTGGAGCGCCATCGTGGGGGACGGCGCGGATCCGCTGCAGTCGAGCACGGCGCGGGCGGTGGTGGGCTTGATGGCCAACCCAGCGCGCGCCGCAGCGGACGCGGGGCTGCTCGCGGCGGATCTTCACGAGTTCTTGGAGGGGGCGTGCGACGACTTGCCGGTGGGGATCCGCGCGAGCCTTGGCATCGTGCGGGGGATCGCCGCCGGGCGCCGCGACGCCGCCGGCCACCTCATCCAGCATGAGCTCCAAAAGAACGCCGACTACCTCGCGCGGCTGCTCGGCGAGCAAGCGCCGCCCGGCACCACTTGGGTCGCAGGTGGGCTCTACCGCCTGGTCCGGCGCGATTTCATTTGGGGTGACGCCCCCACCATTCAGCTGGAGGACGCCGATCAGCGTCAGCTGCCGCGCAACATGCGCATCTACGCCCTGGAGCGGCCGCTCACCCATGAAGAGCGTCAGCAGGCCAACCAGCACGCTCCGCGCGATCTCGTGGGGCGCGACTCAGAGCTCGCCGATCTCCACGCCGCCTACCACCGGTCGGCGAGCCCGGGCCCAGCGGGTCAGCTCGGGAAGGTGACCGCGCGGGTGGTGGTGGGCGAGCTCGGGATTGGCAAGACGGCGCTGGTCTCGAGCTTCCTTGGAGGCCTGCCGCCCGACGCCCGGGTGCTGCGCGTGGAGTGTACCCCGGCGCGCACGGAGCTGCCCTTCGCGAGCGTGGGTGACTGGCTGCGCGAGATGACGGGCGCCCGTCCTGACCAAACCGTGGATGAGGCCGTGGTGCTGGTCGAGGAGCTGCTTGGGGACTTCGCCCGTGGCCCCCACGGCGGGGAGATCGTCAGGCGCCTTGCCGAAGTGATCACGGGCACCTTAGCCACCGCAGACGATGAGGCGGAGGTGGCGCACAACCGGCGCCTCATCAGCTCGGGCCTGCGGCGCTTCTTCGCGCGCTCGGCGGTGGAGGCGCCGTTCGTGGTGGTGGTGGAGGGGCTGCAGTGGTGCGATCGGCCGAGCCTTGAGCTGCTCACGCACCTCATCCGCCGGGAAGATCCGCTCCCCATCTTGGCCCTCTTGGTGACGCGGCCGAGCGATCGCGTGACGCCGTTCATCAACGGCATCGTGCGGATCGATCTGCATGGGCTCAGCACCGACAATCAGGTGCGGCTGCTCCAGACGCACCTTGGCTGTGAACATGGGGTGCGCACGGCTTGCGCGGAGCTGTTCCCGCGCGCCGCAGGCAATCCATTTTTCCTTTTGGAAATGGTGGATGCGTTCCTGGAGAAGGGGGTGTTCGAGCTGCGCGAGCGCCCCGATCAACAGCACGAGCTCGCGCTGGTGGAGGGCCGGCACGGGGAGTTTAGCCTCAAGGTGCCGAGCACCCTTGAGCAGCTGATCGCTGATCGCCTGAGCGAGCTGCCGCCGGAGGAGCACCGCGTGGTGGAGTGGCTCGGGGTGGCGGGGGGACCGCTCAGGGTGAGCGATCTGCTCGAGCTCGCCGGGGCGGCCGCGGAGGACTCCATCATGCGGCTGTGCGCTCGCGGCATGTGCGATGAGCGCGATGGCGTCGTCGATGTGCGGCACCCGCTCGCGCGCGACGTGGCCTACCTCGGCATCGAGTCGTGCGACTCCTCACAGATGCACCTCAAGCTGGCGGAGCACCTGGTGGAGCGCGGCGCCGCGCGCGGGCTCTCGGCGGCGATCGTTGCCCGGCATTTTAGCCGCGGTAAACAGCGCTCGCGCGCCAGCGACTTCTACCTTGAGGCGGCGATCGCCGCCCGCGCGAGCTACCAGCTGAAGCTCTCCGCGCGCTACCTCCGGCGCGCTCTGGATGGCCTCCCGGAGGATGACCCGCGGAGGCTCCGCGCGCTGGAGATGCTTGAGGCCATCTGCCGCATCCGCGGCTCCTGGCGTGAGCGCCGAAAGTACCTGTCGGAGCTCCGCGCGCTCGCCAAAAAGAGCGGCAGCGCCCACTGGGTGGCGCTGGCGCTGATCCGCACCGCGCGCCTCGATCTAGATGATGGGCGGCTCCAGCGCGGCCTCTCGGCGGGGCAGCAAGCCGAGCGCGTGGCGGAGGTGGCTGGGTCACCGGTGCTCCAGGTGCAGGCGCAGGCGCTCACCGCCGAGATCTTACGCGATCTCGGCGACATGCAGGGCGCGCTGAGCGCCTGCGACCGCGCCATCCGCTCGGCAGAGAGCAGCGAGGTGCCGCCGCGCCGCCGCGCGGATGTGCTGCGCACTCGGGGCACGCTGCTCCGGCGCGTGGGGCGCGTTCACGAGGCGGTGGAGGCGCACGCCGAGGCGATCGCGGTGTTTCGTCAGGCGGGCGCGCGGCGCCAGGAGGCGCGCACCAAGAACGCCCTGGCTTACGCCATGTTCGTGCTCGGCCGCTTCGAGGACGCCATCGCCTTGGCCATGGATTCCATGCGCATCGACACGGCGATCGGCGGGCTCTTCCAGATGGCCAAGACGATGAGTAACATTGGTCAGTCTTACTCACGACTGGGTGATATCCCGCGGGCCTTGGCCTACCTGAAGCGCGCGCGGGAAGCGCACGAGCGCTACAGCGATCAAGATGGGCGCGCGGACACGCTGCTCTCGAGCGCCTTCGTGTTGCTTGAGGCCGGTGACGTGGACGCCGCGCAGAACCTGGTGGGCGACGCAGGCGCGCTGATCGCCGTCACCAGTAGCACTTACGACTCCGTGCATGAGCGCATCTTGCGGGCGCTGCTCGCGCGCCAGGCGGGGGACTCGGGCACCGCGGTGATGCACGCGTTCGACGCGCGTCAGGCGGCGGAGCCTCAGGCCTACGTGGCGTTCCACTTCTTCGCCATGGCCATCGAGGCAGCGGCGCGCGCCGACATCGGGGAGCACCACATGGCGATCTTGCTCGCCACCACCGCGATGGGCGCGATCGGCACGGTGCAGGGCAGCGAGTATGGCCTTGAGACGCGCGCGCTCTGCTGCGAGGCAGTGGAGAAGGCGGGCTCGCCGCAGGCGGCGGAGTTCTTGGGGCGCGCGCGGGAGCACGCAGAGGAGCTGCTCAACGCGATCCGCGACAAGCACTCGCGTAAGAGCTTCCGTCGCCGCCCGGTGGTGGCGGCGCTGCTCGGCGCCGAGTCGGAGGAGTCCGCAACAGCGGCGAGGGAAGACGCCTTGCTCAGCTTGCTCGACGCGCCGCCTGAGCCCCCAGCGCCCCTTGAAGATCCATTGGAAGAGCTGCTGGCGCTCCCGCGCGGCGCAGGCGACGGCAGTTAGCCGCGGCGCCGCGACCCGCCGCTGTCGCGCGGCGCCGCGACCCGCTGCTGTCGCGCGGCGCAGGCGAGGCTAGGACGACAAACGGTTTACCGTTTGTCGTCCTCAAATCAGCAACTAGAGCGGTGCGAAGGGAAGCAGCAGTCAGCGGAG
>CAYQAC010000267.1:0-5170 GCA_964415255.1 uncultured Polyangiaceae bacterium | reverse complement strand
CGGCCCAGGAGGTGCCACTGGAAAAGGCTCGACTGGTTCCGGGAGCGGCCGCGGGACACGGCGGCGTTCGACGTGCGGGTCCAGACCTACCGCGACCAACCGGTGCTCACGTGGTGGCAGGGCCCAGCGCGCTACCGCCAACGCGCGGCCCAGCAAGTAATGCTGGCTTGGTCAGGACAACGCCCTTTAGCGCGGCTGCCAGTTGGCCCAGCCGATGCGTAAGCCGAGCCCCGCGGTGACCAGGCCATTGTCTTCGTAGATGGGGTTGTCATCGCCGCCGCCGAGGTCCCCCTCCAGCGCCTTGGTGCTGTTGAAGTAGGCCAGCACCGCGAGCCCGAACAATACCTTGCCCACGCTGTACTGCGCGCCAAGCTCCACCATGAAGTACGGGTCGACGCCCGTCGCCTCGCCGCCGGCGGAGCCACCCGCCGCGTCCACCTTCAGCGCTTGGTGCACCAACCCGAAGCCAAGCGCGCCGCTGAAGCGCAGCCGCTCACCGCTCGACAACAGGCGCATGTTTCCACCAAAACGCAGCGAGCTGAGGTTGTAGTCGCGGAGGCTGGCGGAGCCACCCTCACAGCTCTGCCCCCGGAGGCAGGTGGTCGCTTGGTGGCGCGCCACCTCGAACAGGCCTTCCACCGCGATGGGACCGGTGAGGCGATAGCCTCCGTGCAAGCCCAAGGCGGCGCCGCTCGACTCGGATGAGGTCTCCTCCAAGAACTGCGGGTTGGTGGTCGCGTTGAGGAGGTTCAGGGCCGCTAGCACGTAGGGGCCCCTCAGGTTGCTCGGCGGGGCGGGTGGCTTACGGCTCTTGTCCACTGAACTTGAGCCATCTGAAGCGCCCAGCGTGGCGCGCACGGTGGTGGTCTTCCCCAGCTCCACCTCCACCACCTCCTCGAAGGTGGGGTGCCCGTCTTTGTACACCTGCACGCGTCGCCGCCCCGGCTCCACGGGCCCGCTGTAGCGATGGTAGGCGAGCGGCTGGCCGTCGACAGCGATGGCCGCGTCCGGATTGTCAGCCTCGATGTCTAGGAAGCCCTTCACCGCGGTGAGGGAGAACGTCAGCTTGCGCGGCGCGCCGCTCGCGACGCGCACCACCTGATCGATGGGGGTGTAGCCGGGTGATTCCACACGGATACGATGCTCGCCCACGCTGAGCTTGAGCTGCCCGCTGCGCTCCGCGGGGGTCAGCCGCCGGCCGTCCAGGGTGACCTCAGCGTGGGCCGGCGTGAGCTTGAGCTCGATCGCGCCGATCAAGCCCTGCAGCTCCTCCTGGGTGCGCCGCACCTGCTCCAGCTCCTGCGCGTCGAACTCGGCGCTGTGGCGGCTCAGGAGCTCATCGAGGCTCTCGGCCGCCTCCACGTAGCGAAACAGCCGCTTCTGGCACAGGGCGATGTTCTGCAGCGTGGAGCCCGCCGGCTTCACCCGGTACGACGCCTGGAACTCCGCGAGCGCGCCCGCGAAGTCCCCGTCTTGATAGAGCCGCATCCCCTTGCGGAAGTGGTCCCGCGCCTCGGTGGCGCTGGGCGCCGCCGCATCGTCCGCGCTGGCAGGCAGCGGCACGGCGAGGAACGAGGCGAGCAGGGTGAGGCAGGCCAGCGAGCGCATGGGGGCCCCCCTTCCTACCACGCGGCGCGGCGCGTGCGGCCCGGATTCGATCCCGCCGCCCCCTCCCCCGCCGAGCCCCCCTGGCACCAGGGGAGGGTGGTCGGTTTTGGAGAGCTAGCGCGGGCGCCAGCTGGCCCAGCCAACACGTAAACCGATACCCACCGTAACAAGGCTGTTGCCCTCGTATGCAGGATTGCTATCGACAGAGAGGCGTCCAGTGCTGTCGATATGGCTTAGCAACGCGAGTCCTAACAGCCAGCTACCCGCACTGTACTGTGCACCCAGCTCCACCATGAGAGCGGGGTCGATGCCGTCGTCGTCGCTAGAAGGGCGGGAAGGGAGGTTTGGGGCTTCAACCTCCAAGGCATGAGCTACCAATCCGAGCCCAAGTGATCCACTGAACCGAAAGCGCTCACCATTTGAGAAGAACCGTACGTTTGCGCCGAATCGGAACGAGCGAAGCTCATACTCTCGGGCGATATCGGGGAAGACTTCACAAACCTGATTAGCCAGACAGGCCGTGACATCATGTTTGGCTACCTCAAGCAGCCCCTCCACACCGATCAGGCTACCTAGGCGGTAGCCAAGCTGAAGGCCGAAGGAGCTACCGCTTGACTTCTCGGACTTCTCGTCAAGGATCTGGGGGTTCTTGGTCAACCCAAGCGCATTCAACCCCACCAACGCGTAGAAGCCGGTCATATCTTCCAGAGGTCCAGCCGGCGCCTTGCTGCTACCTTCCACCGCCCCACCTGCGCCCTCTCGCCCCACGCGCACCGTGGTGGTCTCCCCGAGCTTCACTTCGACCACCTCCTCGAAGGTGGGCGCCCCGTCCTGAACGACCTGCACCCGGTGTCGCCCCGGCTCGAGTGGCCCGCTGTAGCGGTGGCTCCCGACGGGCTTGCCGTCGATCGCGATCTCCGCGTCCGGATTGTCAGCCTGGATGTCGATGAAGCCCTTCACTGCGGTGAGGGTGAGCGTCAACTTGCTCGCGGCGCCGCTCGAGACGCGCACCACTCGCTCGAGGGGGGCGTAGCCTGGTGCTTCCGCACGGATACGATATTCCCCCACGCTGAGCCTCAAGGGCTCACGCCGCTGGATCAACGTGAGCCGGCGGCCATCTACGGTGACTTGGGCGTGATCCGGCGTCACCTGGAGGTCGACCGTGCCGATGAACTGCTGGAGCTCGTCCAGCGTCCGCTGAACCTCCTCGAGCTCGCGCGTGTCGAACTCGGCGCTGTGCCCGCTCAGCAGCAGCACGCTCAGGCTCTCGGCCGCCTCCGCGTAGCGGAACAGCTGCTTCTGGCACAGGGCGATGTTCTGCAGCGTGGAGCCCGCCGGCTTCAGCCGATACGAAGCTTGGAACTCCGCGAGCGCGCCGCTGTAGTTGCCATCCTGGTAAAGGCGCATTCCCCTACGGAAATGGTCGCGTGCCCCGGTCGCCGCGTCAGGCGATGCCCCTTGGGCAGCCGCGGGCAGGGGCGCCGCGAGCAACGAAGCAAGCAGCGTAAGGCAGACGAGCGAGCGCATGTTGCCACGTCGTACCACGTGGGGCTGAGCGCTAGGACGGGTTTAGGTGCTCCGCGGCAGGTTCTGTCGCGGAGGTGCTCCGCTTCACTACACCGCCCTACACCCATGGGAAAGCACCGGCGGGTGGTCGTCTCACGGCTCCTTTGGGTTCAGCCCGAGCCCACCTGCCGGCTTGGGTGCTGGCTTGGGCAGCGGTGTTGGCGGCGGGACCCAGGGACGTGGCGCGACGTAGGGCTTGGGCGCAGGAGCTGATGACGCGACGGGCAGCGCGCTCACACTGAGCGGCGGATCCCCAGCCGCTGTGGGCTCCGCGCTCGCCGCGTGACTCGGCTCAGGTGGCGTATCGATAGGAGTCACCACCACCTGCGTGGCGTCGCCGCGCGCTGCGGGCTGGTTCACCGCAGACGCATCAGGCGCTGCGGGAGCCCCGGTGCGAGCATCGCCCAGGCCGCGGCCCAACCACACCGCGGCGATCACGAACACCACGAGGCTGGCCACCGCCGTCGTGATCAGCACCCGGTGTTTGTTCGGTCGCACCACGTGAGCGGGGACCACGCTGCCACTGGCGGTGAGCCCAGGGCTGGAGGAAGCCTCCCGCGGCACAGGTTGATACGCCTGGAGCTGCGCATTGCTCGCGCGGTAGTTGGGGTTGCCGTCCGTGAGCGCGTCCAAAAACTCCTGCGCCGAAGTGAAGCGCTCCGAGCGCTCGCGCGCGAGCGCCTTACCGATCACCCAGGCGAACCGCTCGCTCACCTCGGGTGCGTAGACCCGCACATCGGGCGCGTCGCGAGTGCACGCCTTGACCAGCACCGCCTCAAAGGTGCGCCCATCGTGCGGTGGCTGGCCGGTGAGCGCTTCGAAGCAGATGGCGCCCAGGCTGTACAAGTCAGCCCGCCCGTCTATGTCTGGGAACGCCTGCGCCTGCTCCGGTGCCATGTAACACGCCGTTCCAAGCACCGTCCCATGGCGGGTCAGCGTGTTCGAGGTGGCGCGGCTCTCGGAGACCTTCGAGATGCCGAAATCCACCACCTTCACGAACAGCGGGTCATCATCCCGCGTGCAGAGGAAGAGGTTGTCCGGCTTCAGGTCGCGATGGACGATGCCCGCCTCATGCGCGCGGATCAGCGCCCTGAGCGTCTGCACCGTGATGTGCAGCACCTCGGACTCCGGCAGCCGCCCGAAGCGGATGATCCGCTCCCGCAAGTCCTCCCCCCGGAGCAGCTCCATCACCAGGTAGGCGCGGTTGTCCTCGCTGGTGCCGGAGTCGAAGATCTGGACGATGTGCGCGCTCTCGACGGCGCTCGCCGCCTCCGCTTCGCGCTGGAAGCGCCGCACCGCGTCGCGGTCCTCCGTCTCCGCCAGGAACTTGAGCGCCACCCGCTTGCGGATGGCGATGTGAGTCGCCTCGTAGACAGACCCCATCCCACCCTGACCCAGCAGGCGGTCGACCTGGTACTTGCGATCGATCAAGGTGCCGATCAGCGGGTCAGGCGGGTGTTCGTCAGTCGTCATGCGGGGTGCACGTCCGCTCGTGGGCTCCCGCGCGAGCCTAGCACAGGACCCCGCACGGGCGCGCGTTTGGCGGGGAACAGGCGCCTACACCCCGCCCGTCGCCTGGCGCGTGGCATGCGGCGCCTTGCCAAACCCCCAAAACCCGCGGAGGCGTGCGCTGGGTGTTCGCGTGGTTGAGACCCCCCTGAGCACGCCAGCGCGTGGCGGTGCCTACGCCGCCTTGCGTCACGCGGCCAGCCTTGGACACCCGTGAGGTTCGGGTACCATCGGCGCATGAGCGACGCGATCGGGAAATACTCCTCCGAGGACCGCTGGTTTCATCCGAGCGAGGCCTTCAAGGCCAAGGCGCGGGTGGCTTCTCACGAAGCTTATGAGCGGCTGTACCGTGAGAGCCTGGACTCACCGGAGACCTTCTGGCGGCGCGAGCTGAGTGAGCTGCCGCTGCGCCAGGATTGGACCACCCTGTGCGACTGGCAACCGCCCAAGGCGCGCTGGTTCGTCGGCGCGCGCCTCAACATCACCG
>CAYQAC010000266.1:0-5219 GCA_964415255.1 uncultured Polyangiaceae bacterium | reverse complement strand
GAGGAAGCCATGGGTAAGGAGAAGTTCGTACGTAAGAAGCCGCACGTGAACGTCGGCACGATCGGTCACATTGACCACGGCAAGACGACGACGACGGCAGCGCTGCTGAAGGTTCAGGCGGACAAGGGCCTGGCTCAGCCGATCAGCTACGGCGACATCGCGAAGGGTGGCATCGTCCGCGACGAGACGAAGACGGTAACGATCGCGGTGAGCCACGTGGAGTACGAGTCGCCAGCGCGTCACTACGCGCACGTGGATTGCCCGGGGCACGCGGACTACATCAAGAACATGATCACAGGCGCGGCGCAGATGGACGGCGCGATCCTGGTGGTGAGCGCAGTGGACAGCGTGATGCCGCAGACGCGTGAGCACGTGCTCTTGGCGCGTCAGGTGGGCCTGAACCACATCGTCGTGTTCCTGAACAAGTGCGACGCGGTTGAGGACGAGGAGATGCTGGAGCTGGTGGAGATGGAAGTCCGCGAGCTGCTGAGCAAGTACCAGTTCCCCGGTGATGACGCCGCGGTGGTGAAGGGCGCTGCGCTGCCTGCTCTGAACGGCGAGCAGAAGTGGGTGGACACGATCACGGAGCTGGTGCAGGCGCTGGATGACAACATCCCGCAGCCGGTTCGTGAGGTGGACAAGCCGTTCCTGATGGCGGTTGAGGACGTGTTCTCGATCAAGGGCCGCGGGACGGTGGCGACGGGCCGCATCGAGCGCGGGATGATCAAGGTGAACGAGGAGGTCGAGATCATCGGCTTCGCGGACACGCGCAAGACGGTGGTGACCGGCGTGGAGATGTTCCGAAAGTCGATGGATCAGGGCCAGGCTGGCGACAACGTCGGCTGCCTGCTGCGCGGGGTGGACAAGGAGGACATCGAGCGCGGTCAGGTGCTGGCGAAGCCCGGCTCCATCACGCCGCACACCAAGTTCATTGGTGAGGTGTACGTGTTGAAGAAGGAGGAGGGCGGCCGTCACACGCCGTTCTTCACGAACTACCGCCCGCAGTTTTACATCCGCACGACGGACGTGACGGGCGCGGTGAAGCTGCCTGACGGCGTGAAGATGGTCATGCCGGGCGACAACATCACGATGGACATCGAGCTGATCGCGCCGGTCGCGCTGGAGGAGCAGATGCGCTTCGCCATCCGCGAGGGCGGCCGCACGGTGGGCGCCGGCGTCGTGACCAAGATCGTTGAGTGATGGTCGCCCGCACGGGCGCCAAGGCCGACAAGGCGAGGGTGAGCATCACCCTCGCCTGTTCGATCTGCGGAGCCCGAAACTATAAGACCACCAAGGCCCGCAAGCCGGGTCTGGAGCTGCTCACCCTGAAGAAATTCTGTCGAGACTGCAACGCGCACACACAGCACATCGAGTCCAAGTAGATTCTAGGGGTGTAGCTCAGTTGGTAGAGCAGCGGATTCCAAATCCGCAGGTCGGGAGTTCGAGCCTCTCCGCCCCTGCAAGTCACTCGTCTTAGAACCCTCAAACAACACGCTATGGCCACCAAGGACAAAGACCTCGAGAGCGAAGACGTCGCGGAGCGCGACGAAGAACTCGAAGAGCGTGATGACCTGGACGAGGGCGCTCGTGCGGATTCGTCAGACGACGAGGACTCAGACGACGACGACGACGAGGGCGCTGACGACGACGACGGCGCTGACGACGACGACGGCGCTGACGACAAAATTGCAACCACGGGTGATGAGGACGAAGACGACGGCTCCGTGGTGGAGTTCGGCTCCACGCGCTACGTCCACGCGGCGCTGTTTGGCTCTGGGATTTTGGTCGCCTTCCTCGCGGGCAAGCTCCTCACCAGCTTGTGGAACACCTTGGCCGAGTGGCCCAAGGCGGTGAGCGCGGTCCCCAGCTTGATCGCGCTCTCCGAGGATGAGCGTCCGAAGGTGACGATGGCGCTCGGGGCGGTGGTCGGCGCGATCACCGTCATCCAAATCTACCGGAAGCCTCATGTTCGTGCGTGGGCCGATGAGGTTGCGCAAGAGCTCGGTAAGGTCACCTGGCCAGGTAAGCAGGTGGTCGTCGACGGCACCATCGTGGTGATCATCGCGAGCATCATCGCGACGGCCTACATCGCGGTGCTGGACCGTTTTTGGGGCTTCGTGACCGGACTAGTGTACGGGGCGTGACGATGGAAACCGAAGCAGGAGCCATGACGAAGAAGTGGTACGTAGTCACGACCTACTCCGGGTATGAGAACAAGGTCAAACTGGCGCTCCAGGAGCGGATTCGGCAGTTCAAGGTCGAGGAGCAGTTCGGCGAGATCTTGATCCCCACGGAGACGGTGACGGAGCAAGCCAAGGACGGGAAGAGCCGGGTCAAGAGCAAGACCAGCTTCCCTGGCTACCTGTTCGTCGAGATGGATATGAGCGAAGGGGCTTGGCACATCGTCAAGGACACCCCCAAGGTCACTGGGTTCATCGGGAATCAGCGGCCGCAAGAGGTGAAGCCGCCGCACATCGAGGAGGTCCGTAAGGGCATCAGCGAGGGTGCCGCGAAGCCCAAGCCGCGGCATCAGTTCCAAGAGGGAGATGAGGTGCGGGTGACGGTCGGCGCCTTCGCGAACTTCTCGGGCACGGTGCAAGAGGTGAAGCCCGACAAGCAGAAGCTGAAGGTGATGGTCAGCATCTTTGGTCGCCCCACCCCGGTGGAGCTCGACTTCAACCACGTAGAGAAGCGCTAGTCCTCAACGAGCGAAACGACGCGAACCACGCAGCGACCGCGAGGCATCAAGCACGAGCGGCGTCACCCTCCCCCGGGGTAGCGTGGGAGTCTGATCGAAAGGGTCCGAGAAATGGCAGCAGGCAAAAAGAAGGTCTCTGGGTTCATCAAGCTCCAGCTCCAAGCTGGCAAGGCGAACCCCTCGCCGCCGGTTGGTCCCGCCCTGGGCCAGCACGGCGTGAACATCATGCAGTTCTGCAAGGACTTCAACGCACGTAGCGCGAAGCTAGGTGACACGATCGTCCCTGTAGAAATCACGGTGTACGCCGATCGCAGCTACACCTTCATCATGAAGTCGCCGCCCGCGGCGGTGCTCTTGAAGGAGGCCTGTGGGCTCCGCGCGACCGGCAAGCCCGGCACTGGCTCGAAGGAGCCGAACAAGCAGAAGGTGGGGCAGGTCACTTGGGCCCAGGTGCGGCAGGTCGCTGAGATCAAGCTGAAGGACATGAACGTCGCAGACATCGACGCGGCCGCGCGCACCATCGCCGGCACCGCGCGCTCGATGGGCATTGACGTGGTGTGAATCACTGGCGCTCAGGGCAGCCGCTGACGTAGCTGCCCCAGAGTAGCCCAGGAGTCGAAAGACGAAATATGGCAAAAATACCTAAGAAACGCGCCCAAGCGATCGATAAGGTCGATCGCCAGAAGCGCTACACACTGAGCGACGCAGCCAAGCTCGTAAAAGAGGTTGCCTACGCGAAGTTCGATGAGTCAGTCGATCTGGCTGTGCGCCTCGGGGTGAACCCGAAGCACGCAGATCAGATGGTGCGCGGCGCCCTTGTCTTGCCCCACGGCACAGGCAAGACGATCCGCGTGCTGGTGTTCGCCAAAGGCGAGAAGGAGCGTGAAGCGCTTGAGGCTGGCGCTGACTTCGCCGGGGCCGATGAGCTGGTGGCGAAGGTGCAGGGCGGCTTCATGGACTTCGATCGCGTGATCGCCACACCCGACATGATGGGTGCGGTGGGTAAGCTCGGTCGCGTCCTCGGTCCTCGCGGCTTGATGCCTAACCCCAAGGTTGGCACCGTGACCTTTGACGTCGGCAACGCAGTCAAGGAGGCTAAGGCGGGCAAGGTTGAGTACCGCGTAGATCGCGCGGGTGTGGTCCACTGCCGAGTGGGCCGCCTCTCCTTTGACCAGGAGAAGCTGTCGGAGAACGCCGCGGCCTTGGTGGCGGAGCTAGTCGCTCGTAAGCCGTCAACGGCCAAGGGCATCTACGTCCGCAGCATCACCCTTTCTAGCACGATGGGGCCTGGCGTCCGGGTTGACACCTCCATCGCCTACGGCACCGCGCAGGAGGACAGCTGATGGAGCGCGCAAACAAGGTCGAGCAGATCGGAGTGCTCAAGGACCGCTTTGGTCGGATGACCTCAGCGGTGTTCGTTGACTTCTCGGGCATGAACGTCGCTGAGGTGAGCACCCTCCGCGCGCGGTTCAAGGAGCGCGGGGTGGAGTACAAGGTGTGCAAGAACACCTTGATCCGCCTGGCGATCAACGACCAGCCCTACGCGGAGACGCTCGGCAACACCCTCCGGGGGATGACCGGCGTCGCGTGGAGCTATGAGGAGCCGAGCGCTGCCGCGCGCGTGGTCAAGGAGTTCCGCAAGGAGAACGAGAAGCTCGTCATCAAGGCGGGCCTGCTCGATGGCCACGTGCTCGACAACAAGGGAGTGGAGAACCAGCTCGCCACCCTACCCAACAAGGACGAAGCACGGGCGATGTTGCTCGCTCAGATGATGGCGCCAGCTCAAACGCTGGTCCGTCTCCTGGCGGCGCCGGCTACGAACTTCGTTCACCTGCTCAACGCCAAGAAGGCGAAGAGCGAGGGCTGAGCCGTCAGGCCCCCTGTGGGTCGAGGTTCGCCCGCGGGTCTCCCCGCACTCAACAATCATCAGTACTCATCAGTCAAACTAACCACTATCAAATCTCTGTTCATCCCACCCTGGCCGCGTCAAAGCAGCCTGGCTTCGGGAGAGCATCAGTAAGGAGCACGCATCATGGCCGAGATCACCAAGGAGCAGGTCGTCGATTACCTCTCCAACCTTCCCGTCATTCAAATCGCTGAGCTCGTGAAGGAGCTCGAGGACAAGTGGGGCGTCAGCGCTGCTCCCGTAGCCATCGCGGCGGGCCCTGCCACCGCGGCCGCCGCCGAGGTCGAGGAGAAGACTGAGTTCGACGTCATCCTCGCCGACGCGGGCAGCAGCAAGATCAACGTGATCAAGACCGTCCGTGAGATCACGGGCCTGGGCCTGAAGGAGGCCAAGGAGCTGGTCGAGGGCGCGCCGAAGGCGATCAAGGAAGGCGTCAGCAAGGAAGAGGCTGAGGACGTCAAGAAGAAGCTGGAAGGCGCCGGGGCGAAGGTCGAGGTCAAGTGACCCGCCGTCGCAACGGATAGACTCAGCTTTCACCGACAAATGCACGGTAGCCCCGGGGGGGCTGCCGTGCTCAGTCGAGCGGCTACGCGGCCTGCGCGGAGCGCCCGACTG
>CAYQAC010000265.1:0-5233 GCA_964415255.1 uncultured Polyangiaceae bacterium | reverse complement strand
TGGCCGGCGGCCGTCGGCGCCGGCGGCGCGGTCGCGGTCGCCCCACGGTCCACCAGTAGTAGCCACAGATGCGTTTGCACGACTCCTCACACTCGTTCTCCACGATCACCTCGCGGGACAGCGCTTGCGTCAATAGCCAAGTCGCTGGAGCCCGCTAAACCTGTTTGAGCAGTCGGCTCGGAGGCATTCAGAATGGCGTCAGTCGTTCAGTCGAACTTTCGGCATCGTACGAACCTTGGGAAGGTCGAGTCCATCGTCGACGTCCCGAATCTCATCGACATCCAGAAGCACAGCTACGACAAGTTCCTCCAGTCGGACCTGGCACCGAGGGATCGTGTGCTGGTCGGCTTGCAGGCCGTGTTCCGCAGCGTGTTCCCGATCAAGGACTTCGACGGGACGAGCGAGCTCGAGTTCGTAAGCTACAATCTTGAGCGCCCCAAGTACGATGTGGAGGAGTGCCGCCAGCGCGGGATGACCTTCGCCGCGCCGATCAAGGTGACGACGCAGCTGCTCGTCTACGACGCGCGCGAGGGCGGTGACCCGGTGGTCCGCGACATCAAGGAGCAGGAGGTCTACTTCGGCGAGATCCCGCTGATGACGGACTCAGGCACCTTCATCATCAACGGCACGGAGCGCGTTGTGGTGAGCCAGCTGCACCGCAGCCCGGGCGTGTTCTTTGACCACGACAAGGGCAAGACGCACTCAAGCGGCAAGCTGCTCTATTCGGCCCGGGTGATCCCCTACAGCGGCTCGTGGCTCGACTTTGAGTTCGATCACAAGGACATCCTCTACGTACGGATCGACCGGCGCCGTAAGATGCACGCGACCGTGCTTCTTCGCGCGCTTGGGTTCCAGACGCAGGAGCTGTTGAACCGCTTCTACAACACTGAGACGATCTTCATGCGAGGGTCGGGGAAGTACGAGAAGAGCGTCAACTTCGATCTGCTCGCCGGACAGCGCGCCACGCGTGACATCAAGATCGACGACAAGGTCGTCGTGAAGAAGAACACCAAGTTCACCCGCGCGGCCATCAAGCGTCTGCGCGAGAGCGAGGTGGATCGGCTCCCCATCGAGATCACCGAGCTGATCGGCAAGGTCAGCGCAGAGGACGTGATCGACAAGGAGACGGGCGAGGTCCTGCTCGAGTGCAACGAGGAGGTGACGGAGACCATCCTGGACCGCCTGCACGAGGCGGGCGTGAAGGAGTTCCAGGTCCTGTTCATCGATGGGCTGAACGTCGGCTCGTTCCTCCGGGACACCCTGATCGCTGACAAGGTGAAGACCACCGAGGACGCGATCATGGAGATCTACCGCCGGCTTCGGCCGGGCGATCCGCCCACGCTGGAGACCGCGAAGACGCTGTTCCAGAACCTGTTCTTCAACCCCGAGCGCTACGACCTGAGCGCCGTGGGTCGCTTGAAGCTGAACTACAAGTTCTACAATAACCGCGACGACGCGCCAGGGATTGAGCGTACGACGCTCACCCACACCGACATCGTGGAGACAGTGCGCCACCTGATCGAGCTGAAGAACGGCCGCGGCAGCGTGGACGACATCGATCACCTGGGGAATCGCCGAGTGCGCGCGGTCGGTGAGCTGATGGAGAATCAGTACCGCATCGGTCTTGTGCGCATGGCCCGCGCGATCAAGGAGCGTATGAGCGTCTCGCAAGAGATTGACACGCTCATGCCGCACGATCTGATCAACGCGAAGCCGGTCGGCGCGGTGGTGAAGGAGTACTTTGGCAGCAGCCAGCTGTCACAGTTCATGGACCAGACCAACCCGCTCAGCGAGGTGACCCACAAGCGGCGCCTGTCAGCGCTTGGGCCTGGCGGGCTCACCCGGGAGCGCGCGGGCTTCGAGGTGCGCGACGTCCACGCCACGCACTACGGCCGCATCTGCCCGATCGAGACCCCCGAAGGCCCGAACATCGGCCTCATCGCCTCGCTGTCTACCTTCGCGCGCGTGAACGAGTATGGCTTCGTAGAGACGCCTTACCGCAGCGTGTCGGAGGGGCGCGTCTCGAAGCAGGTGAACTGGTACAGCGCCCTCCAAGAGGAGGGGAAGTACATCGCGCAGGCGAGCACCCCACGCGACGACGAGGGGCAGTTCAGCGAGACGATGGTCAGCGCGCGGTACAATGGTGACTTCCGCATGACCTCGCCCGATCAGATCGCGCTGATGGACGTGGCACCGAACCAAATGGTGAGCGTCGCGGCGGCGCTGGTGCCCTTCCTTGAGCACGACGACGCGAACCGCGCGCTGATGGGCGCGAACATGCAGCGTCAGGCGGTGCCACTAATCCGCACTGAAGCGCCCTTCGTCGGCACGGGGATGGAGCGTCGCGTGGCGATGGACTCCAACGTGTGCGTGGCGGCGAGGCGTGATGGCGTGGTGGTCAGCGTGGACGCTGAGCGCATCGTGGTGCGCGCCACCGGCGGTACGGGCGATGAGGTGCCGGACATCTACCACCTGAACAAGTACCAGCGCTCGAACCAGAGCACCTGCTACACCCAGCGCCCCATCGTGCGTGCTGGGGAGCGGGTCAAGGGGGGAGACGTCCTGGCAGATGGCCCGGCCTGCAACATGGGCGAGCTCGCGCTGGGGCAGAACGTGGTCGTCGCGTTCATGCCTTGGCAGGGGTATAACTTCGAGGACTCCATCCTGCTCAGTGAGCGGGTGACCAAGGAGGATGTCTACACCTCGGTGCACATCGAGGAGTTCGAGTGCGTCGCGCGCGACACCAAGCTCGGCAAAGAGGAGATCACTCGGGACATCCCCAACGTGGGCGATGAGGCCCTGAAGGATCTCGACGACTCAGGCGTGGTGCGGATCGGCGCCGAGGTGAAGCCGGGGGACATCCTGGTCGGGAAGATCACGCCCAAGGGCGAGAGCCAGCTCTCCCCCGAGGAGAAGCTGCTCCGCGCCATCTTCGGTGAGAAGGCGGGAGATGTCCGTGACAGCTCGCTCAAGGTGCCGCCAGGCGTCGGCGGCATCGTGATCGACGCGCGGATCTTCTCGCGTAAGGGCACGGACAAGGACGAGCGCGCCAAGGCGATTGAAGATCAGGAGCGAGCGAAGCTCGAGCGCACTCGGGATGAGGAGGTGAAGGTCATCCGTGACTCCTACTTCCGTAAAATGCGCGATGTGCTCGCCGGTAAGCAGACGACCAGCAAGCTGGTGGACGACCAGGGCAAGGTGCTGCTCGCCAAGGGCGACAGCCTGACGGACGACGCGCTCACCGCGATCCCGCGCAAGTACTGGGGCGAGATCCAGCTGGAGGATGGCAACGAGCTCGTGGCGCAGCTCTTCCACAACTTGGAAGAGATGGTCCGTGACCGGGAGGACCACTTCCGCGACAAGATCGATCGCCTGAGCCGCGGGGACGAGCTGCCACCGGGCGTGATCAAGATGGTGAAGGTGTACATCGCCATCAAGCGCAAGCTGCAGGTCGGTGACAAGATGGCTGGGCGCCACGGCAACAAGGGTGTGGTGAGTCGCATCCTGCCTGAGGAGGACATGCCCTACCTGGCGGACGGCACCCCAGTCGATGTGGTGCTGAACCCGCTGGGCGTGCCGAGCCGCATGAACGTCGGGCAGATCCTCGAGACCCACCTCGGGTGGGGCGCGAAGATGCTCGGTCGTAGCATCGAGCAGATGCTCGAGCGTCGCGCGACGGCAGAGGAGCTGCGGACCCGCCTGAAGGCCATCTACGCGCACGACGCGCGGTTCGTGACCGAGCTCTCCCGCATGCCAGCGGAAGATCTGCATCGGCTCGCGAACAAGCTGAAGCGCGGCGTCTTCTTCTCCACCCCAGTGTTCGACGGGGCTGACGAGGGGGACATCAAGGGCGCGCTTGAGCTGGCGGGCGTGTCACGCTCGGGTCAGTCCATTGTCTTCGATGGCCGCACGGGTGAGCCGTTCGACGAGGACGTCACGGTCGGCGTGATGTACGTCCTGAAGCTCCATCACCTCGTGGACGACAAGATCCATGCGCGCTCCATCGGGCCGTATTCGCTCGTCACCCAGCAGCCCCTCGGCGGTAAGGCGCAGTTCGGTGGTCAGCGCCTCGGCGAGATGGAAGTGTGGGCGATGGAGGCGTACGGCGCGGCTTACGCGCTGCAAGAGTTCCTCACCGTGAAGAGCGACGACGTGCAGGGCCGCACCCGCATGTATGAAGCCATCGTGAAGGGGGACTACACACTCGAAGCTGGGCTGCCTGAGAGCTTCAACGTGTTGATCAAAGAGTTGCAGTCTTTGTGCTTGAACGTGGAACTGGTCGAGACAGCTGCTGCGGCAGCGGAAGAGTGAGCCGTAAGGCCAACGGAGGTTTGCGCGATGCGAGACATTTTCTCATTCTTCGAGAAGCCCAAGGACCCACTCTCATTTTCGGCCATGCGTATCTCTCTGGCGAGCCCAGAGAAGATCAAGGAGTGGTCCCACGGTGAGGTGAAGAAGCCAGAGACCATCAACTACCGGACGTTTAAGCCGGAGCGTGATGGCCTGTTCTGCGCCAAGATCTTCGGTCCAGTGAAGGACTACGAGTGCATCTGCGGCAAGTACAAGCGCATGAAGCACCGTGGGATCGTGTGCGAGAAGTGCGGCGTGGAGGTGATCCAAAGCAAGGTGCGCCGCGAGCGCTTGGGTCACATCAACCTCGCGACGCCGGTCGCACACATCTGGTTCTTGAAGAGCCTGCCGTCGCGCATCGGTAACATCCTCGACATCACCCTGAAAGATCTCGAGAAGGTCCTCTATTGCGAGGCCTACATCGTCATCGAGCCCAAGGACACCGGGCTCGCGGCGGGCGATCTGCTGACGGAGGAGCGCTACGCCCAGCTGCTCGACGAGTACGGTGACGACGCGTTCGAGGCCCAGATGGGCGGCGAGGCAGTGGTCTCGCTCCTCAAGGGCGTGGAGGTGCATGACCTCTCCGAGCAGCTCCGAGAGGAGATGAAGACGGCCACCAGCGACGCGAAGCGCAAGAAGATCGCCAAGCGCCTCAAGGTGGTGGAGGCGTTCCGCGGCAGCGGTAACCGCCCTGAGTGGATGATGCTGTCGGTCATCCCGGTGCTCCCGCCCGACCTGCGCCCGCTGGTTCCGCTAGACGGCGGCCGCTTCGCCACCAGCGATCTGAACGATCTTTACCGCCGCGTCATCAACCGCAACAACCGCCTGAAGCGGCTGCTTGAGCTGAACGCCCCAGAGATCATCATCCGCAACGAGCGGCGCA
>CAYQAC010000264.1:0-5263 GCA_964415255.1 uncultured Polyangiaceae bacterium | reverse complement strand
GATCGGGTCATTCAGCACCGGCGGCAATGGGCCGGGTTGCTGACCAGGCTGACCCAGCTGCGCTGAGGTGTTCGACCGCTTCGCCCGCGTCAGCTCTGAAGGCTCCCCCGCGCTCTGGCTGCTCGAGCGCGCAGGGGGGGCGCCTGAGCTGGTGCGGCCTGGCGCGCGGTGGACGCTGCGAGGCCTCCTGCCGGGTGAGGCGCTGGACCTCGGCCTCACCACGCTCAGCGTCGGCGGCGCGGCGCAGCACTATTCCGTGCGGATCGAAGCGGCCGCGCCGCTCGGCCTCCCGATCATCAGCGAGGTGCTGGCGAACCCGAGCGGCCCAGAGCGGGCACAAGAGTGGGTGGAGCTGTTCAACGTCGGGGCGGCCGCCGTGGAGCTCGAGGGCTACACCTTGGAGGATGGCGGCGGCGCGGTGGTGCTCCCGGCGGCGCGCCTGCTCCCCGGCGAGTACGCGCTGCTCGTCACGGAGGCTTACGACGCGAGCTACCCCTTCGATGTGCCGCCGGCGCCGGGCACCCAGCTCATACGCCTGCCGGAGCTCGGCAAGGGGGGCCTCTCCAACGCGGGGGAGCCGCTCTTGCTCCGCGATCCGAGCGGGCACCCTGTCTCTGGCGTGCCGCCGCTGAAGAGCAGCAAAGACGGCCAGAGCTGGGTGAGGCGGGAGCCGGAGCTGCCGGATGAGCGCGAGTCCTTCATTGAGCACCCAGCGCCGGGCGCGTCACCCGGTGGCCCGACGCCTTCACCCTAAAAGTCAGCGTGGCGTACTAGGGGCGCGGCGCGCGGCGGACTCTGGTGCGGTGCCGTCTAACCCCCCCCAAAAAAAAGCCTGAGCCAAGTGCTCTCAGATGCTGTTCAAGCTCAGGTGCTGGGTGCTCAGGTGCCGCTGATGGTCATGCTGGCGACGCGGAAGGTGGGCGAGGCGATCGACGATTTGAGCTCGAGGTCGCTCGCGATGAGATCGATGCCCTTCAGCATGCTGTCAAGATCGCTTGAAATCGTGATCTCGCTCACTGGGAAGGCAAGCTCACCGTTCTCTATCCAGTAGCCGGCGGCGCCGCGGCTGAAGTCCCCGGTGATCGGGTTGAACCCGAAGCCCATCATCTCGGTGACGTAGAGGCCGCGCCCGGTCTGCTTGATGAGCTCTTCGCGCGACAGCTCCCCCGCCTCCAAGATGAAGTTGCTGGTGGACGCGCCGACGGAGGCGCCGCTCCGGCTGGCGCTGGCGGTGGACTCGAGGCCGAGCTTGCGCGCGCTGTACCAGTCGAGCAGGAACGTCTCGAGCTGGCCGCCCTTCACCACCTGGCTGCGGCGCGAGGGCATCCCTTCGCCGTCGAAGGCGCGCGAGCCGGGCGCGCGCGGCAGCAGCGGATCGTCAATCAAATTGACTAAGGGGCTCGCGACGGCGGTGCCGCGGCGCTCCGTCAGGTAGCTTGACTTGCGCCAGATGGCGCCGCCGGTGATGCAGCCGGCGAAGGTGCCGATGATGGAGCGGGCGGCGTCGGCGTCGAAGATGACGGGCGCCTCGCAGGTCTCCACCTTGCGCGGCCCGAGCCGCCGTAGGGTGCGGCGCGCGGCCTCTTCACCAACGAAGTCGGTGTCCTCCAAATCCTCCAGGTGCCGCCGCGCGGTCCAGTAGAAGCCGCGGCGGTTCTTGCCGCCTTCATCCTTCGCCACGGGTGACACCACCAGCGAGGCGTAGGAGCCGCGGGTGGTCCCGACGAAGCCGTTCGAGAGCACCAGGGCGCGCGCGCCGGTGGTGCGCGCGAAGGTGGCGCCTTCACTCAAGGTGAGCCGCTTGTCGTAAGCGAGCGCCACCCGCTCCGCCTGAGTCGCGCGCTCAATGGCGGCGGCGGCGTCGATCTGCTCCACCGCAGGATCGTACAGATCGAGATCGAGGTACGGCGGGCGCGCGAGCAGCGCTGGGTCCGCGGGGCCCTCGGCGTCGTCCGGTTGGCTCAGGTCGAGCAGCGCGATCGCGTCCGCTACCAGGCGCTCAAGGCCCTCAGCGGAGAGATCGCTCGTCGCGCTCAGGGCGACGCGCTGATCTCGGATCACCTTCATCGACACGCCGCGGTGCCCAGCCTCTTCCACCAGCTCTGGCTCACCGAGCCGCACCTTGGTGGAGAGCTCCCAACCTGAGCGCGCGCTCACTTCGGCCACGGTGGCGCCGCGCTTGAGCGCCGCCTGCACGAGCTGCTCAGCCAGTTGGGTCAGCTCTTGAGTGTCATCTTTCATGGGGTCTCGTGGATCGGGGGGTGAGGGTCGGCGCTCAGCCGAGGTTGGGGCGTGCGCGGCGCTCTCGCGGCGCGATGAGGTGGGGAGGTTGCAAGCGGGTGAGCGCGTGGGCGGTCCAGGCAGCGCCTAACACGAGCGCGCCGAGCATCCAGAGCAGCGCGTAGCCGAGCTGGGTGCCCCACACCTGGTTGATCCCAAAGTCTTCATGGAACTGGCGGTAGGTGCCGAACACCCGCAGCCGCTTGGCGCTCACCACGAACAGCGCCAGGGCGGCTATCGCCGGGGCAGAGCCCAAGGTCAGGAAGGTGCGGGTGCGGGTCTGATCAGGGCGCATCGCGAGCAGGAAGCCGAGCGGCGCAGCGCACAGGTCGAGCATGAGCCACAGGAGCGGCACCGCCACCGGGAGCTCCCCCGCGTTGAGCCAGTACGCGAACGCCCAGTCTTCGGCGAACGCCAAGAAGTAACCGGCCACCGGCGCGTAGACGAGCGCGCTGAAGCCGCCCACCACGAGCAGCCCACGGTACCTCAGCGCGCCGCGATCGTGATCCCCCGCCCTGAGCGTGATCCACGCGAACGCCACGCCGAGGCAAAAGCCAATCAGGGGCCCGAGGAGCGCCGGCACGGATCGAGTTCTAGCGTCCGACCCCTGATGTCACAAGGCGCTGACGCCCTGCTGCCAAACCCCCCAAGGTGACCCGCTGTGGGGCTGTTGGCGCTGAAGCGCCGGCGCCAGCGCGAGGCCCGCGGGGGAGGTGGGAAGCGTGCGGCATCTCGACTATATGCCGAGGGTGGACTCCGAAACGTTGCGAGCGCTCCTCCTCAGCGTCAAGCGGGGGGAGGTGTCGATTCAGAGCGCGGCCAGTCGCCTTGAGGTGTGGCCCGTGGAGGAGCTCGGTTACGCCGTGGTGGATCACCACCGCGCGGTTCGGCAGGGCATGCCTGAGGTGGTGCTGGGGGAGTCGAAGACCCCCGAGCAGGTGGTGGGGATCGCCCAGGCCTTGCTCGCGAGGACGGGGAACGTGCTGATCACGCGGGTGGATCCGGCGAAGGCCGAGCTCATCTGTCAGGCGCTCCCCGCGCTCCGCTACGTGGAGGCGGCGCGGGTGCTGGTCAGTGAAGCGCGCCACCTGACGCCGCTCAACAACGCGCCAGTGTGCCTGGTCACCGCGGGGACCAGCGACATCCCCGTGGCTGAAGAGGCGGCTGAGACGCTCAACGCGTGCGGTGTGACGCTTGAGCGCGTCTACGACGTCGGCGTCGCGGGGCTCCACCGTGTGCTGGGTCAGCTGGATACGCTGCGCGCGGCGCCGGTCGTGATCGTGATCGCCGGGATGGAGGGCGCGCTCTCGAGTGTGATCGGGGGGCTCGTCGCGGCGCCGGTGATCGCGGTCCCGACCTCGGTGGGGTACGGCACCGCGCTGTCTGGCTTCACGGCTTTGTTCGGGATGCTGACCGGCTGCGCCGCGGGGGTCACCGTGGTGAACATCGACAACGGCTTCGGCGCAGGGCTGGCGGCGTTTCGGATCCTGCGCGGGGCGGCGCAGTGAGGCCCTCGGAGCCACCTGGGAGCGACGGGCGCAGCCATGAGCATGCGCCGTCAGGCGCTGAAGTCAGCCATGCTGACCATGGGCACAGTCATGCGCCGCTAGACGCCGAAGTCAGCCATGCTGACCATGGGCACAGCCATGAGCATGAGCATGGGTTGGGGGGTTGGACGGCACCGCACCGAGCGCCCCACGATGCCGGCGCTGAGGTCAGTCATGCTGACCACGTGCATGACCATGAGCACGCGCACACACCGCTAGGCCTTGAAGTCAGCCACGCTGACTACGGCCACGCACACAGTCATGACCACGCGCACGGCCACGCACACAGTCATGACCACGCGCACGACCACGCACACAGTCATGACCACGCGCACGACTTCGCGCTCCGCGTTCAGCCTGGAGACGCCGAGCGGCACCGCGCGCCGCTCGCGGCGGGGGAGGGGTGCGGCAAGCTGCTCCTGCTCGACACCGCGAGCGGTATCGCCGGCGACATGACGATCGCCGCGCTGGTGGATCTCGGCGTGCCGCTCGCGGTGGTGGAGCGCGCGGTCGCTGCGCTGCCGCTCAGCGGGTATGAGCTGCGCGCGCGGCCGGTGCTCGTGGGCGCTCTCGGCGCGACTCACTTCGAGGTGGTGGTGAAGGGCGGGCAGCCGCAGCGTAGCTACGCTCAAATCACCGCGCTGATCGAGGAGAGCGCGCTCACGGCGCCGGTGAAGGCGCGCGCGCAGCGCGCGTTCCTGGTGTTGGCGGAGGCGGAGGCCGCCGCGCACCGGGTGGAGCTAGCGGACGTGCATTTCCATGAGGTGGGCGCGGTGGACTCCATCGTCGACATCGTCGGCGCCAGCGCCTGCTTTGAGCACCTGGGGGCTGAGGTGTGGGTCACGCCGCTGCCGCTCGGGCGCGGCTTCGTGCGCTGCCAGCACGGGCGCATCCCGCTGCCGGCGCCGGCGACGCTCACTTGTCTTCGCGGGTTTCCCACGGTGGACGCCGGCATCGAGGGTGAGCTGGTGACGCCCACGGGCGCGGCGCTGGTCGCGGCCACGGCGCGCCCGGTGCGCGGCTGGCTCGGCGGCACGCCGCTTCGGAGCGGCTTCGGCGCGGGCACGCGGGAGCTCCTCGATCGTCCGAACGCGCTGCGCGCGGTGTTGCTCGAGCGCGCGGAGGCCGAGCCACACCAGGTTGAGCTGATTGAGGCCAACGTGGACGACCTCACCGGGGAGCTCGCGGGGCACGCGCTCGAGCAGCTGCTAGCGGCGGGCGCGCTCGACGCGTGGATCACGGCGGTGACCATGAAGAAGGGGCGCCCAGGGTGGGTGCTCGCCGCGCTGGCGCGGCCTGACGTCGCTGATCAGGTGAGCGCCGTTTTGATCCGTGAGACGAGCACGCTCGGCGTGCGCCGGCGCGGCGCCTCGCGGGTGGAGCGGCCGCGGCGCGTCGAGCGCGTGGCGACGCGCTACGGTGAGGTCGGGGGGAAG
>CAYQAC010000263.1:0-5339 GCA_964415255.1 uncultured Polyangiaceae bacterium | reverse complement strand
GTCGCTGCCGCTCACACCCGCGTTGCCACCCGAGGCGCCGCTGCCGCTCACACCCGCGTTGCCACCGAGCGCACCCGCGCCCCCTGAGCCACTCACCCCACCCGCGCCCCCTGAGCCATTGCTGAACTCGCCCCCTGAGCACGCAGCGATCAGACACATGAAGGGGATCAAGTAGGACGAGCTTCTCATGGTGGACCTCACGCGACGCCTATTGCAGCCAATGTACCAGCCCCCAAGGCTACCACATCGCGCTCACCCAAGCTCCTGATCCTCCCGCCACCTAGCCTTTACCTCACGGTTTTTCGCGCGTTCGCCGCGCGCCGCTACCCTGATGTACCTGGCCGACGCGGACGTCGAGGGAGGACACCCCTAGACGCTGCAGGCAAAGAGCGACAGCTGTGTCACACACACCGCACCCCGCTCAATTCAGCGACACCATCAAGCCGTCAGGTGTGCATCCTTTAGCGCGCCTCCAAGAGCGCCGGCTGACCCCCAGGCTTCAGCTCAACTGGACGACGCCGAAGGTGACGACCCAGGGCTCCAAGCGCTGGTTTTTTTGGGGGGGTTAGACGGCACCGCGCCGCACGGCGCTTGAGCGGGCATCGTCAGGTTCCCGCCTCTTCTATCGCCACGAGCCGCAGCGCCACCTGCGCGGCGCGCGCGCTGGCCTCCAAATCCACCTCGAAGCAGAGCGCCCAGGCGAGATCCTCCTCTGGATCGACCAGCGCGCGCCGAACACGCCAGGTGGACCCGCGCTGCTCCACTAGGGTGTGCGCTGGGCTGCGCGCCTTCGGATCGGTGCGGATCTCACCGTAGGCCTCAAAGTACGGCGCGAGCGCCTGCGCCAGGCGCTCCTCTGTCCAGCGCTGGCCTTCGGCGTCCAGCGCCTCGCTCAGACCATCAGGCGCCTCCGTCAGCTCACTCAAATGAGCCAGCGCCGCCTCGAAATGGCGCCGCGACAGCTGCTGCACCAAGCGCCACACCGCGTTCTGGACCAGCGCGGTGAAGGCGCGACGATCGCTCGTGATGTCGCGCTCAGCCGGCGGCTCTGGGGCGCGCTCGAGGGGCCGCTCGCCGCTCAGCGCCTCCCACTCCGCGAGCAGGCTCGCGTCCACGCGGCGGAGCTCGGCGCCGAGCCACAGCACCAGCTCATCCACCTCTTCCGTACGGAAACGTTCAGGCACCATCTGGTTCAGCGCGCGGTAGGCGTCCGAGAGGTACCTGAGCAGCACGCCCTCCGCGCGGGAGAGCCCGTACGTCTTCACGTAGCCGTTGAACGTCTCCCCCTGCTCGTACAGATCCCGCACCACGCCCTTCGGTGTCACCGCGTGCGCCACCGCCCACGGGTAGCGCTCACGGAACACCTCGTAAGCGCCGTAGATGAAGTCAGCCTCCGGCTTAGGGTACGTCACCTGGTCGAGCCGCGCGAGGCGCTCCTCATACTCCACGCCCTCCGCCTTGAGCTCGCGCAAGAGCCGCTCACGCGCGACCGCCACCTGACGCAGCAGCACTTGGGTCGGCTGCTCGAGCACCGACTCCACCACGCTGAGCAGGCAGAGCGCGTAGCTTGGGTCCTCTGGATCGAGCGCTCCGATCGCCTCGACCGCGAACAGACCGAGCGCGCGGTTCAGAGAGAAGTCGTCCTGGAGGTCGCCCGCCAGGCGCGGCCCCTCCGGTGTGGGCACCACGATGCGCGCGTCGATCAACGAGCGCAGCAGCGCGATCGCCTCGCGCCCGTGCGCGCGCTGCCGCGCCCGCGGCTCATGGCTCGAGGCGATCAGGCCCTTCAAGGACTGACAGCCCTCCTGACCACGCCCGAGCACCGAGAGCAGCATGCCGTGGCTCACCCGGAAGCGAGAGACCAGCGGCTCCGGCTCGCCCTGCGAGAGCCGCGTCAGCGTCTCCCCGCTCCACGGCACGTAGCCGCGCTCCGGCGGCTTCCTCAGGTGAACCTTCTTGTTCTTCTTTGGGTTGTCGGCGGCCTTGGCGCGGATCCGGATGTTCTCCACCACGTGCTCCGGCGCCTGCACCACCACGCTGCCCTGGGTGTCGAAGCCGCGGCGCCCCGCGCGCCCGGCGATCTGCTGAAACTCACGCACCGTGAGCAGCGTCGTCTTGTCGCCGTCGAACTTGCAGAGCTGGGTGAACAGCACGGTGCGAAGCGGGATGTTCACCCCCACGCCGAGCGTGTCCGTCCCGCAGATCAAGCGGAGCAAGCCGCGCGCCGCCAGGCGCTCCACCAAGCGCCGGTACTTCGGCAGCATCCCGGCGTGGTGCACGCCAATTCCATGAGGTAAAAAGCGCGCCAGCTCCTTACCGAACGGGCTGTCGAGCCGCGTGCCCTTGAGCTCGTCCCTCAAGATCTGCTTCTCGGCCTTGGTGAGGAAATCTAAGCTTGTCAGCCGCTGCGCCTCCTCGCTCGCCGCGCGCTGCGAGAAGTGCACAATGTAGACCGGCGCCTTCCCCTGCGAGAGCAGGTCTTGGATCGTCTCGAGCAGTGGGCGCTCGCGGTACTCGTAGTCGAGCGGCACCGGGCGCTCCCGAGTGCGCACCAGGGCGGCGGGCTGACCCGTGAGCTTCGTCAGTTGCTCTACGTAGCGCTCTGGCTCCGCCAGGGTGGCGCTCATGAGCAGGAACCGCGCCTGAGGCAGGGTGATGAGCGGCACCTGCCAGGCCACGCCTCGATCGCGGTCGCCATAGAAATGGAACTCGTCCATCACCACCGACTGCACGTCGGCCGCCTCGCCCTCGCGCAGCGCCAGGCTCGCGAGGATCTCCGCGGTGCAGCAGATGATGGGCGCGTCGCGGTTGATGCTCGCGTCCCCCGTCATCATCCCGACCCGGCTCGGCCCGAGCAGCCGCGCCAGGTCGAAGAACTTCTCGCTCACCAGCGCCTTGATCGGCGCGGTGAAGAAGGCGCGCTCACGGCGCGCCAGCGCGTGGAAGCACGCCGCCAGCGCGACCAGCGACTTGCCCGAGCCGGTCGGCGTGTTGAGCACCACGCTCCGCCCCGCGAACAGCTCAAGCACCGCTTCCTCTTGCGCTGGGTACAGCGTGAGGCCTGTCTCCTCCACGTAGGCGAGGAAGGCCTCGAGCAGCGCGTCCTCAGTCGCTTGGGAGGCGTGGCGCGGGAGCCGACGCCCGAGCGGCGCGAGCTCCTCGGGCGTGGCCGCGCTCGAGGCGGCGTCAGTCATGGTCAGGTTCGCCGCGCGGGCATGCGGTCAGGGCACCTGCCCATGCCGAGCCCGCGAAGCTACTCGTCCTCGTCCTCGTCCTCGACAGGCTGGGGCCCGGGGACGATGTGGGCGATGTCCGGGTCAACGCCGTCCTCGGTCGGCCCCGTGGTGTCGCGGTCTGCGCGCCGCTCCGCCCGCTTCACCGCCTTCTCCTGCTTACGCTCAGCGCGCTCACGCTCTCGCTGACGCTTGGCAAAGGTGACGTTTCCTCTCAATGTGACCTCCTCGGCTAGTGGGCCCGGCGTACGGCGCGTCGCCCAGCCTGCGCTGGGAGCCCACCCTCGGGAGGGCGGCCGTATCCTCTGCTCGGCATGGGACGAAGAGCCCGAATACCTTTCGGTGCCGTCCCGCGAGCGCTTGGCGCCGGCCATACCACATCCACCCCGGCGCGCCCGCCAAACCCCCAATCACCGCGGCCGTCTGGTTAAGTTTCGGAAAAATTGCGCAATATTCTCACGCATTTTGGCGAATGCGCATGATTTGCGTGCTTGCAACTGATCTGGAACCATGACCTGCGGGGACGACAGGCTCGTGTGGGCGCTCGCGGAGTGACGTTCGCCGGGCTGTTCACGCCCGGCTTCTTGTGGTGGGCTCGCGAAGGCTGAGGGAGCCACCGAGCGGGGGCGAACCCCCAACCCTAAAAACATCCAGCGCGCGGCCCCGCCTTTGCATGACGTAACGTCATGTTTCTGCCGATTGAGGACCTCACTGCGCCCACAGCCGCCGATCCTCGCCCCGCCTGGCTGCGCAAAGGCTTCCGGCCGTTCTTCCTGGGGGCGGGGCTGTTCGCAGGGCTAACGGTGCCCGCGTGGGCGCTCAGTTTCACGGGGTACGCCCCCTCCCAGGTCGCGAACATGGGCTGGCACGCGCACGAGATGCTGTTCGGCTTCACGGTCGCGGTGATCGCCGGCTTCCTGCTCACGGCGGTGACCAACTGGACCCAGCGCGACACCGTCACTGGCTACCCGCTGCTCGCGGTGTTCCTGCTCTGGGTGCTGGGGCGCGTGGTGTGGCTCCTGCCCGACTTGAACCCGGTGCTGCTCGCGGTGGTGGACGGCGCCTTCTTACCCGTGGTGGCGCTCGTCATCGCGCGGCCCATCATCCTGTCGAAGAACACCCGTAACCTGCCGATGGTCGGCATCCTCACCCTGCTCTCCATCGCGAACATCGCCTGGCACGTGGGGCTCATCACGGACGCGCCAGCGCTGACGCGGCGGGCCCAAATGGGCAGCTTAGCTGTCATTTTGCTGCTCATCGTGATCATGAGCGGGCGCGTGTTCCCAATGTTCACCAAAAATGGCATCCGAGATCCTAGCGTCCAGGGCTCGCCGCGCGCTGATAAGCTGAGCGGCGCCCTGATGCTGCTGGTGCTCTTGGGGGACGTGACCGGGGCCGTCGACGCCTGGCCGAAGCTCGCTGCGGGTTTGTTCGGTGCGCTGACGGTTGCGCTGGCGTGGCGCAGCGTGGGTTGGCGCACGCACCGCACCTGGCCGGTACCGCTCGTGTGGGTGCTGCACGCGGCGCACCTGTGGCTCGTCATTGGGGTGGCGCTGCGTGGGCTCAGCGCGCTCGGGCTCGCGCCGGCGACCTTGGCGCTCCACGCCTTGACGGTGGGGTGCCTGGCCACGGTGTGCTTCGGGATGATGGCGCGGGTGAGCCTGGGGCACACCGGGCGCATGCTGGCGGCGCCGACCACCGCGAAGGCGTGCTTCGGGTTCTTGATGGTCGCGAGCCTGGTGCGCGTGTTCGGGCCCTTGGCGGCGCCCTCTCAGTACTTCGTGTGGGTGCTCATCTCGGGCACGCTGCTCAGCCTGGCGGCGCTAGCGTTTGTGATGGGTTACGCGGGGGTGCTGACCAGCCCGCGGGTGGATGGTCGGCCGGAGTGAGCAGGGTGCTACGCTCGGGTCGATGGCACTCCCCTTCACGCGTCGTCACGCTCGGCTAGCTGGTTCGTCTGCCTGTCGGCTCGTCGCCGCTTGGGCGCTCGCTGCGTCGCTCACTGGCTGCGGCGGTGAAGACGTCGCCACCAACCAAGGCTTCGGCGGCGCGGGCGGCGCGGGGGGCACCAGCGCGGGGACGGGCGGCGTGGGGGCGGGCGGCGGG
>CAYQAC010000262.1:0-5465 GCA_964415255.1 uncultured Polyangiaceae bacterium | reverse complement strand
GCGCGTCGGGGTGATCCGACCCCATGAAGAACTGCCCCGCCTCGATCTTCACGGTGCCCTCGGGGCAGGTGAAGGGCCCTGATTTAGCCGCGCCCTCCGCTCGCCCCTCAATTGGAGTTAACCCGATCCTCAGCGGTACACTGCAGCCCGACTTCTGGGCACCCTCGGCCTCTGCCTCCTCGCATGCCTTCGCGCTCCCCTCACGCGCAACGAGTTCAGCACTCTGCGACGACTCCAACCCCGCGCCGACTCCAAAGACCCGTCCCCCAGCGCTCAGCTGCTCGCTCAGCCCGGACGCCATCGCGAAGCCACCCAGGTACACGCTGCTCACCACGTGTGTTGCCCGCTCACACGACCCCTCAAGCTTGCTCGGCGGGTAGCTGCGCATCGGTGGCGCCTTCAGCAGACCCACCAGCATGTAGTCCGTACGCAGCGCCCGACCCTTGCATCTGGAGCCAGTGGCTCGGACTCGATCAAGCCGTTCGGTCACGCATCGTCCTTGATGCCTATGAAGCGTGGAAGGGCGAAGAAGAAACACTGCGCGTCACGGTCGCCATGGGGCTAACCCCCGATGAAGCCAAAAACCTAGGGATTTCATAGCAGCCTGATGTCGAAGGAGACCCGAATCTCAGCCCGTATCTCGCAAGCGACGCGCGAGCTGATGGAGAAGTACGTCCGGCGAACGGGTGTCAAGAAAAGTCACCTCATTGAGCAAGCGCTCCTGCATCACCTGCAAGCCCTCGACGAGCTCCCAGCTGAGCACGATGCACCCGCCGGTCGCAGCGCCACGCGAGGGCACACCTAACTCGCCGCTCTAGACTCGCCTGAAGCGATACGCCTGCACCATCACCTCCTCTTCATCGCCGCTTGGGTGGAGCACCCTCCCTTGCCACTCGAGCCATCCCTTCGCGTCAATCTGCTCAACACGGTAGCGCCCCGCGGGCAGCTCGAACTCGAAGGCATCCTCTTCGCGGTGAGCGCCCCGATCCACCGCGTGCTGCAGCGTGAAGCGGCCGCCCGCTGACTCGAAGTAGACTGGCTCTCCGTCGCGCAGGACAGGCTGATAGCTCGCCGCCAACGCGACGCCTAGCACGCCGGCTGGTGAGTCAGCGGCCACCCAACGCGGCAGCAGCAGCCCGTCCTCCAGCGTGACCACGGCGGTGCTCCCCTCCTCTTGCAGGCAGAACGCCTGGGTGCCCATGAACTCGAAGGTCTCCATCGACTCGCAGGCGAGCCTGTAATGATCCTGCTCGCCTCCATCACCCACCCCGAGCCACGCGTCGCGCACGGAGTTAGACAGAATGACTGTCGGCCCGCCGTCACCATGGCCCACGAAGGTGAGCGCGGTGGCCTGCTCGACGACGGCATCCGTCAGGGTCACTGTCTGGTACTGGGGCACGGGGAGGATCTCGGCGGGCCGCGCCGGTCGGTACCCAGCCTGCCGCAGCCGCACGAAGAAGATCTGGTCCCTGGTCGGGCAAGTGAAGCTGGCCCACTCGACGACGTACTCCCCCGCGGTGAGCGGCAGCGAGAGGTAGCGCTGCGCGCGCTGCTCATCGCCCCAGGTGGAGCCCTCTGCTTGCGCCGCCACCCGAGCCATGGCGTCAAAGAGCTGGAGCTCGCCCTCGACCTGCCAGCTGCCCTCCACGAGCTGCCAGTCTTCCTCGCTCACCCACCACGGCGACGTCTCCTCCGCGCGGCTCAGCCCCGCTCCGCCGCGCATCAAGAACTGGACGATGACCACCGCGCGCTCATCGAGCGGGATGACCCCGGCGGGCGTCCCTCTAGGGATCGCGAGCACCTCAGCGCCACCCAGCGCGGCGCGCTGGACGCTGCCCCTGAGCGCCGCGAGCTCACGCGCCTCCTCATGGGTCAGGGTTCTTTGATGGCCGAGGCGACACGCCTCGCTGCTGATGAGTAGAGGACCGTGCTCCCAGCCTGAGCTTCCAACCGTCGTCGTCATCACACCTCACATGACGTGAACGTCATTCAGCACCAACACCACGCCGCCCGGCTACTTCGCGCAGCGAAAGCCGATGTCACTCATTCGGTTCTCAGGCGCATACCCGGCGCGAGATGCCATGTGTAACGCGCTGTGCTTGGAGTGGTCCCAGCTCGGGCCACGGATGACACGCCGGGCCTCGCCTAGGGCGTAGCTGCTTGAGGTCCACTCCCACACGTTCCCCGCCAGGTCCTGAAACCCGCCCGGCGCGGCCCCTCGTGGAAAACTGGCGACAGGGCAGGTCGTGTGTTGCCTCACCACCGCGGACCAACAGGCGTCCTGAGCCTGAGGCTCATCATTTCCCCATGGATATTTATAGGCCTGGCTCCCGCCCCTCGCCGCCCACTCCCACTCCACCTCGCTCGGCAGCCGCTTGCCCTGGGCGTGGCAGAAGCGGGTGGCCTGATAAAAGTCCACGCAGTTCATGGCGTGGTCGTCGCGCCCCTCCAGGCGGAAGTTGCACACCCCCTCCCCGTGGTCCTGCCCGTCCCAGAACTGAGTCATCGCCTGGGGGTCGCACTCGCCGCGCTCGACGCAGCCCCCGTAGGCTTTGACGGTCACCTCGGTCAGATCCAGGCAGTACCCTTTGCCCGGCGGCGGGCGTGGGGGCGCGAGGTGGGTCTCGTACACGAACTCGTTGGGCGCCGGCTCGTCAGGCTCACTTACCGCGGAGCCGCCGCCCACCACCCAAGCCATCCCGGCTGGGCAACAGGGCTCCCCACGCGCGCCCAAGGGGCAGCTCACCCCCTCCGGCGCCCCAGGCGGAGGGGGGCCGCCGCAACCGCCCAAAGCCAACGCCCCCCAGAGCGCCCTCTGCCAACCGCCCATGGTGCAGTGTCGCACAGGGCGCGCTCGGCTGTCAGCCGTGCGGGTTCTTCACGCGCTCTTGGTACTCCCCGGTGCGCGTGTCCACTCGCACCCACTCGCCGGGGTTGATGAACAGCGGCACGTTGATGGTCGCGCCGGTGGAGATGGTCGCCGGCTTGGTCACGTTGCTGGCGGTGTCGCCCTTCACGCCCGGCTCGGACTCGATGATCTCCACGGTGATGTGGGGCGGCAGGCTGATGTTGATGGGGTTGCCGCGGTAAATGAGGATCCCCACCTCGATGCCGTCGATGAGAAAATCCTTGCTGTCGCCCACCGCCTCCGCGCTCACCGAGACCTGCTCGCCGCTGGTCGCGTTCATGAACACGTAGGACTCACCCTCCGGGTAGATGTACTGCATCGACCGCTCCTCGACGTCCGCTGGGTCGAACTTGTCCCCCGAGCGGATGTTGCGCTCGAGCACGTTGCCGGTGAGCAGGTTCTTCATCTTGGTGCGGGTGAACGCCTGCCCCTTGCCGGGCTTCACGAACTGAAAGTCGACCACCACGTAGGGTTGTCCGTCCCACATCATCTTGAGGCCCTTACGGATGTCGCTGCTGTCCATGTTCGTCGAAGCTTCCCTGGGGGGCGACCCGGCGGGCCACCAGTTGACACCTGGGCCCACCCTGGCGAGCCCGTGAGGCGGCGGTCTAACCGTAGGGCGGCCGGCGTTCAACCCCCAACCGAGCCGCAGGTGCGCGCTCAGCGCCGCCGCCTGACGCTCCCGGGGCGCCGTGGCGACGCGCTCATGCTGGCATTTCCCCTGCCGCTTGCGCACCCACGGGCCCCGCGATAGCCAAAGCGCAGGGCATGGACGAATCGGAACGAGAGCTCAGCGAGCTGCGCCGAGAGGTGGTGGAGAGCCGCTCGCTCACGATCAAGACCAACAACCTGGTCAACGCCCTCGCCGCCGATCTCAAGAGCCTGGCCAAGCGTCAGCAGCAGCGCGAGCGCGCGGTGTGGCTCAACAACGCGACCATCTACGTGGTGAGCGTCGCGGTGCTGCTCGTGGTGCTGAAGATCGCGTGGGACGCGCGGGTGGAGGCGGTGACCACCAGCGCCAACGCGCGCCTGGTCAAGCTGGAGGGGGTGGAGGCCGAGCTGGAGGCGCTGAAGACGCGCAGCACCGGGCGCACCGAGACCAGCAAGCACGCCGTGGAGCTCTACGACCTGGTGCGCCAGAACAAGCAGCGCGAGCTGCTCGAGCGCTGGGAGAAGAACCCGGAAGTGAGCCTGACTAAAACCGAGCGCGCCGTGATCGAGGACGCGGTCAGCCGCGCGCGCTCAGAGCTCTCGCTCGCCGCCTACCAAGACGGCCTCGACCACGTGCGCACCGCTCGCTGGCACGAGGCGCGCCAGAGGCTGGAGGAGAGCCTGCGCCTCGATCCGAGCGCGGCCCACGCGCCCCAAGCGAACTACCACCTCGCCCTGGCGCTGAAGCAGCTCGGCGATCAGCGCCGCGCCATCCCGATCTTGATGAAGCTCTCTGAGGCCTCATCAGACAAAGAGGTGATGGACGACGCGACGTATCTCCTCGCAGAGGCGCAGATCGAGATCAAGGCCTATGGCGACGCCAAGGCCACGCTCCGAAGCTTCATCCGCCGCTTCCCGAGCAGCCCCTACATCAACCCGGCGCGCACGAAATTCGCCGAGCTGAACCTGCACCACTAGCGCTCAGCGGCGCCACCGCTCGCGCGATGTTCATCCCCACAAGGAACTCCGTGCGAGCCAGCGGCCACCGCTCACAAAATAACTTTTCCTCAAGGAAATTATAGCGATATGGGTCAAGGCTGGTTCGGCAGCGACACCACGCGCGCCGCCTGCCACCACCCCCCGGCGCTGAACCCTGGGCTGGGCCCGAACGCGACCACGGTGTAGCTCTGGCCATTCGTTAGGCTCACGCCCGAAGGCAGCGCCTCGGCCCAGGTGGTGAGGGTGCCTCCGCTGCTGGCCCCGGCCATCACCGCCTGCAGCTCGCTCTCGGTCGCGGGGAGCCCATAATTGGCGGCCGCGTGCTCGAGCAGCGGCGGGCGCGGCGCGAGGCGCCCATAGCGGATCCGCGTGGCAATCGTGAGCGCCTCCCCCACGGCGCCTTCGCGCGGCGTGGAGCGGAGATCGAGCTCACGCGCGGCGGGCGTCGCGTTCAAGAACTGCATCCCCACGGCGAGCGGACGCGTGATGCGGCTCAGCTGCACCAGCAAGAGCTCGAGCGTGGGCGCGCGTGGCGTGTAGCTCGAGCCGCACACCAGGGCCTCTGAAGGGTGCGTGAACGCCGGGCCACCGACGCAGCCGGTGAGCGCCATCAGGTAGCTCCGATCGCCACGCAAGGTGCCGGCAGGGACAGCAGGGAGCTCGGCGACCCTGAGTGGGGGAGGATCGGGGGTTGGTGTGCCCCCGGCGTCGCTGCCCGCGTCATCACCTGCCTCGGCGTCACCGCCCGCGTCCGTCAGCGGCGCGCCCCCCGCGCCAGCACCCGAAGCCCCCGCCGAAGCGCCGCCCGCGCCGCTCGTCCCCGCGGCACCACTGCCGGAGCCCCCTGCGCCGCCCGCACCCCCGCCGCCCGTCGCCGCGCTGCCGCCAGCACCCCCCAAACCCCCTG
>CAYQAC010000261.1:0-5490 GCA_964415255.1 uncultured Polyangiaceae bacterium | reverse complement strand
TGCTGACGTGGGCTCTGCTGACGTGGGCTCTGCTGACGTGGGCTCAGCGCGCGGCGCGGTGAGCGGGGTGGCGCAAGCGATCGCTGCAGGCGCGCCAGAGCGCCCCGCGGCGGCTGACCCAGGCGCGGCGGAGGGTGAGCGCGCGGCGCTCGCCGCGCACGACGGCGCGGAGCAGAACGAGGCGCTGCTCCACGACGCCTCCGAGCGCCTGCGGCGTCGTTTGGAGGCTGATCCAGAGGACGATCAGGTGGCCCTGGAGCTGGCGCTCACCTTGGAGCAGCTGGGCGCCGATCTCGAACTCTACGCGCTCTTGTCGGCGCGGCTGGAGGACAGCGAGGTCCCGCTGCCGGCGCTTGCGGCGTTGCTTCGGGGGGTGCTGGTGCGGCTCCGTGATGGCGCGCTCCAGCGTGGCGCCCAAGAAGAGGCCTGGCTCTACGCTAGTGCGCTGGCGCGCGTCGTGGGGTGACCGCGCGCCGCGGTCAGGCGTCAGTCGGGCGCGAGGGCGGCTCAAGCTGGAGCACGCCGAAGTCACCGGCCGCCACCAGCCCATGTTGGGAGTAGTGTAGATCGCGCACGCGAGGGTCGAGCTCAGCGTCGCGTGGGCGCACGACGCCGATGATGCGGCTCTTCAGCTCGAGCGGATCCACGGCGTGGATCCGCGCCTCGTCGAGCAGCGGATCGTAGCAGGCGACGAAGAGCAGCGTGGTCTCGCCCGCGGGCCGCCCGCTGGTGAGCGCGGTGAGCCCAGGGAGGGGGAGCTCGGTGAAGGTGAGGCCGCCGTCAGAGGACAGCGCCAGCCCGTGGCGCTCAGAGCCGAGCGCCAGCAAGCTCCCGCGGGCGTAGAGCTTGAGGTCGCTGCTGCGGAGCCAAGCCACAGGAGCAGGTTCACTGACGATATGGCTCCAGCTGGCGCCGCCATCAAGCGAGCGCAAGAGCTCGTGGTTGCTCCCGAGCGCCACCAGCGGGTAGCTGCGGCGCCCGAGGCGGGTGAGGGCCGGCGGCGCCACGCCTGGGCCCGGGCTCGGCGGCTTCACCGCATCAGGGTCAGCTTCACTGCCTGTTGGCAGCAGGGTGAGGCCGCCGCGCGCGTCGAGCGCGAGGTAGCCGCCCGCGGCGCCACTCCCCCTGGGCTCGAGCTGCCGCACGCCGCTGGCCACGAGCTTGCCTGACAGCCAAAGCTCGCCGCTCGCGGTCAACACCCACACCCCTTGGGGTGACACCGCGACGTCGAGCGCCGCCTCACTAGTCAGCTGCTCGCCCTGGGTAAGATCCCAAACCCCTCGCCCGGCGGTGAACAGCCGCTCACCGGCGCTCACGGCGACGCTCGGTTGCTCCGAGAGCATGCAAGCCGGCCACAGCCCGACCAACTCCTCCTCCGCCTCGGCGAGCAGCTCCTCCTGGAGCTCGAGCTCGTGGTCCTCGTCCTCCTCCGGGGTCAGCTCAGGGAGCGTGGCGCCGTCGAGGTCCCACGTCTCGAGCGGACCCTCGTGGTCGTCGTGGTCCTCTGCGGCGGGCAGCGGGACCAGCTCGCCGACGAACAGCGCGTCGTCCTCCTCTTCGTCAGCTTCACTGACGAGCGGCAGCTGGATCAACCCCGCGTCGTCGAGGGTGAGCGCTGAGTCCGGCTCGTCGTCCCCCGCTGCCGCCAACACCGGCAGCTCGATGCCGTGGCTGAACTCCTCCGGCTCCTCTTCGTCCGCACCGTCGTGGAAGCTCAGCTGAAACAGCTCGGTCGGATCCAGCAGCTCGCTCGGCTCATCGTCGGCCTCGAGCGGCGGGAGCGCGGGTAAGATCAGGTCGTCGTCCGGTTCGCCCGCGGAGCGCATCGGCGGCGCCGTGTTGCCTTGCATCGCCCTGGGTAGTACGGCCACGCGTGATGCAAGGCAAGGTGCCAGCGCCCGTGGCGGGCCCCGAGGTGTCGCTGCGGCGGCTCCGAGTGGCCGCGCGTGACGTCGTGTACCTGAAGGGGATCCTCGAGGCGAGCGAGGGGCTCGCGCAGCTGTACGCGGAGCACGGTGGGGAGATCACACTGGTGGTGCACCCGTCGCGCGAGGCGGAGCTCGACCAGCTCCTCAGTGAGCTGCGTGAGGAGCTTCGGCTCACGTGAGCGCAGTTGAAGGCGCGTCGCGGCTCAGGTCACGATCCTGCTCATGGGGTCCTTCACGTTGAAGGTGTGTCGCGCGGCTCAGGTCACGGTCCTGCTCAGAACTCCCGCGAGAAGTGGAGCGAGGTGCGGCGCGCGTTGCGAGCCCACCCCACATCGCTTACGGTGATCCTCCCCCATGGGCGAGCCTCCTGATGCCCCCGACGCGCGTTCGGCGTTCGAGCTCCGCTCGGCGCGCGCGGACCGCACCCCGCTGCCCGCCGCGGCGCGCGCTGGGGTCGAGCCGCGCGTCGTGGACGCGTGGTGCGCGTGGCTCGACGCGCTCGCGAGTGACGCTGAGGCCGCGCTCGCGGCGGCGATGGCGTACAAGGCGCTCGACGTGGAGGCGCGCGAGCGCTGGCTCGACGTCTTAGACCAAGACGCGCCGAGGGTGTCGGTGCCCAAGATCGCGCTCTACGCGCCGCTCTTGTCGGTGGAGGCCGATCCAGCGCGGCGGCAGCGCTTGCTCACGGCGATCGGCCCATCGGAGGCTGAGGCGAGCCCACGCGTCAGCTTGCGCTGCCTCTGGGGTGAGGCGGGCGGGGGGCAGCGGGTGGCGGCGATCGTCAGCCCACTTTACCTTGATTTTGTCCAGGTGCTGGCCTGCGCCTACGACGACCGCCGCGGCTTCAGCTGGGTGAAGCACGACCCCATCGTGGACGATCGCATGGCGCCGCGCGGCGGCGATCAGGTGGGCGGCGTGCGGCTTGAGCCCACCCCCATCAAGCCGGTGGTCGATGAGCTGGCTTACGCCATCGTGGCGCACCAGCGCGGCGGGCGTGAGCTGCCGGAGGCGCTCTGCATCTTCGCGGATTTGTTCGGGCAGCAGCCGGAGCCCGAGGCGCCTCCAGCCTCGGACGGGGGGTAGGTGAGGGCGGCGGCGCTGGCGCTCAGCTGGGCGCTCGCTGGTGGGGTGTGGGGCTGCGGCGCTTCGGGGGCGTCAGGCGCAGCGTTACCGAGCAGCGAATCGTCAAGCGACGCGCTGCGCTTCAGCTTCCCGCTACCAGACGGCGGCCACGTGGAGAGTCAGGCGCTGCGCGGCCGCGCGACGGCGGTGGTGTTCATCACCACCTTCGATCTCCCGTCGCAGGCCCTGGCCAAGCGTGTGGATGAGGTGCTGCGGCGCCAGCGCCCACGCGCGAACGCCGTGGCGGTGGTGCTTGAGGCACCGAAGTACGCCGACCTGGCGATCGCCTTCCGGGAGTCGCTCGAGCTCTCCTACCCGGTGGCCATGGCTGACGTCGCGACCCTGCGCGGCGGCGGCGCCTTCAAGGACGTCGCGACGGTCCCGGTGCTGGTGGTGCTCGACCACGCGGGGCGCTTGATAGCCCGCTTCGACGGCGGCGCGCCTCCTGAGGACATCGAGCGCGCGCTGAGCCGCGGCTCACGGTGAGCTGAGCGCTCAGTAGTCAGCGGTCAGCATCAGCGGTCAGCGGTCTACGGTGCCGCACAGCGCTGCGAGCGCCCAGCGCCTGCCAATGCGCCCTGCGAGCGCCGCGCGCTGCGTACCACCGCTAGCCAACCCCCCTCCCCCCTGGCCCTCGCTCATGCTGAGCGCCCGCGCGCTTCGGTGAGCCGTTCATGGGCTCACTGGGTGCGGCGTCGTTATCCGGATGTTTTGCACGAGGAGCGGTAAACCGTTTGCCGCGACCCTCAACGCTCGCTAGAGGTCGCGCCGAGCGCCGGGTGTGCGCTGGCGCCTGCGCGCCGCTCTCGAGAGGTGAACGTCATGAGCAAGGGTGTGAAGAAGATCGTGCTGGCTTACTCTGGTGGCCTCGACACCAGCGTGATTTTGCTGTGGCTCAAGGAGCAGTACGGCGCGGAGGTGGTGGCGTGGTGCGCCGACGTGGGGCAGGCGGAGGAGCTCGACGGGCTGCGTGAGAAGGCGCTCGCCACCGGCGCGGTGGACTACGTGCAGGCCGATCTGCGCGAGGCCTTCGTGAAGGATTTTGTGTTCCCGGCGTTCCGCGCCAACTGCCTGTATGAGGGCGAGTACCTGCTCGGCACGTCGCTCGCGCGCCCCTGCATGATCCAGGGGATGATGGAGACGGTGGCGGCGCAAGGTGCTGACGCTATCGCCCACGGCGCCACGGGTAAGGGTAACGATCAAGTTCGCTTCGAGCTCGGCGCGATGCACTTCGACCCGGACGTGCGGGTGATCGCGCCGTGGCGTGAGTGGGATCTGAAGAGCCGCACGGACTGCATCGAGTACGCGAAGGCGCGCGGCGTGCCGATCACGGCCACCGCCGAGAAGCCGTACTCGATGGACAGGAACCTGCTCCATTTGTCGTTCGAGGGCGGCATCTTGGAGGACCCTTGGGCGGAGCCGCCGAGCGACATGTTCATCCTGAGCGTGAACCCGGAGGACGCGCCGAACACGCCTCGCTACGTGGAAATCGACTTCGAGCGCGGCACCCCGGTGCGCGTCGATGGGGAGGAGCTGAGCCCCGCGGCGCTGCTCGCGCGCCTGAATGAGCTCGGTGGTGCGCACGGGGTGGGCCGGGTAGATTTGGTGGAGAACCGCTTCGTCGGCATGAAGTCGCGCGGCGTGTACGAGACGCCAGGCGGCGCGCTGATCCAACGCGCGCATCGCGCGCTTGAGTCGCTCACCTTGGATCGCGAAGAGATGCGGATCCGCGACGGCTTGATCCCGGAGTACTCCACCATCGTGTACCGCGGGCTGTGGTTCTCGCCGGAGCGCGAGATGCTGCAGACGCTGATGGACTCCATCCAGACCAGCGTCACCGGCACGGTGCGCCTCAAGCTGTACAAGGGCGGCATCCAAGTGGTGGGGCGCAAGAGCCCAGAGTCGCTCTACCGTGAGGAGTTCGCCACCTTCGAGCGCGACGACGTCTACGACCAAGCGGACGCTGAGGGCTTCATCCGCCTGAACGCGCTGAGGCTCCGCATCCGCGCCCTGCGCGAGCGCGCGCGGCGGAGCACGAAGTAAGGTTCACTGACGTGATGCGGCGCGCTGCGGCGCGCGGGGAGCACGAAGTAAGGTTCACTGACTTGATGGGGCGTGCTGCGCTGGATGGCGCAGCGCGTCTTGATGCAGTGTGCGTCGGCGCGCGGAGTGCGAAGTCAGGGGTCCTGACCTTGTGGGGCGCGTTGGGGATGGCGCAGCGCGTCTTGATGCGTCATGCGTCGGCGCGCGGCGGTTCAGGCGCTGCTCGTTCGGGGGTTTTGGGGGTTGGGCACCGCGCCTGCGCCTGACCTGGGTGCTCCGAGACGGGTCCGCCGCCTAATGCTTGAGGCTTCAACAATCGACAGACGCGAGCAGCCCTCGGTGCGGAAGGGCTGGCCGGGAGGCCGAGGAGCGCGCTAGAGTGGCTCGCGTGACGGAG
>CAYQAC010000260.1:2860-5510 GCA_964415255.1 uncultured Polyangiaceae bacterium | reverse complement strand
AGCGGGCACTGGCGGTGCAGCGGGCACTGGCGGTGCAGCGGGCACTGGTGGCACAGCGGGCACCGGCGGCGTGGCGGGCACTGGTGGCGCAGCAGGCGCGGCCGGCAGCGCGGGAGCCGCAGGCACTGGTGGCACAGCGGGCACCGGCGGCGCAGCGGGCACTGGCGGCGCAGCGGGCACTGGCGGCACAGCGGGCACTGGCGGCGCAGCGGGCGCGGCCGGTAGCGCAGGCACGAGCGGCGCAGCTGGCAGCGCAGGAGCTACCCCGTGAGCACCGCGGCGCAGGGGTGGTTCCGCGCGGTCGCGATCGCCTCGCTCGCGGCGTCGCTGGTCGTAGCGTGCGCTTTGAACCCACAGCCTGAGCCGCCCGCTGAGTTCTCAGGCGTGCCCGACGCGAACGGCGGCACCAGCGGCACGGGTGGCTCAAGCGGCTCAGGTGGCTTTGGGGGCGGCCCTGGTGACGCGGGCCGCACCGATGGCGACGCGGCGTTGATGGACAGCGACGCGGCCGATGCAGATCGCGACGCAGGCGATGCATCCCCTGACGCGACCGATGCGGACCCCGACGCGACCGACGCCGATCCCGACGCGACCGACGCAGATGCCACCGACAGCGACCTGGCCGACTGACAGGTCAGCTGACGGGTAAGGCGCCCCCCCGGCTGAGCCTCACAAGAAGAAGGACACCCCGATGCTCGCGACGGGGTGACCGATGCGGAACGTCAGCGCGCCCCAGTCGGTGAAGTGCCAGCGCCCGCCCGCGTACAGTACCAGCGGGTCGAAGCGCCGACCGCCGCCTAGGCGCAGGGAGACGCCTGGCTCACCAAACACGGAGAAGCGCCGGTGCAGCCAGAAGTTCCACTGCATCACCACGGGGAGCCGCGTGACATGATCGTTGTGGTCGAACCCGAAGCCGATGCCGACCGTGTTGTTGATGCTCTTGACGAAGCCGTTGTCCACCAGCTCCACAGTGCCCCGGAAGCCGATGCCGAGGTCGTCGTCATCGTCGATGGGGGTGATGGGGCCGAGCAGCAGGTGTGGCTCAGCCTCAAAGGCATAGTCAATGTGGCTGCCTGGTCGCTTGATCTGCGCTTCGGCGACGGACACCTGCGCGAGCAAGAGGGAGGCGGTGGCAAGCCCAATCCAAACGGGACGCTGCATGGCGCCTAGCCTATCGCTCGGCTCCGCCAACGCTCGCCCTAAAGTGCAGCCACCCAGCGAACAGCCTGGCAAAGCGCGTGCGGCGGCGTTCAGGCAAACCCCCAAAAAACGAGCCTGCCCGCGCCGCGGCGGCTCCAAAACGGCTCAACCAGGGCGCAGCACGTCGGTGCCCAGGCGCGCTTGGAGCACCTCCGGCACGCGCACGCTGCCATCCGCCTGCTGGTACTGCTCAAGCACCGCCACCAGGGTGCGCCCCACCGCGAGCCCTGAGCCGTTCAGGGTGTGCACCAGCTCCGGCTTGGCCTTCGGAGCCGCGCGGAAACGGATCTTCGCGCGCCGCGCCTGGAAGTCGCTGCACAGCGAGCAGCTGGAGATCTCACGGTAGGCGCCCTGACCAGGCAGCCACACCTCGATGTCGTAGGTCTTCACGGCGGCGAAGCCGAGGTCCCCCGCGCACAGCGCGCTCACGCGGTAGTGCAGGCCCAAGCCCTTCAGCACGGCCTCCGCGTGGCTCGTGAGCAGCTCCAGCTGCTCAAGCGAACCCTCCGGGCTCACCACGCGCACCAGCTCCACCTTACCGAACTGGTGCTGGCGGATCAGCCCCCGGATGTCCTTGCCGTAGGAGCCCGCTTCACTGCGAAAACACGGCGTGTACGCGGTGTACGCCAGGGGCAGCTCGCTCGCCTCCAGCACCTCACCCGCGTGCAGGTTGGTGAGCGACACCTCGGCGGTGGGCAGCAGGTACAGCGCGCTCTGGTCAGCTTGGCTGTCTTCTGCCGCCACCCGGCGCTGGGTGCGGAACAGGTCCTCCTCGAACTTCGGGAGCTGACCGGTGCCGAGCAGGGCCTCCGCCTTCACCAGGAGCGGCCCCGAGACCTCGGTGTAGCCGTGCTTTTCCGTGTGCAAATCCAGCATGTAGCCGGCGAGCGCTCGCTCGAGCCGTGCCCCAGCGCCGCTCAGCACGCTGAAGCGCGCCCCGCTCAGCTTAGCGGCGCGCTCGAAGTCCAAGATGCCGAGCGCTTGCCCCAGCGCCCAGTGCTCCTTCGGCTCGAAGTCGAACGCCGGGCGCTCACCGACGGTGCGCACCACCACGTTGTCCGCTTCGCTTTGGCCGTCCGGCACGCTCGCGTCGGGGACGTTGGGCACCGTGAGCAGGAGCTGGTCCATCTCGGCGAGCAGCCCAGTGAGCTCCACCTCAAGCGCCTTCACCTCCTCCGACAGGCGCTTCAGCTCCTCACGCTTAGCGGCGAACGCCGCAGGCTCCCCCTTGGCGAGCTTCGCCATCTCCTGGTTGGCGGCGTTGCGCTCGGCTTGCCGGGCCTCCGTGCGCTGAATCAACGCGCGGCGCTGCTCACTCAGCACCGCCACTTGGTCGAGCGAGGCGCCGGCCGCCGCCGAGCGGCGCGTGAGCGCGGTACGAAAGTCAGGGAGCCGATCGGAGACGAGGCGCGCTATAAGGCGCCCCCATGCTTGATGCGCGCCTCGTCTC
>CAYQAC010000260.1:0-2850 GCA_964415255.1 uncultured Polyangiaceae bacterium | reverse complement strand
GATCGGAGACGAGGCGCGCATCAAGCATGGGGGCGCCTTATAGCGCGCCGACTCGCAGCACGCGAAGGGGGCTCGGGGGGTTTGGCACCGCGCTCAGGTGCGCCGTGGCTGGCGCTCAGTAGAGGCGCTGCGCGGTACCACGCGCGTCGCTGGGGGAAGGCGCGCGGCGCGGCCTGGCGGTGTGCGTCGCTGGGCGAAGGCGCGCGGCGCGGCGCCGTGGCTCACACCGCGATGGCGCTGGGTGCGCGCCGTGGCTCACACCGCGATGGCGCTGGGGTCGGTGACGTCGCGGATCAAGCTGGTGAGGAAGCGCGGAGAGCGGCCGCGGCTCGGGGCGCGGCGGCGCTTCGGCGGCGTGCGGTCGAGCTCAGCGTCGCAGGCTTCAAAGCGGGCGGCAGACTCGTCGGAGGGTGACAGAGCGGCGCTCGGCTCGCTCGGGAGCTCGGGGGCGCAGGTCGCCACGGCGGGCAGCGCGCGCGCCGCGGGCTCATCAAGCTCCCAGGTGAGCGCGCTGGCGACTGTCTCGGCCAGCTCGGCGATCAAGGACTGCGTCTGGCTATCAAAGGCGGGCGTCGCCGTCGGCGCGGCGCCTTCCATGCCTTGGAGCACCTCGACCAGCGCCTCGTCGAGCGTCTCGTCGAGCAGCGGATCGTGGGGCACTCCATGGGGCGCGAGGCGCTCGCACAGGGTGGCGACCGGCGGCGGCACGCTCGACTCCTCACGGCGCACTTCGCTGGGCAGTGAGTCAGAAGAGCTGACGAACTGCGCGACGGCGCTGCCGTCAGAGGCACTGACGGATTGTGTGCTCATGGTGCCGTTAGGGGCGCTGACAGCTGGCGCGGGTGCGATGATGTCAGTGGCACTGACAGCTTGCGCGCTCACGCTCCCGTCAGCGGTGTTGACAGGTGCGGTCAGCTGACGGAGCTCGGCGCTGAGCGGCCTCCGTACCGCGCGCGGCGCCGCCGTGGGCAGCAGGCAGACCCAGCGCGCGCCCTGGTGCAGCGCTGGGTTGTCGTTGGGGAACTCTGAGGCGACGTGGGGGCGAAAGCGCATGGGAGCCTCTCGGTAGCCAGAGGCGGCTCAAACAGGCAAAAAACCCGCGCTCAGGTGGCGTGAGCCGCGCGCCGCTGGGTGCGGTGCCCAACCCCCAAAATCCCCTGAAAGGGCGCGGTCAGAAGCCGATACCGATGCCGATGCCGACGCGTGTCCTCGGTTGGCGCTGGAGCTGCCGCACGCGCACCAAATGGGTCACCAAGGTGCAGGTGCGGCGCGCTGGGCCGTCGCAGCCCTGCCAGCGCCCCCCATGGTGTGCGTCGCCGTCGCCGTCGTAGTGCACGACGGAGCCATCAGGCATCAGCGCCAACCACGCGGTGGCGGAGCCTGGCGGTGAGGCGTTCGAGACCCCGACGCGCCCGAGCAACTGATCGTCAGTCCCCACGACGAAGCCGTCCGGCAGCAAGATGGCGATGGGGTCATGATCGTCCTCCACCACGCGCCCGGCGACGTCGAGCACGAAGATCACGTCACCGTCCTCCAGCACCTGGCCATCCGCGCGAAGCTCGATCAGGTCGTCGTCGCCGCGATCCCAGCGGGCCTCCGTGAGCGTGAGCCGCGCGCCGCCCTGCTGCCAGCTGGGCGGGGGCGTGGCTGAGCAGCCCAGGGAGACGAGGCCCAGCGCGACGAGGCCCAGCGCGGCGGCCCCTGTGCGCCTACTGGATGACACCCATGAGCTGGCGTCCAACATCCCCAGAACCTAGCACGACCCATGGGCTGCCGTTCGCCATGCTCAGGTCGGCGATGGGAGCAGCGGCGATGGGAGCAGCGGCGACGGGAGCTACTTCGCGTCGGCGAACAGGTAGCGGGTGATCATCGCGCCGAGCGCCTCACGCAGCGCGGTGCTGTGGGCGGGGGTGGCGTCGCACGCCAGTGAGAAGGCGACGCCCTCAGCCGCGGCTTGGATCACCGCGGCGGCGGCCGCGGCGTCGGGGACGCGGTCTTCAGGGACTATTTGCCGGATGATGAGGGTGAGGGCGCTGCGGGAGCGCTCCTCAAATTCCGCGCGGAGTTGCGCCACCTCCGGATCACGCAGCGACATCGCGAAGAACACGCGGTGCATCGCCGGGTGCCGGGCGGCTTGCTCGAACAGCACCTTCAGCGTGACCTCCACGGCGTCAGCGCGGTTCTCGGGGCCGCGCCCAGCGCCGAACAGCTCCGCCGTGAGCCGCGCGATGACGTGCTTGTCCATCTCCTCTAGGTGCTGCTCGACCACCTCGATGAAGGCCTGGCGCTTGTCGGAGAAGTAGCGATAGAACGTGCCGACGCTCACCTTGGCGGCCAGCGCGATGTCGGTGCTCTGCGCGGCCTCGAAGCCGACCTCTTGGAACACCTCCGTCGAGGCGCGCAGCAGCGCGGCGTACGTCTCCTGCGCGCGGCGTTGGTTGAAGACGCGCGGCGCCCGGGCCCGCGGCGCCTCCCGCAGCTGAAACAGGCGCGCGCTGGCTGGTGTGCGCTCCTCTGCAGCGGCCTCTTCTGCAGCGGCCCTCGCAGGTGAACGCGCTGCATCCCTCAGGCTGCCCTGCGCGCGCGGCGCGCCCGCCGGAGCCCCACGTGCGGGCGTCAGCTCGCGGGTGGGAGGCAGCTGGGGAGGGGCGCGGTGCGGCATGCAGGTTGGGGGCTTGGCCAGGAGTTCAGCATGGATTTAGCGGATCTTGACAGAAAGTGAAACCAGCTTCGCTTTTTGTTTGGACTAAAAGTGAAGTTCAGTTCATCTTCTGGCTCGCAATCCCCAAGCCCGCCTCACCGAGGCTCGCCTCAGCGCCCCACGACCCCCCCACCCCCGACCCCCCGACC
>CAYQAC010000259.1:0-5602 GCA_964415255.1 uncultured Polyangiaceae bacterium | reverse complement strand
CTGCATTGGGAGCGAGGCGCCGAGCGTCTTGGTGGACAAGGCGCGCGCCGCCCCGAGCATGCAGGGGCTGGATTTGGTGAGCCGGGTGACGCCGAAGGCGAGCTACCGCTTCGAAGCGGGGCGCAGCTGGCCGGTGCCGTTTCAGTTCGACGACCTGTATCGGCCGACAGAGGCCGGCCGCAGCGGCGCGGCGCGGCCCCCTGAGTTTCACGTGGTGGCCTACGACTACGGCGCCAAGAAGAACATCTTCCGCTGCCTGGTGGACGCCGGCACGCGCCTCACCGTGGTGCCCGCCAGCACCCCCGCCGCGGAGGCGCTCGCCCTGAGCCCTGACGGCATCTTCCTCTCGAACGGCCCCGGGGACCCAGCCGCGCTACCGCACGCCATCGCCGCCGTCCGCGAGCTGCTCGGTAAGAAGCCGCTGTTCGGCATCTGCCTCGGGCACCAGCTGCTGGCGCACGCGCTCGGAGGAGCCACCTCCAAGATGAAGTTCGGCCACCGAGGCCTCAACCATCCCGTGCGCGATCTCGCGACGGGGCGCGTCGAGATCACGAGTCAGAACCACGGCTTCGTGGTCGACGCTAGCGCCCTGCAGGGCGACGCCCGCGCCACCCACGTGCACCTGAACGACGGCACCAACGAGGGCATCGAGGCGCCCGGCGTCAGCGCCTTCAGCGTGCAATACCACCCAGAGAGCGCCGCGGGCCCCCACGACTCCCTCTACCTGTTCGATCGCTTCGTCAGCGCCATGCGCGCGGCACGGTGAAGGCGCCGAGCCCAGTTAGTCCGTTAAGCTGTCTTCCTCATTGCCGCAATTCGTTCGTTAAGCTGTCTTACTCCGCCCCGCGATGCGTCTATTGTCTTCCGCTTTGCCGCGATTCGTTCGTTAAGCTGTCTGGTACCCTGTGAGTAGTAAGGCGATCCACTTCGTCAGCCTCGGCTGCCCCAAGAACCGCGTCGACAGCGAGGTGATGCTGGGCGTCGCCGAGCGCGCCGGCTACGCCGCGACGGACGACCCGAGCGCCGCGCAGGTGATCGTGGTGAACACCTGCGGCTTCATTGACACCGCGAAGAAGGAGTCCATCGACACCATCTTGGCGATGGCGGAGCACAAGCGGAGCGGCAGCTGTGAGCGCCTGGTGGTCGCCGGCTGCCTCAGCCAGCGCCACCCCGAGGAAATCGCGGACGGCCTCCCGGAGGTGGATCACGTGCTCGGCTCGAGCGACATGCTGAAGCTCGGGCGGGTGCTGGACGGCGGCGCGGAGCGCATGCTCGTGGGCCAGCCAGCGGACTGGGTGGTGAAGGCGGCCGATCCGCGCGTCATCAGCACCCGCGGCGCCAGCGCCTACGTGAAGCTGGCCGAGGGCTGCAACCGCAAGTGCTCGTTCTGCGTCATCCCCCAGCTGCGCGGTCGCCAGCGCTCGCGCAGCGCCGATGACGTGGTGCGCGAGGTGGAGCAGCTGGCCGCCGCCGGGGTGCTGGAGGTGAACCTGGTGAGCCAGGACACCGTCAGCTACGGGCGCGACCTCGGCGGCGACGCCATCGAGACCGGCGTCACCGGCAAGCGCTTCGACTCGAGCGCGCTCACGCGCCTCATTGAGCGCATCGCGGACGTCCCTGGCATCCGCTGGGTGCGCGTCTTTTACCTCTACCCGGAGCGCCTCTCAGATGAGCTGCTGGAGCTGCTCGGGGGGCACCCGCGGGTGCTGCCTTACGTGGACATGCCGCTCCAGCACGCGGCGAGCAGCATGCTGCGGCGCATGCGGCGCGGCCACGGCGGCGCGCGGCTGCGTGAGCTGGTGGAGCGCATGCGCGTCAAGGTGCCGGGGCTCGTTTTCCGCACGGCATTCATCGTGGGGCACCCCGGGGAGACTGAGGCGGAGTTCGAGGAGCTGACGGAGTTCGTCCGCTGGGCTGAGTTCGATCGCGTCGGGGTGTTCCGCTACAGCGACGAGCCGTCGAGCCACAGCTTCCAGCTGGAGGAGAAGGTGAGCCCGCGCACCTCGTACGATCGTGCGCGGCGGCTGATGGCGGTGCAGCGTAAAATCAGCCGCAAGAAGAACCGCGCCTTGATCGGGCGCGAGCTCGAGGTGCTGGTAGAGGGCCCGAGCGACGAGCACGAGTGGGTGATGGTGGGGCGCCACGCGGGGCAAGCCCCGGAGATCGACGGCGCGGTGTTCCTCTCGGGTGAGTCCGTGGAGCCCGGCACCATCCACCTAGCGCGCGTCACCCAGGTGACAGACTACGACCTCTTAGCGGAGGTGGCGGAGGGCAGTCGTCCACTCAGTCAGGGCGGCGCCTTGGGTCGCCGGGTGGATCTCGCGCACCGCACCAGCGACGGCCGCCGCGTCACGCTGCGAACCGTCAGCTGAGCTGACATAGAGAAGTCGTGAGGTGGGGCGAATGATTTTCGCCCCTACGGGCGGTGCGAGCTATGTCAGAGTGCGGCGGTGCTGCGTCGCTTCGCTGGAGTCGCCGCCCTGCTCGGGGTGCTAGCGGTGTACGTGCAGGTGCTGGGGGCGCCGTTCGTCTGGGACGATCACCACTTGATTGCCACCCCCGAGGTCCAGGAGCTGAAGGGCCTCACAACCTACTTTTCGCAGCCGTTCTGGAGCAACCCGGAGCTCAGTGACACCCGCGCCTACTACCGACCGTTCACCGTGCTCAGCCTGGCGCTGGACCGCGCCCTGCACGGCGCGAACCCCGCGGGCTTTCACCTCACGAACCTGGTCCTCCATCTCCTGAACAGCGGGCTCCTGTTCGCGCTGCTGCGGCGCTATCAGGTGGGCGCGCTCAGCGCTGCAGCGTTGGCGCTGGCCTGGGGCGTGAACCCGCGCCTGGCGGAGGCCGCTGCGTGGGTCGCGGGGCGCACCGACGTGCTGGCGACGACCGGCGTCTTGCTCGCCTTGCTGCTGTGGCGCCTTGCCGATGGCGGACAAGCGGATCAAGGCGACGAACGCGGCGCTGGTGAAGGCGCGGTGGGCGCTGCTGGCCAGGTGAGCTGGCTACACCGCGGTGCGGCGCTCACGTGCCTCGCGCTCGGCCTCGGCGCCAAGGAGGTGGCGCTCGCGGGCGTGGCGGCGCTCGTCGCCCTGGAGCTAGGGCCGCGCGCGCCCGAGGCAGGGCCGCTGCCTCCAGGCGCCAAGTCCCGTCGACGCACAGCTCAGGGCGGGCACCAGGAGCAATCAGTAAAACAGACGTTCCTCAGACTGGCGCCGCTCGCTGTTCTGGCCGTGGGGTACCTGGTGCTGCGCACTGCTGTGCTCTCGGACCCCTCGACACGTACCGCTGAGATGACCCTCACGGGGCGCATCATGCTCAGCCTGGCAGCCCTAGGGCACTATGTTGAGATGGTGCTGGTGCCCTTCACGCCCGCGCTCCAAATCGGCGACACCCGACAGCCTGAGGCGTGGCGCGCCACCGTGGGTGGGCTCGCGCTGCTCAGCCTGGTGCTGCTCGGGTACCGTCAGCGAACCGCCCTGTGGGAGGCATCCCCAGCGGGCGAGCTGCGCCGAGTCGGGCTCGCGCTGAGCGCGGTGGGCCTTGGCCTGGTGCTCCACCTGATCCCGATCTCGGTGAGCGTGCTCGCGGCGGACCGCTTCCTCTATTTGCCCCTCCTGGGCCTGACGCTGCTCGCCGCACCCAGCCTCACGCGCCTGCTCGAGGGCACGAACGGAGGGCGCGCGAAGCTCGTGGCTCGCAGCTTCGCGCTGGTCATGCTCGCGGCGCTCGTCGTCACCGGCGCCCAGCGCGTGGCGGATTGGTCCAGCGAGGTGCGGCTCTGGACTCGCGCTTACCATCAGACGGACCGGCGCGTGCCAGTCCCTGGCATCGAACTTGGTAACGTGTACTACCGCGCCGGGCTCTACGATCACGCGCACGCCATCTACGCCGCCACCGCCCAGGACAGTCAGCACCCGATCGCCATGGGCAACGCCCTGAACGCGCTGGGGCAGCGCGGTGGCCACCAAGAGGCGAGCGCCGGGCTCGACGCCCTGTGTGCGAAGGAGCAGCTCCCGAAGGCCTGCCTCGACGCCGCCATCGCAGCCCTGCGCCTGAGCCAGCTCTCCGCGGCGCGCGTCCGCGCGAGCCAGGCGCTCACCCTCGCCCCTGGCTACGCCCCAGCGCTCGCGCTTCAGGCCACATTGGACGAGGTGGCGGCGCTCGCCGGCTCGGACACCCTGAAGACCGGCGCTCCCGCAGCGCGCCTCGCAATACATTTCCGCCTGGCAATGCTCAGCGGGCGCCGCCTGGAGGCGCTCACCTTGGCCCAGGCCGTGCTGCGCGCTGAGGGCGCTCCAAACAAGGAGCGCGAGGCCGCGCTCGAGTACCTGATCCGCTTCGGCCCCCCGGATCGCCTGGTGGTGCTGCTCGAAGCGGCCCAAACCGGACCGCTGCCCCCCAACCTCGAGGCAGCGGCGGCGCTGCGCATCACCACCGCACAGGAGCTGCTCGCCGCCTGGCCCGCCGTGGGGCTTCCGCTCCCGGAGCCGCTGCCAGCGCCCCTGACGGAACCTGAGACTGTCAGCGCCCCTAACTGAACCTGCGGGCGGGTTTGAAGCCCGCCCCTACCGAGGTAGCGGTGGACATCGCGTCACGCTGCGAACCGTCAGCTGCGCTGACGCCGAGCGACGCGTGTTCCTGCGCACCGTCAGTTAGCCTGACTTAGAACGCACCCGCCTCACGGCTCGCGGATGGTGAAGCGCACGCTGGGGCTGCGCTCCGTCTCGCGGTCGTACCAGAACAGGAGTTCATCGCCGATCTGCGCCTGGAGCTGGAAGCTGTAGTGGCCGTTGTCGCCCGTCACCTGGCCCGCGACCTCCCCCGTCTCGGTGTTGAGCGCGCTCGCCATCGCGCGCTTCGGTACGTAGCCGCTCAGGGTGACGTAGCCGTACCGATCAGGACCCTCCACATCGGGCTTGTCCGGCGGCGGGAGCGGCAAGGTGGGCGCCATGCAACCAAGGACGCCAAGCGCCAGGCTCAGCCACAGCCCACGCCGCAGGAGCCCACGTCGCGATAACGCAGCGGGTTTTGTGGGGGTTGGGGGTCGGACGGCACCGCGGTGAGACTGCCTCACGCAGCGATTCGGCGCCGCTGATGGTCCCCGCACAGGCTCCGCGCTGCCCCCAGAGCGCCGCTGCTTGCTGTCACCACCTGAGCCCACCCACCAAGCTTAGCACATCTCACGCCAACCTACGCCTCCCCCGTGCCAATTGTATCTATTGGATATCATTGAATATTTTGTTGTCACCCTGCTTGAGGCGCTCCCTCACATCGCAACGTAGTTGTCATGCTCGCAACAGGGTTGGCAGTTTCATCCGCCTCTCCAACGCCTCTCGTCTCCTCGTGGCGACGCGCCTTCCAACACCTCACGCCTCCTCGTGGTGCTCGCGCCTTCCAGCGCCTCACGGCGCCTACCTGTCCAACCCCCAAAAAACCAAGCTCCTGGCTCGTAACCAACGCGCCTTGGGGCGACCACGGGGGCGCCCGCACGCTGAGCCCATGCGCGTTACGTCAGCGCGTCAGCTAGGCACCCCTGGCGGAAGGTGCTACCGCCGGGCGGCGTTTGCTCCCTCACGCCGCTCGTCCCATGGCTGACGCC
>CAYQAC010000258.1:0-5632 GCA_964415255.1 uncultured Polyangiaceae bacterium | reverse complement strand
GCACTGGCGCGGGTGGCAGCGGCGGCTCACCGAGCTGTGATGTGGTGAGCTACAACTTCGATGGCTGTGGTGAGGGCTGGGCTCATTTCGGCAACCGCACTGACTGGGCCTGTGGGCCGCCCTCAAGCGGGCCAGGCTCGGATCGCACCGGCGGCGGCTCGCTGTGGGCGACGAACCTCAGCGGCAACTCAAACACCTGCGTTGACTCTTACCTGGAGTCCCCTGAGATCGATCTGAGCGCGGGGGGACCGATGCGGCTTAAGTTCTGGCATTGGTTCAGCTTCCAGACTTGTAACCCGGGCGGTCTGGGTGGGATCTGCAACTTGCCCTGTCAGTTGACGCAGAACGAGCGCTACTCCGGCGGCGCCATCGACGTGAAGAACGCCGCCGGCCAATGGGTGCGGCTCGCCCCCACCAGCGGCCCGCGGGTGGAGTGCCACAGCACTAGCGACGGGAGCGACGTGTGCGCCCCCTGCGAGTTGGACGGCACCCCCGTGTTCTCTGGATCGAGCGGCGGCTGGATCGAGGCGAACATCGACGTCTCTGCTTACGCGCACGCGAACTTTCAAGTGCGCTTCCGCTTCGCCAGCTACGATTCGGACCCGTGCTTCCCGCGGACGCCCGGCTGGTACATCGACGACCTGCGCGTCACCCCGCCCACCTGTCCCTAGGACGACGAACGGTTTACCGTTCGTCGTCCTCAAGTCACAGGCTAGAGCGGCGCGAAGGAAAGCAGCGCGTCTCTATTCCCTCATGGAAATAGAGACGCGGCGAGCGGGCGCCGTGGGCGCCCCCTACTTCTCGCGGCCCTCTACCTGCACCATGGGGCCGCGGAAGTGACCCCAGGTGCCCTTCGCGGGGTAACCCTTGGACCACACCTCGGTCACCGTGGGGCGCTGGCCCAGCGACGGCCTCTGTGACGCGGGCTCCGCTGACGCACGCTCCGCTGGCGCCTGGGGGCTGCCGCCCTTTCGGTACGGCTGGATGGAGGAGAGCAAGAACGCCGACGCGACGCCCACCACACCCAAGTCATCCAGCCAGCCCAGCACCGGGATAAGATCCGGGATCAAATCCACCGGCCAGAACAGGTACGCCATAGCGCCGAGGAACAGGAGCTTCACGGACAGGGAGCCGCGAGGATCCATGAAGAACCGGAAGGTCGCGAACAGGCGGTCGAACATGGCTTAGTTTCCTGAAGGGGTGCGCGAGGCAGTCAGATTCGTTCAGCGTAAGTCGCCACGGGGATAGCGCCAGCTCATGCCTCCATTTTCGAGAGCCGCCCGCCGAAACCCAGCGCGGTGCCGTCCAACCCCCCCCAAAAAAAATGCGGCGGGAGCCGCCCCTGCTGCCCATCAGCACGCCCAGGCGGCCCCAAGCTGAGACGGACGCGAGGCGCTGGCTGCGACCCCACGTCCACTGCGCGCGAAGTCACCGGGGCACCCTGTCATGGGGTGCCCCGTACCTCGCCTCCGAGCTCGCCCCCAACCCGAGGCGTTCGCTCAGAGGCGCTCGCTCAGAGGCGCTCGATGATGGTCGCGATGCCCATGCCGCCGCCGATGCACAGCGTGATCAGGGCGGTGGACTTACCAGTGCGCTCGAGCTCGTCCAGCGCGGTGCCGAGCAGGCAGGCGCCGGTGGCGCCGAGCGGGTGACCGAGGGCGATGGCGCCGCCGTTCACGTTGACCTTCGCGGGGTCGATCTCCAGGCGACGGATGGTGTTGAGCGGCACCACCGCGAAGGCCTCGTTGATTTCCCATAGGTCAATGTCGCTCGCCTTCATGCCGGCCTTCTTCAGGGCGCGCTCGGAGGCGGGCGTGGGCGCGGTGAGCATGATCACCGGCTCGGCCCCGGCGGTGGCGGTGGCGCGGATGCGGGCGCGCGGCTTGAGGCCGCTCTTCTTCACGTAGTCTTCGCTCGCGAGCAGCACCACCGCGGCGCCGTCCACGATGCCGCTGGCGTTGCCCGCGTGGTGCACGTGGTTGATCTTCTCTACGTTCGGGTAGCGCTTGAGCGCGAGCTCGTTCAGCGTCTCCCCGTTGAGGCCGAACTTCGCTTGCCCCATCACCTCGAACGAGGCTTGCAGCCCCGCGAGGCTCTCCAGCGAGGTGCCGGCGCGCGGGTGCTCGTCCTTGGCGAGGGCGTCCGTGCCGTCGTCGTTCTTCACCGTGAACAGGCTCTTGTTGAAGCGCCCCTCGGCGATCGCGACCGCGGCGCGCGCCTGACTTTCCACAGCGAAACGATCCACATCCTCACGGGTCACGCCGTCTAGTGTGGCGATGAGATCCGCGCTGATGCCCTGCGGCACCTGGAACAGGCGGCCGCGGAGCTTCATGTTGTGGCCGTCCATCATGGCGTCGTCGCTGCCCATGGGGACGCGGCTCATGCTCTCCACGCCGCCGCCGACGACTAAGTCTTGCTGACCGCTCGCGATGCCCATGCCGGCGAAGTTCACCGCTTGGAGGCCTGAGCCGCAGAAGCGGTTCAAGGTCACGCCGGTGACGATGTCTGGCCACTCCGCGGCGAGCACCGCGTTGCGCGCGACGCAGGCGCCCTGCTCCTTCACTTGGCTGACGCAGCCGACCACCACGTCGTCCACGTCCTCCTTGTTCAGCTGAGTGCGGCGCGCGAGCTCATTGAGCGTTTGCGCCAGGAGCTCCTGGGGGTGGATGTGGCTGAGCCCGCCTTTGCCGGCCTTGCCGCGGCCGCGGGGTGTACGGACTGCGTCGATGATGAATGCGTCGCCCATCGGGGTTCCTCCAGTGCTGTCTTTTCGTGAGCCCGCTCACAGCGCGAGCGGGTAAAACCGGCGCGGAACCTAGCACAGCCGCTCTCTTCCCTCGTGCGGAAATCGGCCCCCGCGCTGAGGCGTCTCAGCGCAGCCTAGCCCGCGCTGAGCAGGCCCTGGTGCTCGAACACCCGGCGCAAGAAGGCGACGGGCATGTTGCCCGACTCCAGGTACACGCGGTGAAATTGGCGATCCAGCTCGAGCCCAGTGAGCCGCCCCGCCTGGGCCGCCTCAAGGTCGCGCTTGAGCTGCCACACCAGGTGATTGCCGGCGAGGTAAGACAGCGGGTACCCGCGCTCCTGTGAGTACCAGTTGAGCTCCGCCTGCACCCGCCCGGGGACGAAGCCGGTCACCGCCGCGAGCAGGTTCCCGGCGGCGACGAATGGATCGTCAGGGCTCAGGTCGCATTTCATGCCGACCTCCAAGTAGCCCTTGTCCCCCGACATGAAGAACAGATCGATGGCGACGCGCGCCCCGATGCGCGCGATGTCGCGCTTGGTGCTGAAGCGCACCTCGTCGGCGAGCTCCGCCGCGTAGCCGACGTCGAGCATGTAGTCCTCCAGCATGGTGGTCCACCCCTCAGCGTGATCCATGGCGTCGATGTGGCGCCGGATGATGGAGGGGTGCAGCGCGCCCCAGCTGAGCTGCAGGTGGTGCCCTGGGATCCCTTCGTGGATCATCATGCCGGGGATGCTGAGGCGGGTGTGCTCCGCCACCAGCTCCTCGCTCAAGGTGAGGTAAACCAGGCTCCGCTTGGTGCCGCTCCGAAACGGCGGCGGGGAGGTCATGGCGCCCGCCGGGATGGTGGGCTCAAGGAAGCTCGGCGTGCGGAGGATGAGCATGTCTTGATCCTCCGGGATCGGGAACAGCTCACGCTCGCGGATGAATCCGAGGATGTTTTCGCGCTCTGCCTGATAGTGCAAGAGGATGTCCTCCAGCTTGCCGCTTGTAAGCGGCGCGCGGTAGCGCTCCGCCAACAGCTGTTGGAGCGCCTCCTCCGTGGTGCCTTGAGGTAAGTCATATTTGCTGACTAAGCGGCCTCGCAGCACCTCGAGCTCCTCAGCAATTTTCTTGAGGAAATCCTTGGCCACGCCGTGCAGCTCAGCCGGGGAGAGGAAGACGCCGCGTGAGCGGATGATCGCCTCTGCCGCCTCCGAGCCCACGTGAATATCCGGGGTGGAGGGCAGCTCCCCCAGGCGCTGGTGGTAGCTCGTGAGCGCCTCTTGCGCCTTCGCTCCCGCGCGCACCAGGCGCTCATGATCAGCGAAGGCCTCGCTGGCTGACCAAGCCTGAAGGTGCCCGAAGAGCTCCGGCAGGCCGCTCACCTTGCTCTGATCCATCGCGACCCAGCGGGCCACTGGGCGCTCCAGCCGCCCGAGCAGGCTCGTGAGGTAGTCAGGCACCGCCTCGAGCTTGCTCACGGCGTCCGCTAGGCGCTCCGCGGCGGGGCGCGGATCGTTGATGAACAAGCCGAACAGGCCATCACCGAGATCGTCGCCGGCGCTCGGCCAGCTCTTGAGCCGCTCACCACCGCCGGAGGTGACGCGATCTTTCAAGACCTCGGCGCTGAGGGCGAGCTCCGCCAGCTCGAGATCCAGCGCCTGATCGAAGCTGAGCCTAGGCGCTCCGCTGGTCTGCTGCTCGGAGCCTGTCAGGTCAGCGCCGCGTAGCCGGCGTGCTGCCTCACGCAGCGCCTCCGCCCGCTGAAACCGCGCCTCCGCTGCCTGGACGCTCGGATCAGGCAGCTCACCTAACCGCTCCGTGAGCCCCAGCGCCGCGCGCTGGTTCGGGCTCTGGGTGCGGTGGTCGTGGAAGGCGCTCGCGAAGCTCGCGTAGTCGTGGGGCATGCGGCGGTTATACGCCAAGGGCGCGCCGCTGTGGCGCCGTTCGTTTTGAAGGGCACACCGCTGTGGCGCCGTTCATTTTGGGGGTGCACTCCCTCTGAAGATGATGTCGCCCAGTGGCGAGGCGCCCTGACGTGTCGGGTGTCGCTCGGATCACCGGTCGTCGACCTCACCAGAAGATCCGTTCGTCCTTGAAGAGCGCGTCGTGGGGCTTCAAGCGTTGAAGAGCCGGTTCGGCACCGCGCTTCAAGGCTCACGCTGCGTGGCACCGCGCTTCAAGGTTCACGCGCTGCGGTCACTCCGCGAGGCGCCGCTGTGGCGCCGCGGTCACTCTGCGTGGCGGATGAAGAGGCGCCGTGGTCACTCCGCGTGGCGGATGAAGTGGCGCTGCGGTCACTCTGCGTGGCGGATGAAGAGGCGGACCACGCCGGGCTGCTCATCGTGCACCTCGTAGCTGAAGCCGCGCTCCTTCAGCCGGGGGATCAGGAAGTTCGGGACGCGCTCATTGATTTGGATCAGCACCTTGCCGCGCGGAAGCGACGCCAGCGCCGTGAGGGTGAGCTCCATTGGCTCCGGCGGCTCCAGCCCGCGCACGTCCAGGATGATGACATCGTCTGCGCTGGGCGATGAATCGTCAGGTGCTTTGTCTACCGGCCGCGGCGCGGTGGCGCTGGCGGTGAGCGCCTTGGGATCGCGGTAGAACCAGACGCGCCAGTCTTCGGCTGCTAGCTGCTCCGCGTAGTGAGCGAAGCCCTGCTTCGCGAGCACGTCGAACAGCGGCACCGGCTCGAACGGGGCGCAGAGCAGGAGCACGGAGCCTCCTGGTAGCGCCCTGGCGGCCTCCAAGATCGGGCGGAGCGGCTCCTTGCCTTCCCTCAGCGCCTCGTGAACGTCCAGCACCACCAGGCGCTCTTCAGGGGTATTGAGGAGGCCGGGCGGCGGGGCGCCCTGGGGTGAGGCGGCGCTCGTGGTGGCAGGCCCAGCGGGCAGCGGCTCCGTCACT
>CAYQAC010000257.1:0-5648 GCA_964415255.1 uncultured Polyangiaceae bacterium | reverse complement strand
CGGCGACTGGGCCATGCATTGCCACATGACCCACCACGTGATGAACCAGATGGGGCACGGGGTGCCCAACATGATCGGCGCAAAGCCTAAGGATCTGGATAAGCGCGCGCAGAAGGTGGTGCCCGGCTACATGACCATGGGCCAAGACGGCATGGGGGACATGGAAGCGATGGGGATGCCCGTGCCGAAGAACAGCATCCCGATGGTCGGGGGCAAGGGGCCCTACGACGGCATCACGATGGGCGGCATGTTCACCATCCTTAAGGTGCGCGACTCGCTCGAGAGCTACGACCAGGACCCGGGTTGGTACAACCCCCCGGAGGGCACGCTGGCGCGCGCCGCGACCGCCGCCGAGCTCTCAGCCGACGGCGTCAAGCTCCCTAAAAAAGCCGCAGGGAAATGAGCAAGTCAGTCAACCAGACGATATGCGCGACGCCCCGAGCGATCGAGGAGCCGGTGGAGCGCCGGGCGAGCGCTTGGGCGCGCTCCGCGCGGCTCATGCTCCCCACGCTGCTCTTGAGCACAGCGCTCGGCGCCGGGTGCCGGAGCACCACCCTGAGCGCGCCTGCCGGCAGCGTGAACGATGCGGCCCAAGCGAGCGAGCCGGGGCGGCGGCTGTTAGATCCGCTCGCGCCCAGCTTCGATCCGCTGACCTCGCTGGAGGAGCCCCTGGGCGGCGGCGCCGGGCACGAGCACCATCACCACCACCACGGCGCTGAGGCGCCCGCCGCTGAGGCCAGCGAGCCACCCGGCGAGCACGCAGCACCGCACGAAGGCTCCATGAAGCCTAGCGGTGAGCCCGGCGCTGCGCCGGAGCAGGGGGCGCCATGAGGGCAGGGTGGCTGAGCTGCGCGCTGCTGCTCGCGCTTGGGAGCGGCTGCGTCGCGCGCGACGCGGGCCTCGCTGGGGTGCAGCGCGGGGCGGAGCAGCGCGTCGGCAAGGAGGTGCGCTGGTTTCACGCGGAGGGCACTGGCGCCGCTGAGGAGCGGATCCGCGAGCTGGTGAAGCGCCCGCTCGACGCCGAGAGCGCGGTGCAGCTCGCGCTGCTCAACAGTCCGCGGGTGCAGGCGGCGTTCGAGCGCCTGGGGCTCGCCCGCTCCGAGTTGGTCGGCGCCTGGAAGCTGCCGAACCCGCGCGTCGGCGCGAGCGCGGTGTATTTCGGTGAAGGTGAGCCGGAGCTCGCCTTCGACGTCACCCTCAGCCTCACACGGCTCTTGCTGATGCCCGGGCGCGCCTCAGCGGCCGAGGCCGGCCTCTCGCGGGCGCAGCTCGAGGTGATAGGTCAGGTGGTGGATTTGAGCTTCGAGGTGCGGCGCGCCTTGGTGGTGTACCAGGCGGCGCACGAGGGGCGCCGCCTGCTGCGCCTGCGCGCTCGGGCGGCGGACGCCAGCGCGCGCGCCGCGGCGAGCCTGCATGAGGCAGGTAACCTGACTGATTTGGAGCTGTCGTCGGAGCAGGTGGGCTACCAAGAGGTGCGGCTCCAGCTGGCGGACGCCGAGCTCGCTGAGCGCAGCGCGAAGCTCGCGCTGGGCGAGCTGCTCGGGCTGTGGCAGCTGGGGCATGAATTCCGTGTGGAAACTAAGCTGCCTCAGCTGCCGCCTCCGAGCCCGCTGGAGGAGCAGCCGCTCCCGGCGCTGGTGAAGGGCGCGCTGGAGTCGAGCCTGGAGCTGGCTGCGCTGCGCGAGCGCTTCGCTGAGCACAGCAAGGGCGCGAACAGCGCGTCGCTCGCCGGCGCGCTGCCGGACATCTCCGCTGGGGTGGAGGTGGAGCGCGGGCACAGCGGCTGGGGCGTCGGCCCCACGGTGCACCTGGAGCTGCCGCTGTTCGATCAGGGCCAGGGAGCCGTGAGCCGCGCAGAGAGCGGCGCGCGCCAAGCGCGCTACGACAGCGCGCGCGTGGCCAGCGCGGTGCGTGGCCGCGCCGCGCAGCTGAGGCAGGGGCTTGAGGTCGCGCGGCGCCGCGCCGAGTTCTATCAGGCGGAGGTGGTGCCGCTCCGGCAGCGCGTCACTGAGCAGTCGCTGCTTGAGTACAACGCCATGAGCATCGGTGTGTTCGAGCTCTTGGCGGCGCGCTCAGCGGAGCTCGTCGCCGCGCGCGAGGCCACGCGCGCGCTGGAGCGCTACTGGCTCGTGCGCCTCGGGCTTGAGCAGCTCGCGAGCGGCCGCCTCGGGCCCGAGGTGAGCGCCGGCTCGTCCGCGGAGCCCTCCGCATCGAGCGCCGCGCCACGGCATTGAGATCGCACGCGCCACGAGGCAGGGCTCGGCTCCTTGAGGCTGCGCGGCTCAAGGGCGTCAGCGGCAGGTCATGGTGCGCTCGCTCAGCTTGACGTGCCGGCAGAAGAGGCCAGCCTCTGGACGGCACTCTCCCCAGTCTCCTCGCTCACCGCAGGGTGGGGGGCTGCCGGCGTAGCCTTGTTGGCCGCCGCACTGGCCGAGATTGAGCGCGCCACAGTTGGCGGTCACGTCAAGCGCCGGATCGCGCTCGATTTGGCCGTTGCAGTTGTAGTCGAACAAGACCTCGGGGTTCGGTGAAGGCGTGGAGAAGTACCGCTTCTGTTGAGACGAGACCGCGGCGTCATGGTCGTCGCAGTCTTGTCCGCCGCACGCGACGGAGCGCTCTCCATCCCCATCACAGTCGCAAGGGTCCTGACAGCCAGCGGTGCCGCCGTGGCCGCCGGTCCCAGCGACGCCACCTGCGCCCGCTAGCCCGCCGTTCCCTGCCACACCGCCCGCGGCGCCGCCTACCCCAGCGCTGCCGGCGCTCCCAGCCGCGCCGCCGACTCCGCCGCCCGCGGCGCCCGCGACCGAGGTCCCGCCGGCGCCACCTTGCCCCTCAGCGACGGGCGCTGGCAGCTCACCGGTGACCCAAGAGCAGGCGCTGAGACCCAAGAGCGTGAGGACGAGGGCGCTTCGGCGCAGCATGAGGCGATGATAGCGGATCCAGCAAGCGGCGCCCGTGGCCTCGTCACGTGGCACTTCGGTGACGCGCGGTGTGGAAAAGGCAAACCCCCCGATCCCCGAGCGCAGGGGCGAGCCCGTTGACTGGAGACGACGTGGAGCGCGCCAAGAGCCGCACGTGTCGACTCGAGACGACACCACGAGCCTCTTGCTTGGCTTACCACGCGGCAAAGTGCGGCGTCCCGTGTTGAAACGCCGCATGCCGTGGGCGCCGCGTGCCTTGGGCGTCGTGTACCTGGCGCGTCAGCGCGCGCCGAAGGGACCACAGCGGTGATGACAGCACGCGCGTCGGCGCTGATATGGGTCACGCTCGGCGTCGCGGGTGGTGCGCGGCGTCGGGAGGCGCGCTTCGCCTCCCTGGTTGCTGTGCGCGTTAGCGACTAGGGTTCAGGCATGAGGCGTGGCCGCTCAGCATCCACAGAGGACCGTTCGTCGAGCAGGCGCCGGCCCTCTCAGCGTGGCGCGGGGGTCCCGTCGGGCGCGCTCAAGCGCTTCGCGCGCAGGGTCGCATTAGTCAGTTTGGCTTCTTGGAGCGGGGTGAGCCTCACGACAGCGCTCGCGCCGAGCGTCGCCTTCGCGCAGTCGACGAGCGATCGTCAGCAGGCCGCCGAGCGTTACGACGAGGGGGTCGATGCCTTCGACGCTGGGGACTTCGGGCGCGCCGCGGCGGCGTTCATGGCGGCGGATGAGCTCGCGCCCAGCTCGGAGGCCCTGGCTAACGCGCTCACGTCAGCGGCGCGCGCGGGTGATCATCGCTTGGTGGTGCGCGTCGCTGAGCGCGCGAAGACGCGCGCGGGGGTGGACGCTGAGGTCGTCGCGCAAGCGCGGCGCGCCGAGGCTTACGCGGCGAGCAAGCTCGCGCAGCTCTTGCTGAGCTGTGAGCCAGCACCGTGTAGCCTCACCCTGGACGGCGCGGTGGTGAAGGCGGGCGCCCACTACGTGCTCCCCGGCAATCACACGGTGGTGGCGGTGGCGCGTGATGGACACCGCAGCAGCCGCACGCTCGATCTCAGCACCGGGACCTCCTACCGCATTCAGATGTACGCGACGACGGCCGGGGAGGCGGCGCGGGCGCCAGAGCTCCAAGCCGAGCGCGGTGGGGTGGTCGCGGCTCCCGAGGCGGGGTTGATCATCCGCGAGTTCCCGTCAGATCGTGGGGCGCGCCCGCAAGCGGATCAGGAGCGTGGCCTGCCGCCGTGGGTGTTCTTCACAGGGGTGGGGCTCACCGCGGTGGCGGCGGGGCTCACGGCGGTGAGTGGGGTGGACGCGCTTCAGGCGAAGGACGAGCTCTCATCGCGCCCGACTGTGTCGGAGCGGGACGCGGTGCAGGCCAAGATCACACGCACCGATGTGCTGGCCGGCGCCAGCCTCGGCCTCGCGGTGATCACCAGCTACCTGGGGGTGTTTCAGGTGGCTTGGGGCGACGCCGCCGTGGGGGTGGGCCCTGGTTGGGTGACGGCGCGCGGCTATTTCTAGCGTGACCACCACCTCAAATCACTAGCGGCAAACTGACCGGCGCTCGAGGCGCGGCTCCTAGGCGTCGCGCCTAGAGCGCCATGCAGCGAGCAGGACACACGCCACAGAAGACGCGCCGCAGAACACGTGATTGAACCCGGAGCGCCAATTCGCGCATTTCCTGCGCCGTCCACTATGCTCGTGGATGATGGCCAACGCCGCGATCGGAGCAGAGTACGAGCGCCTGCTCGAGCTGGGGCGCGGCGGCATGGGCGCGGCGTACCTCTCTCGAGCGGTGGGGGCGTTGGGCTTTGAGCGGCTGGTGGTGGCCAAGCGCCTCTTGCCTCACTTGATGGAGCACCCCGAAGCGGTGAGCCGTTTCCTCGCGGAAGCAAGGGTGGCGGCCGCGCTGCACCACGCGAACATCGTGGGCGTCCACTACGCCGGGAAGGACGAAGACGGCTACTTCATCGTCTACGACTACGTCGAGGGCGCCGCGCTCGATGAGCTGGTGGACCGGCTCGCGCTGCGAGGCGCCGCGCTGCCTGTCCCGGTCCTCCTCCGCATCGCCCTGGACGCCTTGACCGGCCTCCACGCGGCGCACACCGCGAAGGACCACGCGGGGAGCCCGCTCGGCATCTTACATCGCGATATTTCCCCAGAGAATCTCCTGGTGGGGCGCGACGGCGTCACCCGGGTGCTCGACTTTGGCATCGCCAAGAGCTCGATCGCCAGCGTGACCACCGATCAGAATTACCTGCTTGGGAAGCTGATGTACATGGCGCCGGAGTACCTCTCTCGCGCGCCGGTGGGGCCGAGCCTCGACGTGTACGCGCTGGGGGTGAGCCTCTGGGTGTCGCTCACGGGCTCTTCGCCGTGGCCTGGCTCAAGCGAGGCGCAGCTGGTGATGCGGATCGCGACGGAGGGCGTCCCGCGGCTCTCGGCGTTTGGGCTCAAGGTGCCGCCCTCCGTCGATGACATGCTCGCTCGGGCTACGGCGCTCGATCCTCGGGAGCGCTTCGCGGACGCGCTGGAGATGGTCGACGCGATTGAGCAGCTCGCCCGCGACACGGGGTGGCTGGCGAGTCACCGAGAGGTGGCGGCGCTAGTTGAAGGTCAGCTCGGGGTGGATCTTGACCGGCGTCGCGCCCACGTGTCGAGCCTGCTGGGCCACCAGCAGCTCGGGGAGGTGGAGTCGCTCGGCGGGGCAGGGCCGCTCGGTGGTGGAGAACCGCG
>CAYQAC010000256.1:0-5702 GCA_964415255.1 uncultured Polyangiaceae bacterium | reverse complement strand
CTTAAGTGATCGAAATCGTTGAACAAACACCCCGCCGCAGAAGAGCCACACCCGATTGAGAACGCGCTTTGTATCCTGAACCTGGTGGGTGAGGCAGTAGCCACCGAGTTAGATGAAGAGGACTAGAGGAGCGAGATGAGTCATCTAGAGTTGTCAGGCCCCCACCTGGTGCGGTTAGGCGCCGCGGGGGTGGCGCCTAGCGCCGCGCTGCTTGAGGTGGGGAAGATCTCAAAGGCAGCGGCGTCTGCGTGTCGTCAGGGTGCGCTGCTAGACCACGGTTGGGTGAGGCTGTTTGGGGACGGGGAAGATTTGCCCAGCCTGAGCGTGTGGAATGAGTCGGAGCGCCTGCAGCTCTCAGACGCGGGGCCATCGCTCTACATCGCGAACGACGTGATAGGTGGCCTCTTCCTCCTCAACCCAGCGGGGGACATCAGCTACCTGAGTCCCGACGGCTTGGAGTTGGAAGAGCTGACGTCCTCATTCGAGGAGCTGCTAGCGTTCCTGCTGTCGGGCGACCTCGAGACGTTTTACGATGGCTACCGGTTCCCGAATTGGCAGCAAATCGTTCAGGAGCTCAGCCCCCATGAGTCGTACTTCTGCTACCCGCCCCTGTGGGCAGAAGGGGGCGAGGAAGCGTTCCTGGAGAAGCGAGCGGTCGTTCCAGCGCTCGAGCTGCGGGCCATGGTGCTCAAGGCGCTCACGATATAGCGCCCATGGCGACGAGGTCATTGGCGGTGGTCTCAGGCGTGAGGCTCAGCTAGGCTGAACAGCTCGTGACGCAGGCTTGCAGCTTCCCAGGGGAGAAGGATCTGGCGGGAGCGGTCTCCGACATCGACGCGCTCATCAGATCGTACCCGTGGCTCGATTTTGAGATCCAAAGCCTCGCTCAAGGGGTGGTGATCTTGACTGGCTCGGTGGATATCTCCGCGGGGCCAGACGTGACGCTGGTATTGGGTGAGGTTCAGTGTGTCGCGGCGCCGCTCACGTGGCAGTGGCGACACAGACTGCGCATTGGACCCTCGGGGGGTGGTCACCTGTGACATTCGTGGGAAGTTCTGTCGGCTATGGGAGCGGCGCCAGCTGGGTGAGGCTTGTCAAGGGGAGGTGCGAGGGGTAGGGCAGGCATGGTGGGGTGTGGAAGATGATCAGCTCATCGTGCCGAGCTGCCTGTACACGGACAGCTTAGGTTGCGAAGACCACATCTGCGTTCCGTTGCCGGGCATAGGCGAACCGTGTAGTCCACTGACTGATTGCGTCAGTGAGGCTTACTGTAATGTCGATCTGGTGTGTGCGCCGCGAGCGTCGTTTGGTGAGCCTTGTGAGGGGCGCGCCTGCGCGTTGGATTTACGGTGCGGGTGGGGCACGGGTCTCTGCGAAGCGCGGCGTCCTGCGGGGCAGCCATGCGAAGACGATCATGACTGCCTGAGCGCGGAGTGCGTCGCGGGCGTGTGTCAGGATCCTGGGCTGACGCGGCTGTGCCGCTGAGCCCGAGTCTCGGTGATATCGGGCCATCAGCGCAGCACTCCCGACAGCACTTGGTGCACGCCTCCTCTCCCTTGATGCCGAGGCAGCCTTCGCCCTTGGGGTGCGCTTGGTTTCCGGGGTTGGCGGCGGGCTGACCTTCGGGCTTGGGCTGTCTGTCTTTACACGCCAAGAGTGGGATGATCAGGAGCAGGAGGAGGCCAAGCAAAGCGACCGTAGGACATGAGAGCAGGCTTCATCGCGCCCAGGTAACCGGCCGCTGGGCCGTAGGTCTAGCTTGGCGCGGGGCTTCGTCGCCGAGGGCGCTGTGATGATGCGTCAGGCTGACTAATGCCGGGCTCGTGGGGTTGGCGTTGAGGCGCCGACAAGGCCGTGCTTTGCTTTGCCCATGCGAGCCCTCTACTCCCTATCGCTTTGCCTTGTTTTGGCGCCAGGTTGCTCTAGCTCGGGTTCATCGGGCTCAGGGCCTGACGCGAGCAGCACAGCAGACGCGGCAGCGGACGCTGCGCTGCCTGACGGGTCAGCCAGCGACGCCGCCGTGGACGCACCGAGTCAGGACGCCTCAACTGACGCGGGCGGCTTCCCACCCACGGGGCCACTCGCATGGGAGGACTGTGAGGGTTCCGGGCGTGAGCTGGAGGCGGGCCCTGATGACTACCGTGATGTGCTCTCGACGCTCCAGCCGGGTGACACCCTGAAGCTCCGGTCAGGGGACTACCTCCGTGGGCTGCCGATGCGCACTTCAGGTGAGGAGGGGCGCTGCATCGTGGTGGAGGCGCTCGACCCGGCGAATCGTCCGCGGTTTGTGGGGAGCGACTCCTTCAACGTGCTCGCGATCCACGGCGCCAGCTGGCTTAAGCTTCGGGGTCTAGACGTCGACATCGATGGTCGGGCTGGGTTCGGCGTGGCCTCTCAAGGTGGCTCAAGTGAGCCCACGCACCACGTGGTGATCGAGGGGCTTAAGATCTACGGCTTCGGTGGCGACCAGCAGATAGTCGGGATCTCGACCAAGAGCCCCGCGACGGACTGGGTGATCCGCGGCAATCACATCGAGGGCCCGGGGACGGGCCTCTACCTAGGCAACTCGAACGGCCGTGAGCCGTTCGTGCGCGGGCTGATCGAGCGCAACGTCGTCCGCGACGCGAGGGGCTACTGCATGCAGATCAAGCATCAGATTGAGCGCCTGGAGGAGCAGCCTGAGGTGGCGGAGACGATCATTCGCCACAACGTCTTCACCAAGACCACTGGCTCCTCAACGGGCGGCGACGCGCGCCCCAACCTGCTGCTCGGGCACTTCCCGACCAGCGGGCGTGGCCAGGGAGATAGGTACGTCGTGCATGGCAACTTCATCTTCGAGAACGCGACTGAGAACCTGGTTCAGGCTGAGGGTAACCTGGTGATTTTCAACAACGTGTTCGTGAACCGCAGCGGCGGGGGCCTCAACATACGGCCGCACAACGACGTGCCGCGGGAGGTGGAGATAGCCTTCAACACCGTCATCACGAGCGGTCGCGGCGTCTCAATCACGGGTGGCCACGCGAGCTTCAGTCAGCGCGCCTACCTGAACGCGGTGTTCGCGGGGCAGCCCGTCAGGGCAGATGACGCTGAGCACAACCTGGAGGGTGATTTCGCTGACGCGGCGGCGCACTTCGCGGCGCCCATGCTGGCGCCAGGCTCCGGGCTCGATCTGCACCCAAACGCGCTCACCGCGTTCAGTTTCCCAGCGGCGACCCCGCCTTCGCGCCCAGAGGCTGCTTGGGACTTTGATGGAACACCGCGCGGGGTGCCCGTCGCGGGGGCCTACGCCTCAACGGGTGGCCCGGCGCTCACGCTCAGTCCGTGAGCGGCTCGGCTAGTTCAAGGCGCCGAAGCTGAAGCCATTTTGGTGAGTGAAGGGTGCAGTCCATCTACATCTTCTCACCGGCCTCCGTGGGCGCCGCGAGGCAAGCCGTGGCTGAGCTCGCTTCCCCGGTAGAGGAGCGCGCTGGGCAGTGGCTGGTGGAGCACGCCTCGGAGTGCGCGCTGTTCATCCAGCTGGAGCCGGGGTGTCCCCCGGAGCTCAGTCCTGAGGAGGAGCCGCTCCACAGCTTGGTGCCACGCGTGGAGAGCACCCTGGTGATCGACGTCTCAAGGAGGGGAGGCGGCCGTGCCGCCGCCACGGAGCTAGCCGTGCGCCTGCTCCATCAGCTCGGTGGCGTGGCGCAAGATGACCACAGCGAGCGCCTGTGGACGGCGGAAGCCATCCTATCGTCAGCGGAGCTGCCTGACGGCTTCGCGGCGGGCTACGGCTGAAGGCTGCGCTTCATCCTGATAGTCAGGGCAGGGGATTGGCGTTGGACGGCACCGCGCCAGAGCGGCCGAGTGAGGGTGCTACTCCAGCTCCCAGACGCCGCTCGCGGAGCCTTCGCGTGTCTCGCCACCGCTCGTACACGACCAGCTGGATTCGAACTCGAGCGACTGACCCTCTTGGTAGATGTTCTTGATCTCCCGAGGGCAATTGTCGTTGGGCCGACGGGTGCTAAGCGTCGCGGTTCGGCTGATGCCCTCAGGGCACTCGGCGGTGGCGCGTTGCGTGCAACCGCCGGCGGTCGGCTCCGTCGCGCTGAAGGAGAAGTCGAAGCTATCTTCGCTCGGCAGGCTGGGCGCGAACAGCGTGCCCTGCACCGGATGAGAGCCTGAGGCGCTGCAGGTACAGTCCGCGTCCTCTTTGTTGAGCGCGCTAGTCACCGTGCCGCTGATGGTCCACGTGGAGTCTGCCTCATGCGTCGCGACCAGCTCCGCGCTGTAGGACTCAGTCCAACTAGTGGAGTTGCCTGTGATGCTGTCGCCCCAGGTGAAGGTGCCCCGGTATTTGGGTCCCGGCTGCTCACCGCCGGTCCCGCCCGTGCCGCCTAGGCCGCCTGTGCCCCCATGGCCGCCCGTGCCACCTGTGCCGTCCCCATCGCTAGAGGAGCCACAGCCAACCAGACCCAGGGCGAGCACGAGGGCTAAACGAGTCATCATAGAGAGCCAATTTAGCGCGGCCTTCGAGCACTGCTAGTCCCCTGCGGCAATCTGGCTCGCGTCATGGGCAGGAGGGGGGGTTAGACGGCACCGTTTCGGGCGGCGCTGGGTGCTCGCGTTTGCTCGGCGCCGCAACGCAGTGCGAATACGCACGGAGCACCACGGCGCGGTGCCCTCCAACCCCCCAACCAACCTTGCTCGACCAGCTACTGCCGAACGCAGTCGAAGGTCACCTCAATCGGCGCGCCGTGATCGATCACCTCGAAGTCCTCCACTTGGAGCGCGACCAGATCACGCGGGGCGAGGCCCACGTCGGCCCACTTGGCGGTGGTGAAGCGATCGCTCTGCGCCGTGAGGGCGATGTTGCCGCCGTCCGCGTGATACATCCCGTAGCGCTGGAGCGCGCGGGCGACGACGCGCGCGGCCTCATTGGGTAGGCTTTCCAGGGGGAAATCCGAGCGCAGGCGGAAGTGCACCCCGTACGGCGGCGCGTTGGCGTCCCCCGTGGTGCGGGTGCCATGCGTGGCCGGGCGCACGTAGCGTGAGGCGCGCACGCGATTGTTCGGGAGGATGAAGCGGATGGCGTGGTCAATCGAGCCAGCTGCGATCTCATCGGCGGAGAAGAGCAGCGGGGCGATCGGGAAGCCCGCAGCGTCCGCGCTGGTGCACTGCTCGCCACGCAGGAGCTCGCCGTAGCTGCGGTCTGTCTCCCACACCGCGAGGCAGCCCCCGTTGAACGTGCTGCCCCTGATGTCAGCGCGCCACATCTCGTACAGGCGATTCTCCGACGGCGCGTGCACGATCAGGTGGCAGTCCCCGTCCCCGTCACAGGCATACCCGCTCTCCCCCTCGAGCGCACCGCCCGCCGGCACCGGCATGGCGCTGCGATCACAATCGGGCGAATAGAAGTCATCCGTCGGGTTGAAGGTCTGCCGCGGCGTCGATGCGTCAGCTTGCAGGACCTCAATCGAGAAGTCGATCTGGAAGCGGTCACCGTTGCCCCAGCCCCCCGCCTGGCGCAGCGACGCGATCATCGCCGCGGACTGCGCCGACGCCGGCTCCGCCGAGACGTCCCGCTGGAAGAACATGGTTCCCGCAGGGAAATAAGCGCCTGAGCCAGACCCACCCGCGCCGGTGCCCCCGCTCCCACCCGCGCCGGTGCCGCCCGAGTTGCCAGTGCCGCCTGAGTTACCAGTGCCGCCCGAGTTGCCAGTGCC
>CAYQAC010000255.1:4106-5716 GCA_964415255.1 uncultured Polyangiaceae bacterium | reverse complement strand
GCTCCGGATCTTCCGTGAGCTGCAAGATCTTCCCGGTGATGCGGATGCTTGTCTGGGTCATCGGTCAGAGGGGGGGCTGGGGGAGTCCGAGGGGGCACGCTAGCACGACCCACGGCTCGCACCGGGGCAGCTTCCCTGGTCTGGTGGTGAGCGGACCTTCGCTCTAGAGCGCCGATCTGTTTGTCGTCCTAGCAGGGAATGAAAGGGCCCGGCCACCCCCTCGCTGTCGCAGCGCGCTCCCAAGGGTTGAAAAGCCACCGCCCACCCTGCCAAGGTCAGCGGGTGCTGAGGCCGCATCTCCTAACCTGGGCGCTCTGTGCGCTGAGCCTCGGCGGCTGTCGCCAGGAGCCCGAGGCGTCGCCACAGCCTAGCCCCGCCAGCCCGAGCGCTCAGGGCCAACAGGCGGCGGCCCCCGCGGCGCTCGCCGGCGAGGTGGTGGAGATCCCAGCGGGCAGCTTCACCGCGGGCAGCCGCCCTGGGGAGCCCGGGCGCGATCCGAGCCTCGAGCCACGGCCGTTCAGCATCGAGTTGGGTGGCTTCTCGATCGATCGGCTGCCCTTCCCCAACGACCCAAGCCAGCCCCCGCGGACCGGCATCACGCGAGAGGAGGCGGCTAAGCTGTGCGGCCAGGCCGGCGCGCGGCTGTGCACCGAGCTTGAGTGGGAGCGCGCCTGCCAGGGGGAGGACGCACGTCGCTACCCCACTGGAGACACCTGGGACCCTCGCTGTGAAGAGCACCCCGAGACCTGCGCCGGGGCCTACGGCGTGCTCGGCCTCGGCGCCGTGATGCACGAGTGGACCGCCAGCAGCACCCTGCCCGAGGCGGCGCCGCTGGCGGTGCTGCGCGGCGCGCCCAAGGGCGCCGAGCCGAGCGCTCACCGCTGCGCGGCGCGAGCCGCCGTAGCAGCCACCAGCGAGCGCGCGGACATTGGGCTCAGGTGCTGCCGGGGAGCGCCCAACGCCGCCACGGTGCCTGAGCCAACCATGGGCGCGGCGTTTCGCAAGGTGGAGCTCAAGGGCGAGCGGCTGACGGCCTGGTTGAAGCAGGACCCGCGCACGGAGGCGCTAGCGAAGGATCTAGTGTTCTTCAGCGAGCCGGAGGCGGCCAACACCGTGGTGAGCCGCGGGCCCGGTGACAAGAAGGGGTTCCTGTTCACGGTGCAGGCGCTCAGCTGGAACCCAGCGCCAGGCGTCGACTACCTGATGGTGACGGCGCGGAGCGGCAAAGACTTGAGCTTCGTGCTCGCCTACCGGCTGCTCCAAGAGGACACCTATGAGCTCGCCGCCAGCTACCTGATGCGCCGTGAGCCGGGGCCGGTGGCGTTCGCCTACTCGGAGTCGATCAGGCCCCGGCTGCACTTCTCGAGCTGCTGGGGCTGCCCCGGAGAGACCGGCAAGGTCCTCTACCGCAAGCCGGACGAGGTCGTGATTTTACAGCCTTGAGCTCGCGTGACGGAGCGCGCACATCGTCAGTCACTGTGACCAACGCCTCCACGGTCGATCGTCAGGATAACTAACATTCTGGGCCGCGCGGGGCGGCGCGCGCTTCAGCGCGGGGGCGGTGCCGTCCAACCCCCCAAAATAAAACTTAAAGGGCGCTTGGCTGACTT
>CAYQAC010000255.1:2443-4096 GCA_964415255.1 uncultured Polyangiaceae bacterium | reverse complement strand
GCTGACTTGTGCAGGGCGCCACGTGTTCACGTCAGGGCGCCACGTGTTCACCTCAGCACACGCTACGTGACGCCGTGATCTTCTAGGAACTTCAGGATCCGCATGTTCACCAGCTCGTGGTGCTCCAGCGGGGCCACGTGGGTGCCGCCGGGGATGACGAGCAGCTCGGCGTTGGGGATCAGCTCGGCCATGGACTCTGAGAGCTCTGCCGGGGTGAAGGTGTCGCGGTCCCCAGCGACGACCAGCGTGGGCACCTCGATGCGCGGCAGCAGATCTTCTGCGGAGTGCTCGCCGGCGAGCCGCAGCATCTGCAAGAACATGGGGAAATCCATGTGGGCCACGTGCGCGAAATACGGCTCGATGTCCTCCAGGCGGATGGAGTCGCCGTCGATGTCGCCGGTCATCACCGCCACCTTGAGCGCGACGCGCGGCGGCACCCGGCTCCACAGCGCGCGCGCCAGGCGCGGGTGCGTGGTGACAAAATCGATCACGCGGGGCAGCACGGTGGCGAGCAAATCCGTGCCGCGGAAGGTGTGCGTGACGCGGCCAAACGTCCCGCACATGAGCACCATGGCGCGCACGTTCTCCGGCTGCAGGCGGTAGCTCTCAAGGCACACCTGAGTGCCATAGGAGTGCCCTATCAAGATCGCTGGGGGGCTACCCAAAGTCTCCCGCACCGCCCCCAAATCCCTCGCCACGTCGGGCACGCCGATCTGCTCTGGATCGCGTGGTAAGCCGCTCCGACCATGCCCGCGGTAGTGCCAGTGACCGACGCTGAACGGGTGCGCGAGATCATCCCACAAGTACTTGTAGATGAAGCCATCGCACACGATGCCATCACACAAGATGGCGTGGGTGGCTGACGCCCCTTGGCGCCGACGGACGTACAGCTGAGTGCCGTCTGATGCTGTCGCGAATGACTCTTCCAAAACACCCCACCTCGCGCGGCCGGCCACCGCTGGTTATCACCGAACAGCCACACCCCCCGCGTTGCGAGTTGCACGGAGGACGTTGCTCCAGAGCGCCGATCAGTTAGCCACGACGCGAACCGGCGGCTCGCAGAGGCCAGGAGCGCCGCTCAATCGGTCGGGTCGTCGTCGCCGATGTCGTTCACGCTGGGGATCTTCTTGATCTCCAAGCGCGCGAGCTTCCACGCCCGCTGCACGATCCATGAGAGCGACCGATCGAGCCGAGCAGCCTCATCCTTGATCTCTTGCAGCATCGCCTCGGGGAAATAGAGGCTCTGCTTGCGCTTGTCGCTGCTCTTGATGTTCTCGCTCATCCTCTCAACCCTATCACGCCCCGCCGCGGCGAGACCATGACCGCTTGCTTGACTACCACCTCCGAGCCGCTCGGATCAATGGCGCGCTCCAGGAGACCAGGAACGCCGAGCGCTGCGCGCGCACCGGGCCGGTGAGCGCCGCGAGGTGAGCGGCCTCTGCCCGCGCTGAGGCTGGGTGGTCAGGCGCCAGACCATCGCAAATCAGGCCTGGAAGCGGCGCCCTCAAGGCACCGAAACCCACCATGCCGCGCTGCGGCGGACGTTCGCTATAGTGCGGGCATGCCCCTTGAGCGCCCGCCTCACCACCACCCAGCGCAAGCCGCTAAAGCCGCTCCTACCCCACCCGCCACGCACACGCGCGCCGCGGATCC
>CAYQAC010000255.1:0-2433 GCA_964415255.1 uncultured Polyangiaceae bacterium | reverse complement strand
CCGCAGCTCACCGCCCCCACGACGCCTCACCGAGCGCGTGGCCCCTGGCTCCGCACCGCCATGGTCGCGGCCGTCGCCTACCTCGGCGGCCTGACTACCCAGGTGGGCCTCGCTCACGCGAGCGGTGAGCAGGACAGCCCCTACGCGCTGCTCGGCCAGCTCGCGCGGGTGCTGGTCTTGATCGAGAACCAGTACGTGGAGCCGGTGGACCGCGTCCGGCTGCTGCAGGGCGGCATCAAGGGCATGGTGGCTGAGCTCGATCCGCACTCAGCTTACCTCCCGGCGCAGGACTACCGTCAGTTCCAGTCGGACACCGAGGGGCGCTTCGGTGGCGTGGGGGTGGAGATCGAGTTCACGGGCGATCAGCTGGTGGTGCTGGCTCCCATCGAGGGCTCCCCCGCGGCGCGCGCTGGGATCCGCCCAGGGGACCGCATCGTCAGCATCGACGGCCGCGAGATCCGGGGCCGCTCAACGGACGAGCTGGTGAAGCAGATGCGCGGCGCGCCGGGCAGCAAGGTCAAGCTCGGGGTGCGGCGTGAGGGCCGCGCCTCCCTGCTCAGCTTCGAGCTCACCCGAGAGGTCATCCAGGTCACCAGCGTCAGCCACGCGCTGTTAGATGGTCAGGTAGCCTACCTAAGAGTGAAGGCCTTCCAGTCGGGGACCCACAGCGAGCTGCTGCGCTCCATCGCCGCCTTGCGGAGCCAAGCGGGCGGGCCGCTCTCCAAGGTGATCTTGGATCTTCGCAACAACCCCGGTGGCCTGGTGGATGAGTCAAGCGCGGTCGCCGATGAGTTCTTGAACGGCGGGGCCATCTACTCCGTGCGGCACCGCGGCAAGGTGGTGAGCGAGGTGCGCGCGAACCCAGGCGGCGCGCTGCGCGCAGGCGCCATGGTGGTGCTGGTGAACGAGTACTCCGCCAGCGCCGCCGAGCTGGTCGCCGGCGCGCTGCAAGATCAAAAGCGGGCCACGATTGTCGGCGCGCCCACCTTTGGTAAGGGCAGCGTCCAGAGCATCTTGAGCCTACCCGGTGGCGCCGGCCTCCGGCTCACCACCATGCGCTACTACACGCCGGGTGGTCAGGCGATCCAGGCGCGCGGCGTGAAGCCGGACGTGCTGGTCCAGGCGCTGCGCGCCAACGAGGCCTCGGGTATCGTCCGTGAAGCTGACTTACCCAACCACCTCCCCGCGGAGGGCGCGCCAGGCAGCCAACCAGCAGGGAGCCCCGCTGCCCCCTCCGAGGACGCCCCCGGCACCTACTTGGGCGTGGCGCGCGAGGTCCCCAAGGACCCGACGGGTGGCCCCGACGTGGCGCTCTCGATCGGCTACCAAATCGTGATGGGCGTCCTCAAGGGCCGCTAGATCACGCCGGATTCGCGCTCGTTCGTGGGTTTTTGGGGGTTCGCCCAAGCTGCGCACAGTCAGTGTCACTGCCTAGCGCCGCGCGGCGCCCGATGGGCGCGCTGCGTGCGGTCAGTGTCACTGTTTAGTGCTGGGCGGCGCCGTGAGCCGCCGTGCGTCAGCTGGCCAGCTGACGCAGCACGTACTGGAGGATGCCGCCGTGGCGGTAGTACTCGAGCTCCACCACGGTGTCGATCCGCAGCAGCACCTCAAAGTCTCGCGACGCACCGCCAGCGGTCGCCGTCACCTTCAGCCGCTTGCCAACCCCAATCCCCTGCGCGAGCCCTAAGAGGCTCAGCTCCTCTTCCCCGGTGAGACCCAGCGACTCGCGCGTCTGCCCCTCCAAGTACTGCAGCGGCAGCACGCCCATGCCGATCAGGTTGGAGCGGTGGATGCGCTCGTAGCTCTCAGCGATGACCGCGCGGATCCCGAGCATGAAGGTGCCCTTGGCGGCCCAGTCGCGGCTCGACCCCGAACCGTACTCCTTGCCAGCCAGCACCACGAGCGGCACGCCCTCAGCCTGGTAGCGCGTCGCCGCGTCGAAGATGCTGAGCTGCTCGCCGCTCGGCAGGTGACGCGTGACCCCACCCTCCGTCCCTGGCGCCAGCTGGTTGCGCAGGCGGATGTTGGCGAAGGTGCCGCGCACCATCACCTCATGGTTGCCACGCCGCGAGCCGTAGGAGTTGAAGTCCTTGCGCGCGACGCCGCGCTCCTTGAGGTAAGCGCCCGCAGGAGAGGCCTCCGCGATGTTCCCCGCCGGGGAGATGTGATCCGTCGTCACCGAGTCACCGAGCATCGCCAGCACCCGCGCCCCGGCGATGTCCGTGATCGGCTGAGGCTCCTTCCCCAGCCCATCGAAGAAGGTGGGGCGGCGCACGTAGGTGCTGTCAGGATCCCAGACGAAGCGGTCCCCCTGGGGTACGCTGAGCGCGCGCCAGCTCTCGTCGCCCTCGAACACATGGGCGTACTCCTCCATGAACATCTCGCGCCCCAGGCTCTCTTGGATCGCCTGCTGCACCTCGCTGGGGGAAGGCC
>CAYQAC010000254.1:0-5745 GCA_964415255.1 uncultured Polyangiaceae bacterium | reverse complement strand
GCTCGTGGCGCTGGTGCAAGGGCAGGCGGTGGGCATGGGCGTCACCCTGCTGCCGTACTTCGACCTCGTCTACGCCTCGGACCAAGCAACCTTTGCCTGCCCCTTCGTGAAGCTCGGCTTGGTGCTGGAGTTCGGCAGCTCGTTCAGCCTCCCGCGCCTGATCGGGCGCCAGCGCACCAATGAGCTGATGCTGCGGGCGGCGCCGCTCGACGCGGCCACGGCGGAGCGCTGGGGCCTGGTGACGCGGGTGTTCCCTCACGCCGAGCTGAGCGAGCGCGCGCTCGAGCTGGTGCTGGAGATCGCCGCGAACCCGCCCTCCGCCGTGGCTGAGAGCAAGCGGCTGATCCGCGAGGGTGAGCAGGCGACCAGCTGGCAGGGCTGCGTGGACGCCGAGAACGCGGCGCTAGCGAGCCGCTATGGGTCGCCCGAGAACCTTGAGGCGGTCACCGCCTTCTTCAGTCGGCGGGGCCGGTGAGCGTGGACCTACCCTCAGATGATGGGCTGCGTGAGCGCCTCGATAAGCTGAAGATCCCGCTCATGATCGGCGGCGTGCTGCTGATGATCGCCGCCGGTCAGCTCACCGAGCTGAGGCCGGTGGCGGCGCGGGCGGTGGTCTACGGCGTGCCCTTGCTCGCGCTTTTGTACACCGCAGCGCCGCTGGTCGACACGCACCCGGCGCTGCGCGCGGTGGGGCTCGGCCTGGGCGGCGCGAGCCTGCTCTTGGCGCTGTGGGTCGGCGCGGGCTCGTTCACCGAGGTGAGCGCGCTCACCACCCAGCGCCTGCTCCCGAAGGAGCCCTCCACCGTGGAGCTGCCGAGCGGGCACGCTGAGCTCACCTTCGCGATCCACGGTAAGCCCAAGCAAGAGCGCGCTCAGGTGGTGCTGGAGGCGCGCCGTGGTGAGCAGCGCGAGCGGCTCGAGCACACCTTCACGCACATGGAGGCGCCGCGCGCCGCGCGCGGCAAGGTGCTCCCGGTGGACAGCACCTGGCGGCCGCGCGTCAGCCTGGGGGCTGCGGGGCCGCTCACCCTTGAGCTGGTGGAGGGGGAGGGTCTGTCGTTGCCGCTCTCGGTGGAGGTGCTGCCGGTGACCAGCAGCCTGGTGGTGCCGCTGCCGGCGCTGGCGCTCGGGGTGCTCGGCGCCTTAGGGGTGGAGCTGCTGGCGCTGCGGCGGGGGATCCGCGCGCGCCTCGCAGCGGGGGTGGCCGTGGCGCTGGCGTTCGCGGTGTACGGCCCGGGGCTCGTGGACCAGCGTAAGCCGTTCGAGGCGGTGTTCTCGCTCTTGGTGGTGGCGGTGGGCGCGCTGGTCTCAGGGCTCATCGTGGGCGGGCTCGTCACGCGCTGGTTCGCCCCGAGCCGAGGCCGCGGGTAGCGCCGTGAGCGCGGTGAGCCTCGCGCGCCTCGCCCAGGCGGCCGGCGCGCGCGATCTGAATCATTTCCTTGAGGAAATATGGCAGCGCTCGCCGCGCTGCCTGCGTCAGGTGGCGCCCGACCTCGCCCAGGTAGTCAGCGAGGCAGACTTATTCGAGCTGGCGGCGGACCCGGCGGTGGAGAGCCGCTTGGTGGTGGAGGCTGAGGATGGGCACCTCCGGCTCACGCGCGGGCCGATCAGCGCCGCGCGGCGCCGCACGCTCCCGCCGCGCGGCTGGACGCTCTTGGTGCAAGACGTGGACAAGCACCTGCGCGCGGCGAGCGAGCTGCTGCGCCCGTTCAGCGCGCTGCCGCGCTGGCGGCTGGATGACTTGATGATTAGCTACGCGGCGCCGGGCGGCTCGGTGGGGCCGCACACCGACTCCTACGACGTGTTCCTGTTTCAGGCGCTCGGCGCGAGGCGCTGGGAGCTCGCCACGCTGAGCGACCTTGGGGCGCACTGCCCTGACTGTGAGCTCAAGGTGCTGCGCGATTTCCAGGCGGAGCAAGCCTTCGATTTGGCGCCGGGGGATTGCCTGTATTTGCCGCCCGGAATGGCGCACCACGGCGTGGCGCTCGAGCCCTGCATGACCTTCTCCGTGGGCTTCCGCGCGGCGTCGGTGGAGGAGCTGTTGAGCGCGCTGCTCGGCGACTTGTGCGCGAGCTGGCTCGCCCAAGCGACAGAGAGCGCGGCCTACCGCGACGCGGAGGGCGCGCTGCCAGCGCACCCAGGGGAGCTCGGGGGCGCCGCGCGGCGCCACTACGCGCTTGAGCTCGAGCGCCTGCTCAGCCAGGCCCCGGAGGCGCTGGCCAGCCTGGTGGACCGCGCCCTACTCCGTCAGCTGACCGAACCGAAGGAGACTCAGCCGCTGCCTGAGCCGGGGGAGCGCGCGCCGCTCCTCCCAGCGCTCGCGGCTGGGAGGCAGCTCCGCCAGCACCACGCGACGCGTTGGTTGTTCCTGAGCGAGGCGGGCGACGCCGAGCGTGTGTGGCTGGCGGTGGACGGCGAGCTCACCGAGCTTGCGCCGAAGGATCGCCGGTTCGCGGCGCTGCTGTGCGATGCACAGCAGCTCCCGAGCGCGGCGCTCCTAGAGCAGCTCCGAGACGCGGAGCGCGGCGCCGCGCGGCTGGCGTTGGTCGAGGCCTGGCTCGAGTCAGGTCAGCTGACTTGGGCGTGAGGCGGCTTCAGTTGCCGCGCACGCGCTTGGCCAGTGACGCGTCCTTCGCGAGGTACTCCGAGCTGAACACCTGCACCAGGCTGAGCTCAGCGCTCGAGCCGACCAGCGCCTGCATCCCGAGCTCGCTCAGGGTGCAGTGCTTGAACTCGGCCACGGTGCCGTCGATGGTGCTGCCGAAGGTGCGCACCACGGTGCTGGCGCCGAGGGCGTCGCAGCTCGCCGGGCCCGCTGTCTTCCCGCTGATGAGGAGCGCCTTGGTCTCTTTGTTCCAATAGCGCACCTTGATGGGCTCCCCGCCGGTCACGCTGCGCGTAGCCTCACACCAGCCCTCCTTCTTCTCCTTCGGATCGGGGCAGGTGGCGCTGCGCGCGATGCGGGCGCCGTCCTCCTTGCCCTCCAGCGCGAGGCCCTTGACCAGGCTGGTCAGGGCATCGGCCGTCTTTTTGCGCGCGTCGAGCTTGGCCTGCTCGTCTAGCTGAGCCTTCTCTGCGGCGGTGATCTCGCCGTCCAGTGTGCTGCGCAGCGAGACGTCCTTGCAGTAGGTGTAGGCGCGCTCCCGCCACTGGCGCGCCAAGTTGAAGTCCTTGGAGGTGATGGACTGGCGCGTGACGCTCACGGCCTCGTTGCACTTGCCTTCGTCGTACTGCGGGCAGCCGCTCAGCACCGTGAGGGAGACGCCTAACGCAGGCCACACGAGCGCGCGCCCCAAGGCGCTCTTCGCGCGGGCTTTGGTGACAGCTTGAATTTTAGAACCCATCGTACGCTCGCCCATGCCTGGCTCCCTTCCTCGGCTCGCGCCGAGCCGGGGGCACTATAGAACACGCGGAGGGAGCTGGCGCAAATCTGATGGTCGGAGTCAGCGTACGGCGCAGTATCGTTCGGAGGTCGCGGTCACACGCGCCCCTGGCTCTGGCGTAGGGCGGGGCCTTGGCTTGGCAGAGGTCACGAGGCCGCTATAACCCGCCTCGTGACTGAGCCTGGCGTGGAACCGAGCGAAGGCGCGGGGTCGCCTGTGCCTGCGGCGCCTCATGGAGCGCTCGTTTCAGTGCCGCCCCCGCCGGCGCGCGCTTGGCTCAGCCGTGCTTCCGCTGGGAAGCTTGCGTGGGCCCTCGGCGGCTCCCTCGCGCTCGCGGTGGTGATCGTAGGCCTGAGCTACGGCGTGAGCCGCGCGCGGCACCATGGGGAGGTGCTCGCTGGCGTGCAGGTGGGGGACGTGGCGCTGTCAGGCCTCAAGCGGGAGGAGGCGCGAGAGGCGCTCGGCGGCGTGGCTCAGCGGCTGAAGGCGCGGCGCGTGCTGCTTGAGGTAGATGGTCAGCTTACGGAACTAGAAGCGACGGCGCTCGGCGTGGAGCCAGATCTCGACCAGACGGTGGACGCGGCGCTGGCCGCCGGTCGCGGCGGGCTGATCGCTGGCTTCCGCTGGTGGCTCGCGGGGCTCAGCCAGGGGCACCGCGTCGAGGTACAGGGGGCGGTGAATGAGGCGGCGTTGCGCGCGGCGCTGACCCAGGCGGCGAGTGAGTCGATCCGTCAGCCCCCTTCGGATGGCGTGATTGAGGCCAAGGACGGCGCGCTCAGCCTCACCGCCCCGAGCCCGGGCCAGGGGCTGGAGCTTGAGCCGACCCTCACCGCCGTGAGGCAGGCGCTGCTCGATCCACGCCGCGCGGTGGTGCGGGCGACGCTCGCCGAGCGAGCTTCAGCGGTGTCCGCCGAGGCGGCTGAGGCCACGCTCAGCCGCGCGCGCGCTGTGGTGGCGCGCCCCATCCGCCTGAGCCACCAGGGGGAGGACACCGAGCTGACCTTCTCCGCGAGCGAGCTCACCGCAGCGCTCAGGTCGCGCCCCGAGGGCGCCGCGCTCTCGCTCTACTTCGACGTCGAGGCTGTCGAAGAGAAGCTCCGGCCCCTGCGCAGTCAGCTGGAGGATCCTCCCAAGAGCGCGCGCTTTGTCGCCACCCAGGGCGGCGTGAAGATCGAGCCCTCCTCCCATGGCACGCTGCTCTCAGCCAGCGAGGTGGCGACCGAGCTGCTCAAGGCCGCCACCGCCAACACCACGGAAGGTCACCTGCCCATCACGCGCAGCGCGCCGCCGGCCTTCAGCACGGAGGACGCTGAGGCGCTCGGCATTCGCCACCAGGTGTCAAGCTTCACGACCTACCACGCCTGCTGTGAGCCACGGGTGCAGAACATCCACCTGATCGCCGAGCTGCTCGATGAGACGGTGGTGCTCCCCGGGGAGCGCTTCAGCGTCAACGAGCTGATCGGCCCGCGCACCCAAGGCAAGGGCTTCGTGGAGGCGCCGACTATTTCCCGCGGAGAAATGGTCGACAGCTACGGCGGCGGGATCTCACAGTTTGCCACCACGCTGTTCGTGGCGCTGCTCGACGGCGGCTACGAGATCATCCAGCGCCAGCCGCACAGCTACTACTTCACGCGCTACCCTGAGGGCCACGAGGCGACGCTCTCCTTCCCGGTGCCCGATCTGATTTTCCGTAACGATACCCAGGCCGGGCTGTGGCTCAAGATTGAGAAGGGGCCCACCTTCATCCGCGTGAGGGTGTTCGGCGACACGGGGGGCCGTAAGGTGCGCCGCTCGGTGAGCCGCCGCTTCGACATCGTCAAGCCTGACGTGGAGTATGAGGTGGATGACGATCTCGATCCTGAGAAGGAGAAGGTGCTCTACGGGGGGATGGACGGCTGGTCGGTGATGGCGACGCGGACCATCACCGAGGCTGACGGCAAGAAGCGCGAGGAGAGCCGCAAGGTGGTGTACCGCCCGCGCATGCGGATCGTGCGTGTGCACTCGTGCAAGGTGCCGAAGGACTTCCCGGGCTACACGGGCAAGCCCTGCCCAGAGCCTGAACTCGACGCGGGCGCTCCCCTAGATGAAGGTGAGCCAGAAGCGACGCCTGCGCCTCTGAGCGAGGACTGAGCACGTCAGGCTGCCGACGCGCTGAGCCTGACGACGAGCTGACGGCTGGGCCCTGAGGTCCGTCTAACTGACGACTGACCCCAGGCGGATGATGGGGCGCCTGAGGTCCAGCTGCCTGACGATTGAGCCCAGGCGCTTGAGGGGCTGCGCCTGAGGTCCAGCTGCCTGACGACTGAGCCCAGGCGGATGATGGGGCGCCTGAGGTCCAGCTGCCTGACGATTGAGCCCAGGC
>CAYQAC010000253.1:0-5758 GCA_964415255.1 uncultured Polyangiaceae bacterium | reverse complement strand
TGGACGCAGTTGAAGAAGTCCGCGCCGATCTTGTCCATCTTGTTGACGAAGACGATGCGCGGGACCTTGTAGCGGTCGGCCTGCCGCCACACGGTCTCGGTCTGCGGCTCCACGCCGGCATTGGCATCGAGCACGCAGATGGCGCCGTCGAGCACCGCGAGCGAGCGCTCCACCTCGATGGTGAAGTCGACGTGGCCCGGCGTGTCGATGATGTTGATGCGGTGATTCTCCCCCGCGAGCTTGCCGCTGCCCTCAGTCGGCGTCCAAAAGCAGTTCGTCGCGGCGCTGCTGATGGTGATGCCGCGCTCCTGCTCTTGCTCCATGAAGTCCATCGTCGCGGCGCCGTCGTGCACCTCGCCGAGCTTATGGGTGATGCCGGTGTAAAACAGGATGCGCTCAGTCGTGGTCGTCTTTCCTGCGTCGATATGCGCCATGATCCCGATGTTTCGGGTGCGCTCGATGGGGAACTCGCGGGCCATGATGAGACGTTGGGGGGGAAGGCGCTGAGAGGGGTGACTGAAGGGCGGGGTGACTGGCGGGAGACGTCAGTCAGTAGGACTGTCGGGTCTAAAATCTGGAAGTGAGCTCGCGGGTGCTGACAGAGGAGGCTGAGCGGAGGGTGAGAGACGTCGACTGAGACCTGTAGGGGCGGGTTTCAAACCCGCCCGCCTCAAAGGCGCCGGGCGCTGAACGGACGAAACCCCCTCCAAGCTCGGCTCCCCGCAGTTTTGGGGAGCGCGTGGGCCCTAGGGCCCGGCGCCTGGAAGGGGTTCGGGGTACGCAGATCGTGGCGCCCCCTTCGAGTCCCTCGTAGGTGGCGCATTCACGGCGGTGAGTCGGCTCCTGCCGACGGATCTTGTAACCCGATCCTTATGTGAGCTCAGTCATCTAAGCTGTCGTTTGCTCCAGCGAGTACTTTTTGGGGTTTGGGGGTTTGGCACCGCGCTTTGAGTGCCTTGAGCTGCCTGGCGGGTGGGGACGAGTGATTCGTCAGGTCACCGAACTGTGGGGTGCTTGGCTGCCCCTATCAGCTTGAGTGGGCGCCGCTCGCGCCTCTTCTGTTGGGCAGTGGGGGCGCTGCTCTCAGCGCCCCCGACCAAGGCTACCAGCGGTAGTGAGCGAACGCCTTGTTGGCGTCGGCCATCTTGTGGGTGTCGTCCTTCTTCTTGACGGCACCCCCGCGGAGCTGGCTCGCGTCAACGAACTCAGCCGCCAGACGCTCGCGCATCGTCTTCTCGCCGCGTGAGCGTGAGAAGCCGACCAGCCAACGCATCCCCAGCGCGACGCGCCGCTCTGGACGGACCTCCACCGGCACCTGGTAGGTGGCGCCACCGACGCGGCGGCTCTTCACCTCAAGGCGCGGCTTCACGTTGTCCAGCGCCTTACGGAACACCTCAAGCGCGTCCTGCTTGAAGCGCTGCTCGATGATGTCGAACGCGCCGTACATGATGCCCTCTGCTGTGGACTTCTTACCGTCCAGCATGAGCGCGTTCATGAACTTCGCGACCAGCTTGTCCTTGTACTTAGGATCCGGAATGATTTTCCGCTTGGGAACTTCGCGCCTACGGGGCATGACTTAGACCTCAGGACTTCGGGCGCTTAACGCCGTACTTGGAACGCTTACGGTTACGGGTAGCCTTGTTGGTGCTGCTGGGGCCGGAGGCGCCGAGCGCATCCAACGTGCCGCGGACCACGTGGTAGCGAACACCGGGCAGGTCCTTCACGCGGCCGCCACGGATGAGCACCACGCTGTGCTCTTGCAGGTTGTGCCCCTCACCGGGGATGTAGCTGGTCACCTCCATCTGGTTGGTGAGCCGCACGCGGCACACCTTCCGGAGCGCCGAGTTCGGCTTCTTGGGGGTGGTGGTGTAGACGCGCGTGCAAACGCCGCGCTTCTGTGGGCACGCCTTCAGCGCCGGCGAGTCGGTCTTGTCGGCGGCGGCTTTGCGGCCGCTGCGGATGAGCTGTTGGATGGTGGGCATGAGCTCTTGAGTAGTGGACCGCCGCGACCAGCAATGGGTCGCGGCATGCTGCCAGGATCGAGTACGCTGCCCGGCAGGAAGCATCGGGCAACGCCCAAGGCGCACGGGCGCCAGGGGGAGCGGAAGGGTACTTGCGGACGGAAGCCTGTCAAGCGCCCTCGCAAGAAGTGAGGCGATGCCCCTGAAATTAATAGATAAGTAGCCGATATTATTGGATTTTATGGTTGAGCGCGGGACCTCACTCCAGGGCGATTGGGGGCTGACCTGGCCAGCGACTGCCCAAGACGCCCATCCTCGGGGGCGCAGGTGAGTCAGGATCGGCGGACCAAGCAGCCAGGGCGCTACCACCATGGGGATCTGAGGCGCGCGCTGCTCGACGCCGCGCTTGAGCTCATCCTTGAGCGCGGCGCGGAGGGCTTCACGTTGCGGGCCGCCGCGCGCGCCGCCGGCGTGAGCGACGCGGCGCCTTACCACCACTTCAGCGACAAGGAGGCGCTGCTCGCCGAGCTCGGCGCGGAGGGCTTCGCGCTGCTCAGTGATAAAATCCGCGCGGCAACTGCTGAGCTGAGCGATGCGAAGGAGATCGCGCTCGCGATGGGCGTGGAGTACGTGGTGTTCGCCGCGCATCACCCCGCGCACTTCCGCGTGATGCTGAGCCGACGCGTGCTCCAGACCCAGCACCCTGGGCTCGCCGGCGCGGCGATGGAAACGTTCACCCTGGTGCGTGAGGCGCTGCTCGCAGGAGCGGCGCGCGCCGTGAGTCAGCTGGAGGTGGAGACGCTGATCTTCAGCGCGTGGGCGCTGGTGCACGGCTACGCGTTCTTGGTGGTGGAGGGTCACCTCGGCACTCTCGCCGAAGACGAGCCGCGCCTCCGCGCGCTCATCCGCTCGAGCATCATGCTGATGGACGCCGGCATCGCGCGGAGCTGACCTTCAAGGGCCTTCTGGGGGGGTGAGCAGCGGGGCCCAGCGCGGATCGCTGCCGAGCAGCTCGGGCAGCGCCTCGGCGATCGCGGCGGCCACCTGACCATCATAGGTATGGCCTACGTTGCCGCCGAAGGCGACCTGCGCGGTGGCGCCGCCTTGGGTGAGCAGCCGCGCGGCGCGCGCCCCCTGCTGCCGACAGGCATGCTGACCACATCCGAAGAGCACCCCTGCGCCTGCTGCTTGGAGGGGACGCTCGGCGACGAAGCGCGTCGCGCGCCGCACGTGCCAGCCCTCTGCGCCGCCCTCCACGAGGACGGCGTGCTGAAACGGCGGCTCCTCGCCGCGCTCGCGCGCGGCGCTTGAGCCGGGCTCAGGCCCCAGCGCGTGCACCCCTAAGATAGCCCCCAAGGAGAAGCCAGTGAAGACCGCGGGGCCCGCGTCCGCGTGATCTGGGTACGCCTCGCGCAGCGCCCGGAGCCCCGCGTAGAGCTCCTTCAAGGTCGCGCCCAGCGCCCCGTAAGTCCACCTGTCTTCTGATCTCGGCGCGTCGGTGCGCGGGATGCCGCGCGGACACAGGACGAAGGCCGCGTAGCGCACCAGCTCACCCCACACCATGCACTGCCACTCGGGGCGATCGTAGTTGCCGTGCAGGGCCACCAAGATGGGGCGCGGCTCGGTGGCGCCGAGCGGCAGCGACAGCGTCGCCGGGCGGAACCCTGAGACCTCAAGCTCCACCAAGCGCTGAGGCGCGCGGAGCGGCGAGCGCAGCTGCGAGTCTGCCCGCGCGCCGCCCGCGTCGACGTCGGACGAGGCGGCGCTCTGGGTGGGCGGCTCAGGCGCTCCCACGGATGCAGCGTGGGAGGGCGCCATGACGGCGCTGGGGGCCCCGAGCGGCGCGGCCGGGGGTGGCTCGTCCGCTGACGGGCGGCAGGCGACGACGAGCGCCAGGGCCGCCCAGGGCAGCCATGAGGTGCGGTGCCAAACCCCCAATCCCCCCTTCACGGAAGGGTGTCCAGCTGCGGCGGGTCGCCGAGCCACCAAGGATCCCCGCGGGTCAGCCAGTCCGCGGCTGAGTTGACCTGGAAGGCCGGCGCGCGCCAGGCGGCCACCCCCTCCCTTGAGAGCGCTGCGACTGCTTTTTCCGCAGAGCAATCGTCACAGGAGAACAGCACCGACTCCCCTCCCCCTGCGGCGAAGGCGCGCGCCACGGCCCCACTGAACACCTCAGCGCCCCCGTCGACCAAAACGCCACGCGGAAATAGGGCTGGCGTCTCGCGCATCAAGTTCGCCGCTGCATGGGCGCCCACTCCATGCCCCACCAAGCCGCCGCGCGGCCCCAGGTGCTCCCCGAATCGCTCCCCGAGCTGACGCACGGCCTGCTTCACCTGGGCGCGCAGGCCAGCCTCCACCCTAGTTGTCAGCTCAGATGACTGAGCCCCGGCGTCCACCAACTCAGGCGCCTGATCGCCGACGCCACCCTGCTTAGCTGCCGGCTTAGGCTCCGGAGCGTCGAGGCACAGCACGAACGCTGTCTGAAGCAGCTTGCGCCACTCCGCACACGCCGAAGGGCCACCGCCAAGCACGACCAGGAGCGGCTGAGCGCGCTGCGTGCCGACCGGCACCTGCAGGCTCCCCGCCCCCCCTTCGAGGCTCAGCTTCACCTGCGCCGGTCCAGCTAGGGGCGCGAGCCCGCGCTTCGGGATGGGCGGCGCCGGGCGCGCTGCCAGCGGGCGCCCCAGCGGCTGCTCCGTAAGTTTTGCTGACGAAGTCGCGGAGACGGACGGCGCCGGACTGGTCGTCTCTGCAGGGGGATCACACTGACATCCAGGCAGGAGCCAAACCAGCAGCAGCGAATGCCTCAGGCGCATCCCCCATGATACGCCGAGCTTCGCCTCGCGCGACAAACGAGTTGCCCTCACCGATCGGCGGCCGGAGCAGGAGCAGGGCGCCGCTTGAGAGATGCAACGCCTGCACCGCAGGCGGGCGCCTCAAGGGGAAGCCTCCAAAACGGATGAAGGCAGGTAGCCACCGGGCTGCTCGCCCAGGACCACCCGCCTCTGTCCGTTGGGGTGCTCAGTCCTCGCTGATCGCGGCCGGCATCACCGGCGCAGGCGCATAGGCGCGCGAGGGTGCGGTGTAGGGGCTGTCGTCCTCCACCACCACCTGGAGCCGCTTGTAGGCCGGCAAGCCCGTCCCCGCCGGGATCAAGCGGCCCATGATGACGTTCTCCTTGATGCCGCGAAGATCGTCCGTCTTGCCGCAGATGGCCGCCTCCGTGAGCACCTTGGTCGTCTCCTGGAAGGACGAGGCGCTGATGAAGCTCTCTGTGGAGAGCGACGCCTTGGTGATGCCGAGCAGCATGGGCTCAGCGACCGCCGGGTTACCTCCACGCGACATGACGCGCGCGTTCTCACGCTCGAAGGTGTACTTCTCGACCTGCTCATCGACGAGGAAGTTGGTGTCGCCCACGTCCTTGATTCGCACGCGGCGGAGCATCTGTCGGACGATGGCCTCAATGTGCTTGTCGTTGATGCCCACGCCCTGGAGCCGGTAAACCTGCTGGATCTCGTTCACCAGCCAAGCCGCTAGCTCCTTCTCGCCCTTCACGCGCAAGATGTCGTGCGGGTTCGCTGGACCATCTTGGAGTGGATCGCCGGCGCGAACGAAGTCTCCAGGCTGAACCTGGATGTGCTTGCCCTTGGGGATCAAGTACTCGCGCTCTTGATCGGACTGCAGCGCGCCGTCCACGTCCACCGGGGTGACGAGCACCTTGCGCTTGCCCTTCGTGTCCTTGCCGAAGCTGACGATACCGTCAATCTCACTGATGATCGCGTGGTCCTTCGGCTTGC
>CAYQAC010000252.1:0-5814 GCA_964415255.1 uncultured Polyangiaceae bacterium | reverse complement strand
CCGGGCCAGCTGCTCAACATCGGCTCCGTCTAGTGCCACGGGGAGGCGCCCGCAACCGTGCGGCGCCCTGCAAGGAAGGCGCGAGGGAGGCTCAGTCGATGCCGACTGACTCCCCCACCACCGGGTAGATGGGGCCGTTCTTCAGGGTGACCTGAAGCTCATCCCCAGCGGGGGCGCGCAGCGTCAGCTTCACCCCGGTGGTGGCGTTGGCGTTGATCAGGCTCTGCGGCGCGCCCTCTTCGAGCTCGGCCACGGGGCGGTCTTGAATCGTGACGATCTCCTGACCTTTGACCAGGCCCGCGCGCCGCGCCGGTGACTCCTCCAGCACCCGCGTCACGAAGATCCTCTTCGTCCGAAGCTCATAATACAGCCCCAGCCCTAGCTTGGCGTGCGCCGGCTCCACCTGCAGCGACACGCGCGCGCCGCTTGGGCACTCGAAATTGAGCTCACCCTGGTAGGCGCCCTCGAGGCTCGAGAGCTTCTTCACGCAGATGGGGTGGTTGTTCACTGGGTTCGAGTCCCACAGCTCCACCATCAGCCTCGATCCACGCGGCACCCGGTAATTGGCGCGCTTCTGCCCGGGCCAGGTGGGGTTCAAGGTGTTCGATTGGACAGGTGTCCTGAGCAACTCACGACCCTCGAGCTTGAGCACCAGGTACGGGTCCGGGGCGCTGCCGCCGAGCGAATCCCACTTGCGCCCATCCCGGGTGCGCTCGGGGATCTGCGCGCCCTTCACGGCGATGAAATAGAGATCTGCGGGCGGCGGGGGATCGAGCTGGGCGCCCGCTGGGACCGACCGCACCGGCGGTGACAGCTCGGGGTAGATCACCCCGCAAGCGGCGCTCAAGCACGCCACGACCAGCGCCACCCAGGCCCCGCGCCCTAAGCCGCCAGCGCCACGCACCACGCGCCGAGCGTCGCCACGCCCCCCAGGCGACCCACTCTCACCCACGCTAAGCCCGATCATTAGCGCGGGACGCTAGCACACCCGGCGCTCATGGAGCTATGCGGCGTGGGCTATGTCCGACTCTCCTCGCCGCCCCCCCGAAGCGCCCCCTCAGAGCTCCCAGGGGCTCGGCCCACAAGACGCGGACACCGCCAGCCAAGGCGACGGCCAGCCCGCCTCCAGCGCTCACCCCCGCGTGCTGATCAGCGCGCTCGCCGCGCACGTGGGCCACGTGGTTTGCCTCCAGGGCTGGCTCAAGAACATGCGCTCGAGCAAGAAGCTCCACTTCCTTGAGCTGCGCGACGGCAGCGGCGTCGTTCAGGCCATCGTCTCCCTGGGGGACGTGGGGGAGGCGCTGTTCGAGCGCGCGGGGCAGCTCGGTCAGGAGACCAGCCTCCGCGTGGTGGGTGAGGTGCGCGCGCACCCCAAGCAGCCCGGCGTGTTTGAGATCGGGGTGAGCTCGCTTGAGGTGCTCGCGGACGCGCAGGACTACCCCATCAGCCCCAAGGCGCACGGCACCGACTTCTTGATGGACCACCGCCACCTGTGGCTGCGCTCAAGCCGCCAACACGCCATCTTGCGGGTGCGCCACGCCATCATCCAAGCGGTGCGGCGCTTCTTCGATGAGCGCGATTTCACCTTGGTGGACGCGCCGGTGTTCACGCCCAACGCCTGTGAGGGGACGAGCACCCTGTTCGAGACGGACTACCATGGTCAGCCTGCCTACCTGACCCAGAGCGGGCAGCTGTACATGGAGGCGGCCGCCGCGGCATTTGGTAAGGCCTACTGTTTTGGTCCGACTTTCCGCGCGGAGAAGAGTAAGACGCGGCGTCACCTGGCTGAGTTCTGGATGGTGGAGCCCGAGGTGGCCTTCATGGATCTGGACGGCGACATGCAGCTGGCGGAGGACTTCCTGTGCTTCATCGTCGAGCACGTCTTGAACACGCGGCGCCCGGAGCTAGAGAGCCTGGAGCGCGACCTGACGAAGCTCGAGCGCGTGAAGGCGCCGTTCCCCCGCATCAGCTACCGCGAGGCCATCGCGCTCTTGCAGCAGGCGGGCAAAGAAGTCGGCTTCGGTGACGATTTTGGCGCCGAGGATGAGACCATCATCAGCGAACAGTTCGATCGGCCGGTGATCGTCCAGCGCTACCCGTCGGCGATCAAGGCCTTCTACATGAAGCAAGATCCACAGGACGCGGCGCTCTCGCTGTGCATGGACGTGCTCGCTCCCGAGGGCTACGGGGAGATCATCGGCGGCGGCCAGCGTGAGGACAGCCTCGAGCTGCTCGAGCAGCGGATCGCCGAGCACCAGCTCCCTAAAGAAGCCTTCGAGTGGTACCTCGATCTTCGCCGCTACGGCAGCTTCCCCCACGCCGGCTTCGGCCTCGGCATTGAGCGCACCGTGGCTTGGCTGTGCGGCCTGCCGCACGTGCGGGAAACCATCCCCTTCCCTCGCATGCTGAGCCGCCTGTCGCCGTGAGCAACCAGCAGCGCCGCGCCTGCTGAGCCGCCTGTCGCTGTGAGCACCGCTCGGCCGTGCGCGGCGCTCAGTGTTTATTCTTTTTTTGGGGGGGGTTAGACGGCACCGCGCCGCCACGCAGCTCACGACGCACGCGGCGCTTGATGGCGCAGCTTACGGCGCTTGATGGCGCTGCGCGCAGGTGACACGCGCTGCGGTGCCGTCCAACCCCAAAACCCTGACCCAATTCCTTGAGCGGCGGAGGCGTCAGAGCTCAGGTGAAGAAGCGATCACCAGCGACCTCTCAGCGAGCTGAAGCGCGCAAACACCACGCAGCTAGCATGACATGGGTGTCGTGATGGCATCCTCGGCTCGTTCGCGTAGGCTTGTGAATGAAGCGCGCCGCGATCAGGTCCTACACGAGTCACGCGGGCAGGGCCCGCTCACCATGAGCACGAGGTCCGCGTCGCCGTCGCGCCGTCACTCAGGAGAGCTCAGATGAGGATGTTCGCCTTCATCGGCAATCGCCAAGATGTCGGCTCCAGGATCCTGGAGCTGACGCCCTCCGTGCTCACCGCCCGCGCGCCCGCGGGTGAGCCGCTCGGCTGGGGCATTGGGTTCTACCAAGCTGGCGAGATCTTGCTCCGGCGCCGCCCGCTGGACGACCGCGCGGTGATCGATCTGGTGGAGGTGACGCGCGGCGTCCGGTCAGATCTGCTGATTGGCCACGTGCGGCTGCCAACCATCGGCGGGCTGCGCACGGAGAACACCCACCCCTTCCGCTACCGGCAGTGGATGCTGGCGCAGACCGGCACCATCCCCCACTTCGACCAGCTGCGCGAGCGCATGCTCGACTCGCAGCCAGAGTTTCTACGTAGAAATGTGCGCGGGGATACGGACACGGAGTGCTTCTTCTACCTGGTGCTCTCGTTCCTCCACGACGCGGGTCACCTCGCGAGCGATCAGGTGGCGCCGGCGCACGTGCGCCAGGCGCTGCGCTCGGCCATGTCGCTGGTGGACCGCCTGACCCAAGAGGCCGGCGCGCCAGCGGCGCGCGGCGACGTCCTGCTCACGGACGGGGAGCACCTGTTCGCGGTGCACCGTGGGGGGGACATGGGGCTGTTCCGCATTGAGGGGCGCGCGGAGCTGGAGCAGCTGCTCGGCGACGCCGAGCCTGGCGCCGCCGGCCACGCCAGCTCGAGCTTCGGCTCGGCGAGCCTCGCGAGCCTGGATAACGCGCGCTTCTACGTGCTGAGCTCCGGGGTGGCGCCGCTCGACGCGAGCTGGGAGCGGATCCCAGAGGATACGCTAGTCACCCTGTCGCGAACGGAAGCGCCTGAGTTCGAGCCGCTGTGAGCGCTGGATGAAGGCGCTCAACGCTCGGCGGCGCTGGATGACCCGCTGAGGCGACGTGCCGCCCCCCCTGAGAACCGCTGTCAGCTTGGGAGAACCGCTGTAAGCTCCTGGGAGTGCGCTCGCCCCACCCCCCTTGGCGCCTCAAGGGCGCCGCACGGCGCCCCCCCGACTCGCCGTGGCTGAGCGGGCGCGCGCTAGCTCCACGCCTCACCCTAGGCGCGCTGTGCTCGGTGGCTTGTGCGCTCGGCTGCGCCCACCGCACCGCGGCGCTCGACGCGCCCAGCGCCACCTCAAGCGAGGAGCCTCCCTGGGTGGCTCATGGCGTCATCAAGCTGCCGCCCCCCACGCTCGGCGCAGGCACGGAGGAGGGCGTGGTGACCCTGATCGCCCCCCCGAGCCTGGAGCAGGCGCGCGGCACGGTGCGGCGCTTCTTCCGCGCCGTGGTGAGCGAGTCCGAGCGAGGCATCCTCGACGAGATGGCCCCCTCTCGATCTCACGAGACCTTCTTGCGCTGGCGGCGGCGCTTCGCCGCGCTCGACTACGACGCGCTGCAGGGCGTGACCCTATTTCAAGACAGTGAGCTGACCATCACCCGCGGCGGTGATCGGAGCGCGCAGGGCTTCCCCTCGGCGGCGGGGCTGACGCCCGATTTCGTCGTGATCGTGGTGAAGCCGCGCGTCACGCGGGTGGGCACCTCGAGGCTCTTCGGGGAGGAGCTGGTGTTCTTCCTCCAGCACGACGCCGAGCGCTACCGCATCACCAACGTCCAAGAGGATTTCCCCAACCCATGAATCTGCCAAGCCTCTGCGCGCAGTGCGGGACACCAACAACAGGTCAGGGACACTGTCCTAACTGTGGGGCGCCGCTCGGGTCGCAGGCCGGCGACGCGAGCCCTGCGCCTGGCGCGACGCCTCAGCTGTCAGCCACCCAGGCGCCCCCTCGGGTGTCGCAGCTGGCGCCGTCGGTCGTCCGCAAGCGGTCGCGACGCGGTCCCTCGCTCTCCGCGATGCTCATCTGGCTGATGGTGGCGGGCACCGCTGTGGTGATCGCGGTGCTCTTGCTGGTCGCGCAGTCTGGCCCCAAGGCGACCGAGGTGGAGGCAGCGGAGCCACCCACCAAGCCGCAGGCCTCCGCGGAGCAGCCGCCTCAGGTTTGGGTGATCAGCGACGCCCTGGTGGACGCCAAGACGCGCGCGCGCGCCTGGCACGAGGACGCCACGCTGGTCAACGTGAGCGTGACCGGCGCGCGCGCGGGGCTCGTGAATTTGAGGCAAGGCGGCGCCATATCGCACGTGTTTGGGGCGCCGAGTCGGGTGGCGCTTCCCGGCAACCCCGTCGGTGCGACGGTCTACGTGGTGCGCATGACGGCTGAGGGGACGAGCGCCGCCGAGGCGCAGCGCCCAGGCTCGCTGATCGCGGCCGAGCCGACCTGCACCGGACAAGAGGCGTGGAGCAAGGCCGTCGCTGCTGGGCTCAGCGGTGAGCGCCCCACCGATCTTGAGTATCGCCACGAGGTGCGTGAGGGGCGCGGCCTGTGGTTCGTCAGCCAACAGGGCGAATCGGACGCGGGCCCATCCACGCGCCGCGCGGACGGCCAGACCTGCGCGATCTTGCTGCGCTGACCCGCCGCGCGCTCGTCAGCTGACCAGACTAGCCTGAGCCTGGCCGCTCACCCACGAGCGGTCAGCCTGGAGGGGGCACATCCCGCGCGCTCACATCCCACTGACGACCCGGAACGACTCACCGTCCGGCACCAGCTCCAGCCGGTTGTCAGCCACCTTGCGCCGCCACACCTCCCCTTGATGCGTGGGGATGCGGTAGCTGGCGCTGTAGGTGTAGTCCACCTGGACCACATCGCGGCGTCCCTTGCTCACGTTGCGGTAGCGGATTTCGTAGCGGATGGCGCGCGTCTCCCGGAATTTACTCCGCAGGTACTCCTCTAGCCCCGCGTAGTCGATGTCATCCGTGGAGTCGATGTTGCCACCATCCTCGTAGTAGCTCTCGTCCGCCAGCTTCAACAAGATCGCCACGTTCTGGCGCTCGACGGCGCGGCG
>CAYQAC010000251.1:0-5847 GCA_964415255.1 uncultured Polyangiaceae bacterium | reverse complement strand
TACGCTGCGCCCCCGTCGCTCCTACGCTGCGCCCCCGTCGCTCCTACGCTGCGCCCCCGTCGCTCCTACGCTGCGCCCCCGTCGCTCCTACGCTGCGCCGCGCGCCGTGAGGCCTTGATAATATCCTTATGGATATGAGCTGCTGGGCGCGTCGGTGGTCGCTGATATCCTTGCGGAAATACTCAGTCGGGGCGCTCGAGCTCGAAGCCCACCGCCTCCCAGCCGAGCACGCCGCCCTCCAGGAAGGAGACGGGCACGCCCTGCTGCGCGAGCTTGTCGGCCAGCTCCTTGGTCTTGTCGCCGCTCCGGCAGTAGATCACCGGCTCGCCGGGCAGCATGTGGAGCTCCGCCAGCCGCGCCTCGATCTCCGTCTCGGGCAGGTGCGTCGCGCCCGGGAGGTGAGCGCGCGAGTAGACGGCGGCCTCACGGGTGTCCACCAGGCTCACCTGGCCGCGGCGCACCAGCTCGGCCACCTCCTCTGGCTTGAGCGCGCCCGCCGCGCGCGGGAGCAGCGGCTCAAGCAGCGCGCGCAGCTCCGCGCGACGCAGCGCACCGGCGCGCCCCCCGACGGGCTGCCCCTGGTGGAACACCACGAAGGTGGGCACTGATTGGATCCCCATCGCGCGCGCGAGCATCTTGCTGCGATCGATGTCGACCGTGACCACCTTCGCCTTGCCCTCAAGCTCCAGGGCGACCGCCTCAAGCTCGGGGGCGACCGTCTTACAGGGACCGCACCACTCAGCGCCGAACTCCACCAAGACGGGCAGCTCGCTTTGGAGGATCTCGCGTTCGAAGTCTTGCTCGGTGATCTCGCGGAGCATAATGGGTGCTTCTTTAGAGCACGGGTCGGCTCGCCGCCAGCGCTCTAACGCCCGAGCGCGCTTCGGCGGCTTGATGAGCTGTCGCGGCTCGGCGAGCTGGCGCCGAGCAGCACGCGTAAGAGGCCCAGGCTGAGCACGAAGGCGCCGAGCAGCCACAGCGTGCGCGCGCCGCCTGTCAGGGTGAGCGCGTGGCCCAGCCCGGGCAGGGGGACGTTCGCGAGGCCCAGGCCAACCACTAAGGCGACCGTCCACAGCACCCCGCTCGCCGCCTCGGCGGCCAAGAGCGGCCCCGCGAAGGGCAGGAGGTCGCGCTGCACCTGGCGGCTGAGTGGGGCGCCGAGCGCGCGCGACGCCTCAACGAACGGCTGGCGCGATAAGCGCCTGAGCTCGCCCGTCATTGAGCGAGCGATGCGGACGCCGCGCACCACGCTCACTAGGGCGAGCAGGGTGAGGAGCTTGGGGCTCCACATCAGGAGCAGCAAGGCGCTGATCAGCGTCGGCAGCGCGCCCATGAGCTCCACCGAGCGCCTGAGCAAGCGCGCCCCGAGCGGCGCTCGGCCAGCTCCGAGCAGCGCCAAGCCAAACCCCAACCCCACGCTGATGAAGCAGGCGCCAGCGCCAGCGAGCGTGACCAGCAGCGGCCCAGCGTCACCGCTTGAGAGGCTCCCCAAGCTGAGCAGCAGCCCAAGCGCGATGAGCAGCAGCGTGAAGGCGCGGCTCACGCTCCCTCCTCAGGGTGAAGGCGCGGGTCGAGCCACGAAAGGAAAGCATCGCTGACGATTTGGGTGAGGCAGACCAGGGTGGTGAGCGCCAGCAGCAGCCACATCAGCCAGCCGACGTCAGCCTGACTGACGGCCTCCACGGTGCGCGCCGCGAGCCCTGGCCGCCCCGTCATCAGCTCAATCACCAGGCACGCGGAGAGCCAGCCGGGCAGCGCGGTGGGGAGATCGGCGGTCATGTAGCTGAGGCCCGCGCGAGCGCGCCGCGCGAGCTGGCGCCACGGGGGTAGGCCGAGCGCCGCCTCGAAGCGCGGGACATCCTGAGGCAGGTGGGCGCCCGCTGCTTGGCGCGTGACCAGGAAGGCGCGCACGGCGCCGTAGAGCGCCATCAGGAGGACCGCGGTGAAGTCAGATGAGCTGAGCGCCACCACCCCCATCAACGGCAGCGCCGTGAGCGCGAGCCAGCGCCAGCTGAGCTGTGAGCCGGGGAGCCACGCTAGAGCCGGGAGGAGCCGCCCCGCTGCCGACGGAGGTGTGCGCGCGCTGTGCGCCGCGCTGTCAGGGGCTGGCAAGATGAGCAGCGCCACCACGGAGAGCGCGGCCGCGCCGGCGAGCCCCATGAGGCCCAGGCGGAGCGTCGGCGTGGCGGCGGCGCGCAGCTCATATGTCAGGGTTACTGACCTGTCGAAGACGGTGGTGGTCAGCCAGTCGCTGTACTGGGTGTCGCTCACCATGGCGACCAGCCGCTCGCCTCCTTCACGTGGCGTGAAGCGCGCGCGGTGCTGGCGCCACCAACGCTCATAGGCGCGGATCAGCGCCGCCTCTTGTGCCTCCGCGTCGGCGGCGCCGCGCGGCAGGGTCCAATCGAGTCCGGTGATGTGAGCCAGGACGCGCGTCAGGCGCTCGGTGCGCGCGAGGCGCTCAGCGCTAGGTAGCTCACGCGCCGAAGGATCGCTCAGCTTGTGCATCAGCTCCGGTAGCGCGAAGGTGTCGAGCGCGATCACGTCGCCCTCGCGCAGCGCCGACCCCTTCAAGGCCAGGCGGCTCACGGCGCGCGCGGCGACCCGCTCACGGAAGTCGAGGGCGCGGTCCTGCCACAGGCGCGTCCAGAACAAGACCGCCTGCTCGGGATCGCTCAGCTCATCCGGCTCACCCACCCCCATCCGTGCGCCGAGCGGGCCGAGCGCTAACGCGACCTGTGCGCGCTCGCTGGGGCTCAGGGTGTCGAGCAAGGGGAGCACCGTGGGGAGCGCCGCGGCGCCGAGCTGCACCAGCTCGCGCGCAGCGAGGTGCGCATCAGGGCCCCCCGCGGCGACGCGCTGCATCGCGCTCATCGCGAGCGCTCGCGGGTGCACCGGATCTGAGTTGAAGAAGCGCGCCTGGCCCTGAGTGGCGCCGAGTGATGAGGTCACCGCCCAGAAGCCGAGCAGGCTCAGGGCGAACAGCGTCGGGATGATCCAGAGGACCCGCCGCAGCGCTCGCCTGATGCCAAAACCCAAATAGACCCTGCGCTAGCTGAGAGGAGACGTTAGAGACCCTCGCGTCAGCTGAGCGCCAAGATCCCGCCGGCGATCGCCGCCACGAACAGTGCGCCCAAGACCAGCAGCCCCACCACCGCCGGGGGCAGCCCCGTGGTGGGGATGTCAATCGGATCGGTGCTCGGGTCGTAGCGCGGCGGCGTCTCTGAGTTGGGCGCGCGCGTCTGCACCGCCGCTTGGAGCGCCGCTGAATCCAGCCCGCCGACCATCGTGTGAGAGACCCGCAGCCGGCGTGACTCGCGGGCCGCTTCTTCGCTCAGCTCAGCGCTGTCCGGCGCCTCGCTCAGGGCAGCGGCGCGCACCGTGGCGTCCGCGGCCAGCTGGTTGCTGATGGCGTACTTGGTGTAGGCGAGGGTGTCGTCTGGCCCCGCCTCGGGGAGATCGCCCTCGAAGCGGGCGACGATCACCGTGATGTTGTCATGGCCGCCCGCCAGGTTCGCGCGATCCGTCAGCACCTTGCAGGCCTCAAGCGGGTCAGGGTGGCTGACCAAAATTTCCCGGATGTCGTCTGCCCGGAGCATCCCGCTGAGCCCATCGGAGCACACCATCAACACGTCCCCCTGGCACAGATCGGCGTAGGTGAGATCCACCTGGACGGAGTCGGCGGTGCCGAGCGCCTGCAGGATGATGTTGTTGTGCTCGAAGGTCTCGGCCTCCTCTTCAGTCAGCTGCCCTGCCTCAATCAGCTGATTGACCAGGCTCTGGTCGCGGGTGACCTGGGTGAGGCGCTTGTCGCGCAGGATGTAGGCGCGGCTGTCCCCCACCTGGCCCATGAACAGGCGTGAGTCCATCAGCGCCGCCACGGTCGCGGTGGTGCCCATCCCGCGGCGGCTGCGGTCAGCGCGCGCCTCGCTGAAGATGCGCTGGCCGGCCTCTTCGACGGCGCGCACGAGGCGGCGCGCTAGATCATCACGATCCGTAGGGACGCCGCCCTCCGCCAGCTTCTCGTAGATGATGTCGACGGCCATTTGGCTGGCGACCTCACCTGCCGCCGCGCCGCCCATGCCGTCGCACACCGCGAGCAGCGTGCCGCGCTCTGCCACCACCTGGTGCCGATCGGCCTCCATCAGGCTGCGGCTCCTGCGGGTCAGATCAGCGACGAGGAAGTTGTCCTCGTTATGCTCGCGGATCTGGCCTACGTCCGTGCGCCCAAAGAGGTGGATGCGGATCTCGCCCTGCGCTCTTTCGCCGTGGTCGCTCATATCAGCTTGGTGGCCCGGTCCGTCTCCAGACGAAATAGGTGTTGTCCGATGCGGACGTGGTCTCCATCCGCGAGCTGCTGCTCTCCACGGATGGCGAGGTAGGTGCCGTTTGAGGATCCTAAGTCACGGAGGCTGAAGTCACGGCCCGAGGGGCCACGGGTGATGCCGGCGTGGCGGCGGCTCATGAAGGGGTCCGTGGTGAACACGATATCACCTGCTTCACGCCCGATCACCGTCTGGTCGCGGGTGAGGTGGTACACGTCGCGGGTCACTCCCTCTACTGTTCGTTGGCTTAGGCGCGCGAAGCGCTGGGCGATCGGCGAGCCGAACACCTGCGTCCCTCGCTCGATGGCTTGGCCCAGCCCTGCCTCTGCCTCGCTCACCACCTCGAACCTTAACACCTCCAGCCCGACCAAGAGCAAGTCGCTGTTTCGCAGCGGCTCGGTGCGGGTGAGGCGGACGAACACGCCGTTCAGCGACCCCAGGTCGCGGATGGTGAACTGGCCGTCCCGGAGCAGGACCCGAGCGTGCCGGGGTGACACGTAGGGGTCGTTGGGCAGCACGATGGTCCCCTCTTGACGGCCAATATCCACCTGCTCGTCATAGATGGGGTACTCGCGGCCTGGGCTGCCATCCTGGGAGATGACGACCAGCTTACCCCGCACCACGGGGCCCGGGCGCTCACTCGGCCTCACCGGTGCGCCCCCCGCCGCCATGCGGGCCACCCCGGGTTGGGGGACGGTGGCAGGCGCAGGCTGCTGAGAAGGGACGCCCTGAGAGGGCTGCGGCGTGAGGTACTGCAGCGCGGGTGGCTGCTCAGCCGGGGCAGGGTAGGCAGGCGCTGGTGGGTGTTGGGACGCCGAGCGAGGGGCCTCCGGGACCGCCGGGTGTGCGTGCTGCGGCGCCTGCTCGGGTGCGTGCAGCGAGGCTTGGGTCTCTGGTGCGGCGCGTGACAGCGCCTCAACCTCAGCGCCTTGCAGCGCGGCGCCGCAGTGCTTGCAGAAGCGCATGCCCGGGTCGTTCGGCTGCTGACAGCGCGGGCAGGGGCTCGGCGCTTGGCTCGCTGTGGGCAAGGGCGTCGCCGCGCCCACCACCTCGCCGCACGCCATGCAGTAGCGGTTTGAGGTGGGGTTGCGAGTGCCACAGCGCGCGCAGCTGCTCTCCACCGGGCGCGGCGCGAACTCAAAGTCAGGCGCCATCGGACGTGAGGCCTGAGAGGGCGGCGGGGCGTCCATCAGGAACGCAGTGCCGCTGACCGCTGTGTCACCCTGCACAGCCGCCTGCGCCGCCTTCAGGCGATGGCCGCAGTCCATGCAGAACGTCACATGGTCCGGGTTATCCCGCCCACACCGGTCGCACCTCACAGCGGCGAAGAGGACAACTACCCGGCACGCTAGTCAAGGGTGTTCCCCCCAAAGAAAGCACCGCCGGCCGAGCGGCTGCTTCGCCTTGGGGTCGATTGAGCCATCGCGGGCGTCACCAGCGGCTGAGCGGCCCCCGCAGCTCAACGGTCAGCTCCAGCCCCACCAGGTGGCAGGAAATCGGACTGGCGAAGGTGACGATGGCC